>CAMAGG010000020.1 GCA_945833805.1 uncultured Clostridia bacterium | reverse complement strand
CTGCTCCGCTCAGACGGCTGCTTGAAGCGCTGTGCCATACAAAGGACAGCAGATTTCGTCCGGAGTTCAGCAGACGGCTTGCGTTCGGCGTGTTCAACCTCAGAATGTCCAACCGCCGCACCCCAAACGACTGGCTGTCCAGAGTTGACGAGAATGTTGACAAATTCAATGCCGACCCGCTGTGCAATTTCACATTCACTGTCGCCGGCTTCAAGGATCTGCTGAACGCGCTGATGTGCGCTAATTCCCAAAGCGTTATTGAGAACACACCCACGGATCTCCCGATACTGTTCCTGTCCGGTTCAATGGATCCGGTGGGAGAATACGGCGCAGGGGTAAGGGCTGCCTGCATGAGGTATCTTGAACACGGCTGCAATGTGAATATCCGGATATATCCCGGAGCGCGGCATGAGCTGCTTTTTGAGCTGAACCGCGACGAGGTTATGGGAGATATACTGGACTACATCAACAGGCGGATATAAAGAAACGGCTGTGCAGCGGTACGTTACACAGCCGTAGTTATTGCGCAGTATCACTGATTCCGGGCGATAAGGTTCAGAATTATGATGGCGACAAATGAGATCCCGCATATTATCCAGTTGAATATCACCTGACGGCGCAGCTTGTCGTTGTTCTTTTTTCTGTTGTCGTCTTTTTTTGCCATGCTGTTACCTCCGACCCTGTAATGTCTAAGGAAACGCTGATTAAATCAAATTCGCCCCGTTCAAACCCGCATACTCACGCGGCTGAATTTGATACGCTTCGCTTTAATCAGCGTGTCCCTAAATCAAATTTGCCCCGTTCATACGCGGGAGATCACGCTGCTGAATTACATTGATCAGCGTGTTCCTAAACATATTTTATCATTAATAAATCCTGTTGTCAAGAGAAAAATGCTTCTGGCATAAGAAAGGAAAATACATGAAGTTAGTTATAGCAGAAAAGCCCTCCGTGGGAAATTCTATCGCAAAGATAATCGGCGCTACCCGCCGCCGGGACGACGGCTGCACCGAGGGAAACGGCTACATCGTAAGCTGGTGCTTCGGTCATCTTGTGGCGCTGTCCTCTCCGGAGGAATACGATAAGAAGTACGCGAAGCCGTGGAAGCTGTCCAATCTGCCGATCATTCCGGAGGAATTCCGGTGGACTGTCGCAGAAAGCACAGCGCCTCAGTTTGAGCGGCTGAAGGAGCTGATGAACCGCCCGGACGTGGACGAGATAATCTGCGCTACCGACGCGGGGCGTGAGGGCGAATGCGTTTTCCGGTATGTTTATTATCAGGCGGGCTGCACCAAGCCCTTTAAAAGACTGTGGATAAGCTCCATGACAGACGAGGCTATCCGGGAGGGCTTTGAAAATCTGAAGCCCGGCGAGGATTACGACGCGCTTTACCGCAGCGGACTTGCCCGCAACAAAGCGGACTGGATAGTTGGAATGAACGCGACCCAGCTTTTTACCGTGAAGTACCGCAGCCTGCTGTCCGTGGGCAGAGTGCAGACCCCGACTCTTGCAATGCTGGTGGAGCGGGAGAAAAAGATCCAGCAGTTTGCGTCCGCAAGGTATTACACATTGGAATTAAACTGCGGTAAGTTCACCGCCGAGAGCGATAAGATCGAGCCTTTGCAGGCAGAAGCCGCGGCGGAGGCCTGCGGAAAAACCGCGCTGGTGAGATCTGTCGTAAAGGAGCAGAAAAACGCAAATCCGCCTAAGCTTTACGACCTGACGACCCTCCAAAGGGACGCTAACAAGCTGTATGGCTACACCGCTCAGCAGACCCTTGACTGCGCCCAGAAGCTGTATGAGAGCAAGCTCATCACCTATCCCAGAACCGATAGCTGCTACATAACCGACGACATGGAGCAGACCGCTGCGGAAATGGTAAGGCTGACGGCGAGAGCGTTCAAATTCGGCGCGGACTATGAGGCTATGGGAATTACCCCGGACGTAAAGCGGCTTATCAATAACGATAAGGTTAGCGATCACCATGCGCTGCTCCCCACAAAGGAAATATCAAGGTATGATTTCAGCAGGCTTTCCGAGGACTGCTGGAATGTGCTGTCGCTTATTGCGATACGGCTGCTGCTGGCGGTATCTCCGGTACACACCTATGACACGGTGACAGCGCAGCTTGAGTGCGGCGGCAGAGATTTCACCGCCCGTGGAAAGACAGTGGTAAACGGCGGCTGGAAGCAGCTTGAGGCAGCGATCAGGGCAGGTTTGAAAGGAATAACCTCCGATCCGGAGGAGGACAAGTCCGATGAGCCGGAGGGAGTTCTTCCGCCGCTTGAGGAGGGCAGTGAAATTGCTGTAAAGGCTGTGAAACAGCTTGAGCATAAGACCACTCCTCCGAAGCGCTTCACTGAGGATATGCTTCTGTCTGCAATGGAACACGCCGGAAGCGCAGATTATGACGATGACGACGACGTGGAGAAAAAGGGACTTGGCACTCCGGCGACAAGGGCGGCGATAATTGAAACACTTGTGAAGCGGCAGTATGTCGAGCGCAAGGGAAAGCAGCTCATTCCCACTGATAAGGGAATACGGGTGATAGACGTCGTTCCGGAAAAGGTCAAATCTGCCGCAATGACCGCGGAGTGGGAGAGCACCCTCCAGAAGATCGCAAGAGGTCAGGCGGACGACCAGCAGTTCCTTGACGAGATAATAAGCTTTACAAAGCAGCTCATCAAGGACAATGCCGGGGAAACCTCCCGTGAGAGCAATCCGTTCCGTTTCTCAAGACTTCCGGTCGTGGGGAAGTGTCCCAACTGCGGCAAGAATGTATATGAGTTCCAGAAGTCCTATTCCTGCGAGGACAGCAGGGGAGCCTGCGGCTTCTTCTTCATGAAGGAGATCTGGGGCAAGGAGGTCACTCCCACTCAGGCAAAGCGGATACTGGAAAAGGGCAGCTCTATTACGCTCAAGGGCTTCCTTGACAGACAGGGAAATCCCCATGCAGGAAAGCTTGTGCTGGCTGACGGCAGGGTAAGAGTGGAGTTGGATAAACAGTCTTGATTTACCCTGTGATATAAAATAAGATGATCTGGGAGGTGCATTGTATGAAGATCGGGGTTTCCTCTGCGTCGCTTTATCCGCTTCATGCCGAAGACGCATTCAGAGAGCTTGCGGCGAGGGGTATAAAGACCGCTGAGCTGTTTGCGAACAGTACCAGCGAGGCGAAAGATCCTGTCATCTCGATGATATCGGACACCATTCAGGAAAACGGAATGAACATCACCAGCTTTCACCCATTCTCCTCTCCTATGGAGTCGGTGTTTCTGTTTTCTACTTACGACAGGCGTATTGAGGAAATGCTTGATATGTACAGTGGATTTTTCGATAGCATGAACCGTCTTGGCGCGAAGATCTTTGTGCTTCACGGGGCTATACTCAGCAGCAAATGTTCTCCGGAGCATTATGTGAAGCAGTTCCGTCTGCTGTCGGAGATCGGCAGGGAGCACGGCGTCACTGTGGCGCAGGAGAATGTAAGCTACTGCCTGTCCGGCGATCTGGAATTCCTGAAAATGATGAAGCGGGAGCTTGGAGATCACGCGAGGTTCGTGCTGGATCTAAAGCAGACCCGCCGCAGCCATGCGGACGTGTTTGATTACGTCCGGGAACTGGGAGAGAATATCATTCATCTGCACATCAGCGACGGCGACGGCGATAAGGACTGCCTGCCGGTGGGACACGGCGGATTTGATTTCCGGCGGCTTATGCGGGAAATGTCCGAGATCGGCTACGACGGCGCTTATATCGTGGAGCTGTACAGGGAGAATTACGACACCTTTGACCGTTTGCGGGAGTCTGTGGACAGGCTGGAGGAGATAGCCGCAACTCTTTAGTCCGGACATGAGAGGAAAATGAAATGGAAAAGTTGGCAAACCATACAGCCCAGATAATGCGGGAGCGCTTTGGCAGGGACAGTATCATTGCGCTTGCCACAGCGGAGAACAATATTCCGTATGTCCGCAGCGTTGACGCATATTACGAGGACGGTGCGTTTTATATTATCACCTACGCTTTGTCGGAAAAAATGAAGCAGCTTGAGAAAAATCCGACTGCGGCAGTTTCTGGAGAATGGTTTACCGCTCATGGTACTGCGGAAAACCTTGGTTATTTTGGCAGTGCCGAAAATACACACATCGCGGAAAAGCTGAAACTCGCCTTTGCAGAGTGGATAGATAACGGGCATAACAATTTCGATGATGAAAATACAATTATTCTATGTATCAGACTCACCGACGGAGTTCTTTTATCAAACGGTGTACGATATGAGATAGATTTCACATGATAAAAACGAGCCTGAGATTTTCTCTCAGGCTCATTGGTTTATTCTTTGTCCGATGCGTCCTCGCCCAGCTTTTTCTTTTCCTCTTTCTTGGCGCGGCGCTTTGCAATGCTCCGGCTGTTGGTTTCACGAAGCGCGGAAACGGCGGGAATGCTCCTGAACCGCTGAACCGCGTCAGTCATTCTGCTTATTCCGGAGAAAAAGTCCATTTGCAGGTCGGTTTCGGTATTGCTGGTTTTTCCGTTGCGGCAGTTTGCAATGATCTCGCCATAACGGTTGTATGCGTTTTTGATCGAGGTTTCCCATGAAATATACACCTCGTTCATTGCGTGTTCGCCCATTTGGTGGATCTCGTCAAGATGGCAGGCGGCGTATTCCAGCTCCGCTGCGATAGCCTCCGGAGTGTCGTCAACAAGAATCCCGGTGCGGTGGTTGGTGATCCCCTCAGCGGCGCAGCTTCCTTTTATCAGCACCGAGGTTACTCCGCAGGCGGCGGCTTCACGAACTACAATGCCGTTGGTGTCATACAGCGATGGGAAAATGAACAGGTCGCCGGCGGTGTAATAAATCCGCAGCTCCTCACGATCGTAAATCGCTCCGGTAAAGACGCATTTTTCCGTGAGCTTAAGCTCATCAGCGTATGCTTCGATCTCGGCTCGGTCTGCTCCGTCCCCGACAAACATCATTCGGAAGTCTATCCCGCGTTCGTCCAGCAGCTTCAGGCTGTTGAGAATGTGGCGGATGCCCTTGTACCACAGAAGACGTCCCACGAACAGGAACACCGGTCCGTGACCCTCAAGTCCCAGCTCCTGCCGCAAATACGCCACTTCGTCGGCATTTGCGCGCCCTCTGGGGAAGTCAACTCCGTTCTCCATTATGCGGATCCTTCTGCCCTCGGTTTCTTCATATCCTATGCTGATGAGGTTCTGGCGCGCGCCCTCGCTGACCGTCCACACCTCGTCGGCGGCGGAGATATTAGCCACGATCATCTTTATCGCCTGATCCTGCATGAGCTTTGTGGGAAGCGCCCGTTTGATATCTATATCGAATTTGGTGTGGTAGGTAAGCACGATAGGCAGACCTGTTTTGATACGCAGCACCCGCGCCATGACCATAGACGCAAAGGGGCAGTGGCTGTGGATTATATCAAATCCGCTGCTGGTGAGAGAATCCAGCTTGCTTGCCGAGAACGGATACCCCATGCGGTAATTGCATATTTTCTCGGTTATGGACATACTGGTGTATCTTACCACCGGGAACGGGAAATTATCCTGAACATCTGGGTATTCCGGTGTGACTACTGTTGCCTTTCCGAGTTCGCTGTTTATTATTTCGGCATAATTCAGGACTGTGTTTGCCACTCCGTCAATAACAGGCGGGAACGAATCGTTCATCAGGCAGACATTCAATCCGTCTTTTTTGTCTGGCATTTGTTATTCTCCTAGTTTTTTACAGGGTATTTTTGTCTGAAAAGACCTGTGAATAGTATAATTATATCTCACTTCGGAAAGAAAATCAAGTGTATATTGCCAAAAAAATGGTTACATTTTTGTAATATGTGGCGAATATACGACCAGTTGTGGATATTGTCAATTACACGGTCATTCAGTCTGCGTCATGACCGTGGCATTCCGGACATTCCTGGTCGTCTGGGAATCCGTCGCCGTCCCTGTCCTCCATGTGAGCGGAGGCTCCCATCATATCTCTGCCTCTTACGCTGTACTTATCCCTTTGCTCCTGAACTGCCTTGTCAAGAAGGCGCTTCACGTCGCGGGGGTGCTTTACGGACTGGATAACCTTGCTGGGGGTGTCGCTGTCTTTTGAAAGCAGGGTGATCGTGCCGCAGCCGACTATCCTCTGACCTAGCGGCAGCTTCATGGATTTGTCGTATACCCGGTAAAGCTCGATCTCGTCCTCCCTGAGGTTGAGAAGACCTATTCTGGTAATAAGCTTGCTTTCTGTAAGAATGTAACGGGTGAACGAAATGGGCATTCCGAGAATACATTTTTTGCCTGTCCAGATTATTTCGCCATAATCGCGGGTGAGTTTTTTCATGTTTGCCATAAAATTACTTCCTTTCGGTATCGTTATGTAAGGGATCTCAGCTTTGCTTCAATTCGCTTGTATTCTGCGCTGAGTGGGCTTGCGCCCTTTTGTTTCAGGTAGATCTCAAGATAAAGACGGTTAAAGAACGCGCTGCCGCTGAAAAAGCGCTCCATGCGTTTCGTCTGCTGATAGGAATAGACCCCGGACAGGAACATTAGTTTTTCCCTCTGAGTGGAGGCAGGCTCGATCCCGCCCATCATCAGGAAATCGTATCCTGCGTCAAGCGCAGCCTTTCTGTCCTCGCTGCCGAAGCTTTCGTCGAACATCTTTTCAAGGAAAGTCAGCGCATCGTTTATCCGGGCTTCGTCCCGGCTGCGCAGCCATACGGCTCGGTCGTAGACATACAGTGCCCGACAGAGGGAATGCCTTGCGCGGCTGTCCGGGTGGTATTTCATGATAAGCAGCATGCTGCGGCTCAGATTCTTGTCAGGCTCCTGAGGATAGCTGCCGACGGCAAAGCGGGTTGTTTCGTGATCCAGCCGCGCCGCGTCGGTAAATGGCGCGTTGTCCACATTGACGCAGTGGGCGAAGATCACCGCAGCCTCTGTCCGAAGCTCCGGGAAACTCTCGCAAAGGGTTCTGAAAAATCCGTAGGTGTATACCGGGGAAACAAATCTTCCGCCCTTTGAAAGGAAGCGTTTTAGGATATTCAGGGAGTATTCCAGCGATTTCTGCGTCATATTCCAGTCGTTCTGACCGCGTATCAGAGAAATGCAGTCGGACAGGCGCTGCTCCCAGTTCTCCACATCGTTGAGTTTCAGGATTCCGGCGGTGAGCCTGCCGCAGCAGGATTCGAAATCCTTGGGACGCCATTCAAGCGCGGCGGTGAAGTGCTGAAATGCGGCGGCGAAATCCCACTTTCCCATGAATTCCTGCGCCTTTGCGCAC
This sequence comes from uncultured Clostridia bacterium, assembly GCA_945833805.1. Classification (GTDB taxonomy): domain Bacteria; phylum Bacillota; class Clostridia; order Oscillospirales; family Ruminococcaceae; genus CAG-115. Next base: position 14,350 of record CAMAGG010000020.1, on the reverse strand, counting down.
TGCTCCCGGCATTCGTCCATGCCGTAGTTGTCCTCGCAGCAGTCGTCCTCGTCTATAAGCTCACTGAGATCGGCTTCTATCGCCAGATCGTCCGGAATTGCGCTTTTTAGTCCCTCAAGAAAGAATTCGCGGGATTCCTCATAGCTGATGTGAGTTCCGCAGTAAAGGCAGAAGCCGGTATCAAACTCGGAGTCCAGCATTATCATACGCTCGCATTTCGGACACATACAGTAGTCCAGCATACCGGTTCACGCTCCTTGTAATTTAAAATGTGTGGAGGAATTTGTCGGTTATATTTGTTTTGAAATGAAATGAACAATCTGGTTCTTTGGCTCAATGATATATGGAATTAATTCTAAAGGATATACCTTAGTGCCATTCTTCAAATCCTCCAAAGAGACCCAGCAGAAATCTAAATTTATTCTTTCATTATTCAGTTCATCATAACCGTGAAAAACACCGTCAAGCGGAATGCTGTTATCAAGTAGATGAACATTATAATACAAGCATAACTGATGGCAAGGTTTGCTATTCCATGTGAAATATATTTCGCCTATTGCCATTAATTTATCAACAGCTATTTTGGCATGAAGTTCTTCCTCGAATTCTCTTCTCAAAGTTTCCTCACTTGTTTCCATACTTGTGACATGACCGCCTATAATTGCATAATCATCATTTATAGGTCGTTGCAGTAAAATCTTACCATTCTGAATCAGTATACCGCCAACTCTATATGAAAAAATAAAATCATCTTTTTTAAATAAAATATCCATATTACTAACTCCGTAAATTACGATTTACCATTTAATTATACCACATCTTCATATAATTTGCAATATTTTTTAATTCACACCCTTGCATTTTATGAATTGATGTGCTATAATATGAAACTGAAAGTGAAAATCAAAATCAAATTCAAGCGGAGGTGACGGCTATGGACAGAAATAATTACAACACAAAACAGCGGGACGAGATCGTGGAATTTTTCAGCCGTCACCGCGGGAGCTGCTTTACCGCAAAGGATATTATCGTCAGCGGCGAGGTTTCCGTCGGGGAGGCTACGGTTTACCGCACCCTCACACGGCTTGCAAATCAGGGTGTGCTGAAGCGCTTTTCCGGGGACGGCTCCGGCGCTTGCTACCAGCTTATGGACGAGCATAAGTGCAGCACGCATTTTCATCTGAAATGCGACCGCTGCCAGAAGCTCATTCACATGGATTGCTCCTTTATGAAGGAAATGCAGCAGCACATCGAGCAGAGCCATGGCTTCACGGTGGACATCGGCAGAACGATAATTTACGGGCTGTGCAGCGAATGTCAGCGTGAACTAGAGAACAGGGAAAAGGAGAACAAATGAGAAATATAAAAAGAATTATCGCTGCGGTGATTTCCGCAGTTGTGTTAGGGGCGGCGCTGTGCGGCTGCTCCTCAGGAAACAGCGGGAGCGGCGCAGGAAGTGGAGATAAGCCGCTGGTCATCGCCACGATCTTCCCGGCGTATGATTTTGCGCGGCAGGTTTTCGGCGACACAGCCGAGGTAAGAATGCTGCTCAAGCCCGGTCAGGAGAGCCACAGCTACGACCCCTCCGCAAAGGATATCGTTGAGATAAGCGGCTGCGACCTTTTCATCTACAACGGCGGCGAGTCGGACGAATGGGTGGAGAGCGTGCTGAAATCCGCACCGGAGGTAAGCACATTCCGCATGACCGAGGTAGTTTCACTTCTGGACGAGGAGTTTTCCGAGGGAATGCAGGAGCATGAGCATGACGTGGACGACCACGACGAGCATGATGAGGAATTTGATGAGCACGTCTGGACTTCCCCGGAGAATGCCGCCGCAATAGTGAGGGCATTAGGAAATAAGGCTGCGGAGCTGTTTCCGGAGTATTCGGAGGTCCTCTCCTCAAATGCCGGAAGCTACGCGGCGCAGATAGACGAGCTGGACGGCAGATTTAAGGAGCTGTTCAGCGGCGAGCGGCGTTATTTTATTTTCGGCGACAGATTTCCGCTGTTATACTTCTTTAAAGAGTACGGGCTGAATTACTATGCGGCTTTTCCCGGCTGCGGCAGCGAAACCGAGCCGTCTGCCCAGACTATGACCTTCCTGCTGGAAAAGCTGAAGGACGAAAATTCAGTTCCCGCTGTGTTCTGCATTGAGCTTTCAAGCAGGCGGCTGGCAGACGTGCTTGCCGGGGACACCGGGCTTGAAACTGTGGAATTTCACACCTGCCACAACATTTCCTCGGACGATTTCGCCGCCGGGGAAACATGGCTCTCGATCATGCAGCGGAATTATGACACTTTATCCGATATACTGAAAAGGTGAGTGACGGCATTGGACAAACAGGAATTTCTCATAAATATTGAAAATCTTACGCTTTCCTATGAGAATATGACGGTCATTAAGGATATGGATTTTCGTGTGACCGGCGGGGATTATCTCTGCATTGTCGGGGAAAACGGCTCCGGAAAAAGCACCCTTGTGAAAGCGCTCCTCTCGCTGAAAAAGCCTGTTGGCGGGACTATCACCTTTGGCGGGGGACTGAAGCAGAATGAGATCGGCTACCTTCCGCAGCAGACCGGCGCTCAGCAGGATTTTCCGGCGAGCGTTTACGAGGTGGTGATCTCCGGCTGTCTTAATTCCCGCGGGATACGTCCGTTTTATTCCGACCGGGAGAGGAAAATGACTGCGGAAAATATGGAGCGTCTTGGAATTACACACCTCAGAAAGCGCAGCTACCGGGAGCTTTCCGGCGGTCAGCAGCAGCGGGTGCTGCTTGCGAGGGCGCTTTGCGCGACAAAAAAGCTGCTGCTTCTTGACGAGCCGGTGTCGGGACTTGACCCGATGGTTACAGCGGAGATGTATGAGCTTATCGCGGACATAAACCGCAGCGGAGTAACAGTCATTATGGTAACTCACGATATTTCTGCGGCTATGAAATATGCCAGCCATATACTTTGCCTGAGGCAGGACACATGGTTTTTCGGCACTCCGGGGGAATTCCTCGCGGACAGCTCCTCCGACTTCATGAAAGGCGGCGAGAACAATGGGTGACATTATTTCCGCATTTTTCAGCACCCCGATTTTATTCCGCGCACTGATCGTTGGTATTCTGGTGTCGCTGTGCGCCGCTCTGCTCGGCGTCAGCCTTGTACTTAAGCGTTACAGCATGATAGGCGACGGGCTTTCACATGTGGGCTTCGGCGCTCTGGCGATAGCTGCGGTGATGAACTGGGCGCCTATGGTGGTCGCCGTTCCGGTGGTTATTGCGGCGGCGTTTCTGCTGCTCCGTATTTCCTCCAGCAGCAAGATAAAGGGGGATTCGGCGATCGCGCTGATCTCCACCGGAGCGCTTGCGATAGGCGTTATGGCGGTTTCCCTCTCCGGAATGAACAGCGACCTTGACAGCTACCTTTTCGGCAGCATTTACGCAATAAGCGACGAGGACGTGGTAATAAGCGTTGCTCTGGCGCTGCTGGTGCTGGTGCTGTTTGTGTTCTTCTACACGAAGATATTTGCGATAACCTTTGACGAGAGCTTCGCCCGGGCGACAGGCACGAAGGTCGGAACATACAATATGCTGATCGCGCTGCTTACGGCGCTGACTATCGTTATCGGCATGAGAATGATGGGATCAATGCTTATCTCAAGCCTTATCATTTTCCCGGCGCTGTGCAGCATGAGGGTTTTCAAGAGTTTCCGGGCGGTGACGATATGCTCGGCGGTGATATCAGTCGTGACATTCATATCCGGAATGGTGATATCCTACGAATTCGGAACTCCCGGCGGCGCAAGCATTGTCTGCGTCAATATCGCGGTGTTCGCGGTATTTTCGGCGGTGGGAGCGGTGCTGAGAAGAAACAGGGCATAAGGAGTACGCTGACGTAGTTCAAGTACCGACAGATCTGACCTAAAAAACGCAGAATTGTATTGCAAAGATATTAAAAATATGGTACAATAGAACGAAAATAAAGATCATTCTGGAGGAAAAATGAAAAAGACAAATCACATTGTAATTTCCGGAATACTCGCGCTGACTGTGCTGCTAAGCGGCTGCGCCGGGAATGCTGAAAGCTCCGAGGATTCCCAGACCCCTGAAATGCCGGAGCTGACTTCGTCCGAGCCGCAGTCCTCTGAGCCGGAAGCTTCCACGGACGAAAGCGAAAGCTCCGCTCCGGAAAGCACTGAGCCGGAGGTGATTTCAGATGCTTCAGCAGCGGAGGAATCCGATGCCGGCAGTGATATTCCCGTAACGACTTCATCTGATATCCCGGACGTGACCGGCGGCTACATGGCAGACTGGATCTACGGCACATGGAGCAATATTTCCGTAAACGGACAGGATTTCTGGGACTATGCGGACGAAATGGGTCTGGACGGAGAGTATCAGCTTGTTTTTGACAGCACAAGCTGCCAGAGGGTGAGCGGCTCAAAGGGAGTTGACTATACATACACCTATCAGATAACCGACGACGGCGTGGTGCTTTATGACGAGGATATGACGGTATGGTGCAGTTTTGTCTACGACCCATCAAAGGATATCCTGACATACTCTGACGGTGAGAATTACACGGAGTTCAAGCGCGGAACAAATCCCCGCAAGGAGGCAAGCGAGAACTACGAGGCGGGATGGATATACGGCACATGGAGCGTGATCACTGTGGACGGTCAGGACTTTTGGAAATGGGCGGACGAAAACGACATTTCCTCAGAGCTTATGCTTGAATTCGATTCAGACGGAGTAAGGGCGCTGCCCTCTGCTGATGATTCGGAAAAGATGAAGTACAGAATAACCGACGACGGCGCGGTTATCACATACGAATACGGCGATGTTGTGATGACCTACGACAGCTCAAACGACACCCTCACGATGACGGACGGCGGAATTGTATATGTGATGAAACGCGGCACAAATCCCCGGAGCGCTTCAGCGGCTGAGTAGTTAAGACAGGCTGCCGCGAAAAGAATTTCCGCCGGCAGTTGACAACCCGCTGCAATTGTGCTAGAATATTCACTGTACCACATCAGACAGGAGATATCACATGAAGAATTTTTTTAAAGCGTTGATTCTCGCAGCGGTAATTACAGCGCTCTGCGCCGGGTGCAGCCGTTCGATAGATATGGATAAGCTAAATGGCAGCTGGACTTACACTCCGGAGAGCGGCGAGCCGGTGGTTATCACGATCACTGACGATTATTTCAGCCAAAGCTCCGGCGGAGTTACCGGAGATCAGCTCAAGTACGAGCGCAATTCTGACGGAATAAACGTCAGGAACAACGACGGAAAGGTGCTGTTCACGCTGTATTACAACGAGGAGGATAATACGGTTTATTACACCGTGAAAAGCTCCGACGGCAGCGATATTAAGCTTACATTTACAAAGAATGAACAATAATTGAGTTTCCCCGGAAAGGCGGACTGCCGTTGGCAGCGAACCAAACCGGGGGAATTTTTTGCCGCAAATCCGCGAATATTGAGCAATATTTCCGGAAGAATGCAATTATTTTTACAGGAATACTTGAAAATCCTGTGTATTTGAGGTATAATATAAAATGTATATATTTGCCCAGGAAACTGTTGATCGGCGTCAAAGCGCGCCGTTGACGTAATTTAAAGGAGTATTTATCGTGTTCAAGGGACCTTTGTTAGAATTATTCGGACTGCTTTTTTCCAGTAACAGGACAAACGCTGATATTGTCAGCGTGGTGCTGTCGTTCTTTTCAGTACTGGTTATCATTTTTGTGATATTCCCCATTCGCGAGTTCGCAAGAGGCTTTGTAGCCAAAAAGCTTGGCGATGATACGCCAGAACACGCCGGAAGGCTCACGCTGAACCCATTCGCACATATCGACCCTATGGGTGCGCTTATGATGTTCCTTTTCCGAATCGGCTGGTCAAAGCATATGCCTATCGACATCAGACGCTGCAACAAGGTCAAGGCGCGCACGGCAGTAGCGCTGACATCCCTTGCCGGGTCTCTTGCAAATATTCTGCTGAGCTATCTGCTGATAATCATTTGCAAGATACTGATGCTCAACATGACGAACATCGTGGCAATCTATATCGCTACCGGCTTGGCTATGACGGCGCAGATCAGCGTATTTCTTGCGGTATTCAATCTTATTCCCATTCCGCCGTTTGACGGTTTCAGCATTCTTGCAACAGTTCTTCCTGCAAAGGCAGTTTATTTCATGGAGAAAAATCAGCAGATAATCTATCTTATCTTCTTTGCGCTGCTGATGTTTGGTTTCCTCGATATTCCGCTGGGTTTCCTTTGCAACTGCGTAATGTGGCTTCTGGACAAGGCTTCGTTCTTTATTCCGGTGTGACAGGGGTGCGGTATGGAGGAACTTAGCTTCAAGCTTGAGATATTCGAGGGGCCTCTTGATCTGATGTTGTCGCTGATACAGAAGCACAAGCTGAATATTCAGGATATTGAGATAAGCGTGCTTCTCGACCAGTTTATGCTGTATCTCGACAGAATGTCGGAGGCTGACCTTGAGATAACCTCGGATTTCCTTGAAATGGCGGCGCGGCTTATTATGATAAAGTCGGCGGCGCTTCTGCCAAAGGAAGAAGCCGAGGAGATGAAAAAAGAGCTTCAGGGCGCGCTGATAGAATACGCGCTATGCAAGACAATGGCAGAACGGCTCAGAAAGAGGTACCTCGGCGATGTTGTATTCGTCCGGGAGCCTGCCGAGATAGAGATTGACAAAGCGTATCACAAAACACATCAGCCGGAGGAGCTTATGCTTGCCTACGGAGCGCTGAATGAACGCATACGGCGTAAGGCAAGCTACCGTCCCCGTTCAATAAAGCCGATCGTGGCTAAGAGCTACGTTACGGTGTTCACGGGAATCGTGTCGGTGCTGAAAAGCCTGCGGCGAAAGGGTACGGTGCAGATGGACGAGTTGTACAGAGATCAGCCCCGTTCCCGCACTGTGGCTACATTTCTGGCAATTCTTGAGCTGTCCAAGGAGGGGCGTATCTTCATCTCCGAGGACGGAAACAGCGTGCGGCTGAGAACCAGAGCCGATGATATCAGTACAGAAGCGGAGGGAGCGGAGCAGTGAAATTCAGCGAGGGAATGGCGGTGGTCGAAGCGGTGCTGTTTGCCTGCGGAGAGCCGATAGAAGCGGATAAGCTTGCCGCCGCGACTGAGATAGAAAAGGAAACGGTGCTGAAGATCATCGACCGTCTTAACGACAGGTATTCCGAGAACAACAGCGCGTTCCGCATAAAACGGCTTGGCGAAAGCTTTCAGATGATGACCCAGCCGGAGTTCGCACCCTACATCAAGACAGCGCTCGAAACAAGGCGGCAGGTGCCGCTGTCGCAGGCGGCAATGGAGGTTCTGGCGGTGGTTGCGTACAATCAGCCGGTGACAAAGAGCTTTGTTGAGCAGGTGCGCGGAGTGGACAGCTCCGGTGTGGTGAACAGCCTTGTGGAGCGCGACCTGCTTGAGGAATACGGCAGACTTGACCTTCCGGGGCGTCCGATAGCCTACAAGACCACCGAGAATTTTCTGCGGTGCTTCGGGCTGACGGATATCAAGGGGCTTCCGACAATTCCGGATAGCACCGACCAGATGGATTTTGACGAGTTTGATGAGATGAATTTCAGCGGCGACTGACCGCTGGCGAGTGAGGCGGGGTGAGGCAATGACCGGGTGGATAATCGCAGGTGCGGTAATTGTATTTCTGCTTGTTCTGCTGATGACCTCTGTTAAAGTCAGGTTTGAATACGCCGATGAGCTTAGGCTTAAAATAAGCTGGCTGTTTGTCCCGCTGGTCAGAATTCCTGCCCGGACTAAGAAAATGAAGCGCCGGGACAAAAAAGTAAAAAAGGACGCTGAAAAAGCCGCAGAGAACACTGCGGCGGCAGAGGAAATTTCAACCGGCGATACTTCGGACAAGGAAAGCGCAAGCGGGAAAAAGACCTCCGGAGAAAAGACCGGAGCTGCGCTGGCGGCTGAAAAAAAGCCGGAAAAGAAGCCGGGTAAAAAGTCCGGCGGCAAGCTGACCTTAATGGATATTTTCGAGCTGGTGAAGCTGGTATGGGACAGTCTTGGAAAGCCGCTGAAACGGCTGCTCAAGGCAACCCGCATTTCCGGATTCTGGCTGAGGATAAAGGTCGGCGGCGAGGACGCGGCGCAGGCGGCGATAAGGTTTGGCGCAGTGAATATGGCTGCGGGAAACGCTCTGGCATTTCTGGACGGCTGTTTCACTCTGAAAAAGCCGGATTTCCGGATAGACTGCGATTTTATGAGCGAGGAAACCACCTACGAGTGCGATCTCACCGCAAGGCTGACCCTGATCGCGGCGCTGGCGTTCCTGTTCTGGCTGCTGGGGAGATTTGTGAAGAATTACCTTTCCAGAAAGGACGCGGCTGCGGCACTGAATAAGTTAAGAAAATAATTTTCCATATACTGAAAGGAGTATTTATTATGTCAAACGCAATTGAGGGAGTAATGGGCGTATCCATGGAGAAGATCCGTGAAATGGTGGACGTAAACACCATTATTGGCGATCCGATCACCGCTCCTAACGGCACAACTATTATCCCGGTTTCAAAGGTATCTTTCGGCTTTGCTTCCGGCGGCAGCGATCTGCCCACACAGGCGGCAGAGAAGTTCGCAGGAGGCGCCGGCGCGGGAGTTACGGTGAAGCCGCAGGCTTTCATAGTCATCAAGGCTGACGGCGATGTGGAGCTTATGGAGCTGGGCGCAAAATCCAGCCCGGTAGAGGGCATAGTTGACGCTATTCCCGGAGTCATCGAGAAGATCAAGGGTCTGGTTGCCGACAAAAAGGCAAAAAAGGAAAGCAAGCCGGAAGAAGACGCTGAATAATTTATCACAATTCTGCGCAACCTATTGATGGAAATTTTTACATCATAAGGGGTGCGTATATGAAAAAGCTTATAAAAAAAGCTGCGGCTCTGCTGCTTGCGGTGGCGGCTGCTGCGGCGATAGATCTTACTGCTGCGGCGGTTCCGGAAAATATCTCGGCGGTAAGCGCGATCCTGATCGAATCTGAAACCGGAACGGTGCTTTACGAAAAGAACGCGGACGAGCGCCGCGCAATGGCAAGCACCACGAAGATAATGACGGCGCTTCTCACCATTGAAGCCGGGGATCTTGACCGGGAATTCACCGTTGACTCTCTGGCGATAAGGGTGGAGGGAACATCTATGGGACTTCAGGAGGGGGACAGAGTTTCCCGCCGCGACCTGCTTTACGGCATTCTCCTGCCCTCCGGAAACGACGCGGCTAATGCGGCTGCGGTGTCCGTCAGCGGGAGCATTTCTGCGTTCGTGAAGCTGATGAACAGCAAAGCGGAGGAGCTTGGACTTGCCGACACGCATTTCGCAACTCCCTCCGGACTGGACGCAGACGGACATTACACCACGGCGCGGGATCTGGCTAAGCTCACCGCTTATGCCATGCAGGAGGAAACCTTCCGGGAGGTGGTGTGCTGCCGCAGCGCGGAGGTGGAGTTCGGCAATCCGCCTTATAAGCGCACTTTGTACAACTCCAACAAAATGCTGTCCCGGTATGACGGCGCTATCGGCGTAAAGACCGGGTTCACCGACAATGCGCGCAGATGTCTGGTTTCGGCGGCGGAGCGTGACGGAGTTACACTGATCGCAGTCACGCTGAATGCCGGCGACGACTGGAACGACCACACCAAAATGCTGGACTATGGGTTTACGCAGGTGAAGGCTTATCCGCTGGAGCTTGGGTGCAGCTCAAGGGTGGCAGTCGCGGGAACAGGGCAGGACGTCGGAGTTTACTGCCATGAGGAAACGCTTGCGCTCACACCTCAGCAGCGCAGCCGGCTCACCCGCAGGGTGCTGCTGCCTCGTTTCGTTTACGGCACAGTGGACAAGGGGGACAAGCTGGGTGAAATTCAGTTCCTGCTGGACGGTCAGCTGGTGAAAAGCTGTCCGCTTTATTCGGACAGCACGGTCATTGTGCCCGATGAGGAACTGAGCCTGTTCCAGAGAATACTGCAATGGGCAGGAATAATATAAGAAAATACCGCCCGGAAGGGCGTACATAATAAATGAAAGGCAAGCTATGGAAAAAGTCAGAATACAGAAAATAATCGCGGACAGCGGGCGATGCTCCCGGAGAAAGGCGGAGGAGCTGATCTCCGCAGGACTTGTGACGGTGAACGGCAGACCCTGCACTCTAGGCGACAAGGCAGATCCCATGAACGATCTGATAAAGGTAGAGGGTGTGGAAATTTCTGCGGAACGCGCCGAAAAACGTTACATTATGCTGAACAAGCCGAGGGGCTATGTTACCTCAATGTCCGATGAAATGGGCAGGAAGATAGCGTCTGATCTGCTTGAGGGAGTAGAGGAGCGGGTATACCCAGTGGGCAGACTGGACAGGAATTCCGAGGGGCTGCTGCTGTTCACCAACGACGGAGAGTTCGCGAACGACATCATGCACCCGTCAAAGCACGTTCCCAAGACCTATCGTGTAACTATCGACGGCAGGGTGAACGAGGATCAGCTGTCCCGGCTGATGTCCGGGGTGGAGCTGGACGACGGCGTAAAGACCATGCCCTGCACGGTGGAGGTGCTTTCCGAGGCGCCGGACAGGACGGTGCTGCGCTTTGTGATAAAGGAGGGCAGAAACCGTCAGATCCGTCGTATGTGCACCGCTGTCGGTCTTGAGGTAGGCAGACTGCGCAGGACTGCGGTCGGAGGCGTAAAGCTCGGTATGCTGAAGCCCGGTGATTACCGAGATCTCACTAAGGAGGAGCTGCGTTCGCTCCGCTCATATATCGGTAATACGCGCTCGAAACGTACCAAATGATTTTCCTGCGGGAAGGTTCATTTTCAGACAATTTATGTCGCTGGTTTTTGTGAATATTGTCAAAATAATAACTAGTTAAGTTAATGATTTTATTGCATAAGATAAAAAATTCAAAAATCTCAGTTTTTCGCTTGTTATTTTATTTTCAATGTAGTATAATTATTGTGGATAAATTTTAATTAAGACGGCGGAAGGGTTTCCGACTGCCGCTCTCAATAGCAGGTATGGAGGAGAAAAATGGCATTTTCAAAGACTTTGGCTGAAATGGAACAGAATGTTCCTGACAGCGACGCAAGAAAAAGACTTGCTGCCCTCTATGACGAGGATAGCTTTACGGAGCTTGACAAGTTCCTGTCCGCAGACGGAGCTGTGAGCAGCGTTGCAGCCGGCTACGGCACAGTAAACGGCGCAACAGTTTACGCTTACGCGCAGGACGTGACCGTAAAGGGCGGCGCAGTTGACAAGAGCGCGGCACTCAAGATAAAGAAGATCTACGAGCTTGCAGCAAAGAACGGCGCTCCCGTTGTCGCTTTCTTTGACAGCAAGGGCGGCGACATCAGCGAGGGTATGGAAGTCCTTGCTGATTACGGCGACATAATCAAGGCTTCCGCCGCGATCTCCGGAGTAGTTCCGCAGATCGCTGTAATTACCGGTGTATGCGCAGGCGCACAGGCAGTTATTGCGTCTATGGCAGACGTTACTATTATGACCGAAAATGCAGAGCTGTTCCTCAACGCTCCGTTCAACACACCGGACGGCAAGCTGGAAGGCGCAGGAAAGGCTGCAAATGCCGCTAAATCCGGCGTTGCGGATATACTTGCAAAGGACGACGCAGACGCTGTCGCAAAGGCTAAGAAGCTTGCAGCTATCCTCCCGGCGAACAATATTTCCCTCGCAGGAAACGATGATTTCACCGAGAACGACGCAGCTGTCACCACAGCCCTCAAGGGCGCGGAGCTTGTTGCAGCGCTCGCTGACAAGAATTCCGTAGTAGAGCTTGGCGCAGAATTCGGTACCGCCGCTTACACTGCATTCGCCAGCGTAAACTGGGCTACTGTTGCCTTTGTCGCAACTGACAAGGCTGCTAAGCTCACCGCTGCCGACAGCGCAAAGATCGCAAGATTTGTTCAGCTCGCCGATGTATTCTCTATCCCTGTTGTGACTGTGATCAACACCGAGGGCTTCGAGCCGTCCAGTGGCGCAGAGCTTGCAGGCAGCGTTCGTGACGCGGCAAAGCTTGCGCAGGTTTACGCTTCCGCTACCACAACAAAGATCAATCTTATCACCGGCAAGGCTTTCGGCGCAGCTTATGCTGCATTCGACAGCGCTGATGTTTCCTTTGCATGGGAGAATGCGGCTATCGCTCCGATGAGCCCTGAGGCTGCAAAGGTATTCATGGGCGGCGAGGTTGACACCACTCCGTTCAAGGCTGCTTCCCTCGGCATGGTTGACGGCGTTATCGCTGTCGAGGATACAAAGCAGGCAGTGGCTTCCGCGGTAGACCTCTGCTCTAGCAAGAGAGTTGTCGCTCCAACCAGAAAGCACGTTAATTTCGTATTTTAATTTCGGCAGCGCCTCATCATGATGCGGCGCGGTCAGGACTAATAAATTTCAGAGAGGTTTTTGACATGAAAAGATACACAATCACCGTAAACGGCAATGCTTATGATGTAACTGTTGACGAGGCTGACGGCTCCGCAGCTCCTGTTGCAGCAGCCGCTCCTGCAAAGAAGGCTGCTCCTGCCAAGAAGGCTGCCGCTCCCGCAGGCGCACAGGGAAATGCTTCCATTACCGCTCCGATGAACGGAAATATCGTTGATATCAAGGTAAAGGTTGGAGATAAGGTTTCCAACGGCACAGTTATCGCAGTTCTTGAGGCTATGAAGATGGAGAACGATATCGTTTCCGACAAGGACGGCGTTATCGCTTCTATCAATGTAAACAAGGGCGACTCTGTTGAAACAGGCGCAGTTATCGCAACTGTAAACGCGTAAGAATTAAGGAGAACAGAAATGGCAAAATTAAAGATCACTGAAACCGTTCTTCGTGACGCGCACCAGTCGCTGCTTGCAACAAGAATGTCTATGGACGATATGCGTCCAATTCTGTCCACCATGGACAAAATCGGATTCTATTCCGCAGAATGCTGGGGCGGAGCTACCTTTGACTCCTGCATTCGCTTCCTTGATGAGGATCCGTGGGAAAGACTGCGTATTCTGAGAAAGGAAATGCCCAACACAAAGCTCCAGATGCTTTTCAGAGGACAGAATATGCTGGGCTACCGTCACTATGCGGACGATCTGGTTGAGTATTTCGTACAGAAGTCTATCGCAAACGGAATTGACATTATCCGTATTTTCGACGCACTGAACGATATCCGCAACCTTGAAACCGCTATCAAGGCGGCAAAGAAGGAGCAGGGACACGCTCAGGTAGCAATTTCCTATACCCTCGGCGAGGTATTCACCCACGAGTACTACATGAACTACGCAAAGCAGGTGGAGAGCGCCGGCGCTGATTCTATCTGCATCAAGGATATGGCTGCGCTGCTCACTCCCTATGAGGCTGAGAGCCTTGTTAAGGATCTCAAGAGTGCTGTAAAGATACCGGTTCAGCTTCACACACACTACACTTCAGGTCTTGCTTCAATGTGCATTATCAAGGCAGTTGAGGCGGGTGTTGACGCTGTTGATACCGCTCTGTCCCCGCTGGCTCTGGGTACTTCCCATGCGCCTACGGAGTCCATTGTCGCAACATTCCAGGGCACAGAGTACGATACCGGTCTTGACCTTGTTAAGCTCAACGAGGTTAGAGATTACTTCATGAAGCTGCGCAAGAAGTACATCGACAGCGGTCTGCTCGACCCCTCCATGCTTGCAACAAACACCAATGCGCTGATTTATCAGGTTCCCGGCGGAATGCTGTCCAACCTGCTCTCTCAGCTCAAGCAGGCTGGAAAGGCAGATCAGCTTGAAGAGGTTCTTCAGGAAGTTCCGCGGGTTCGTAAGGATTCCGGCTTCCCGCCGCTTGTTACTCCAACCTCTCAGATCGTGGGAACACAGGCTGTGTTCAACGTTATCATGGGCGAACGCTACAAGACTGTTACAAAGGAATTTAAGGGACTTGTCAAGGGCGAATACGGCAAGACTCCTGTTGCTATTGATCCTGAGTTCCAGAAGAAGATCCTCGGAGCAGAAGAGCCTATCACCTGCCGCCCCGCTGACCTGCTCAAGCCGGAGTTTGAGACAATGAAGGAGGAGGCTAAGGAGTGGATCGACGGAAGCAGCGTTGAGGATATCCTCACATACGCAATGTTCCCGAAGGTAGCCCCCAAGTTCTTTGAGAAGCGCCGCGACAGACAGCTTGGCATTGACGCGGAACACGCTGACAAGACCAACAAGGTACACCCGGTCTGATTTGAAATTACTATATTAATATAGAATGTCCCCTGCGGCTATGCTGCGGGGGATTTTTTTAGGTATCAGACCCGGCGTACAAGCGGTGAGTTGTAGAAATTGCAT
>CAMAGG010000019.1 GCA_945833805.1 uncultured Clostridia bacterium | reverse complement strand
AATGAGTAAAAGATTTGTTAATTTTGCACACAGATTTAAACGCATAAATAATGAAGCGCAGGAGTTTTTTCCTGCGCCGGATTTAATTAATTACTTCTGTCATGCGGTCTGAGCTGTTTGTGAAATTCTCTGCAATTCCCGATGTAACGATAGTTCTTTTATCCTCCGTTACTAAAATCATTTCAAACCCGCCGTTTTTCCTCCAGTATTCCTGAGCCTTTTCCTCACCGAGTACAAGCAGCGCGGTCGAAAGCGCGTCGCATTCTATACCGCTTTCGCCTATCACGGTAACTGCGGCAAGACCGTTTTCCGAGGGATATCCGGTTTCCGGGTCGATGATGTGGTGATATTTTCTTCCGTCCTCACCGATAAAAAATCGCTCATACTTGCCGGAGGTGACAATGAATTTATCCTCAACGGTGAGAATACCGAGGTACTCCTCGTCCTCAAAGGGGCTTGCAACGGCGACTTTCCACGGTTCTCCGTCCGGTCTTGAGCCGATTGCGCAGACGTTCCCGCCGAGGTTAAGTATTGCGCAGTCAACGCCGCTGCTCCGTAGGATATCCTCTGCGCAGCCGCTTGCATAGCCCTTTGCAAGTGCGCCTAAGTCCACTGAATATCCCTCCGGCAGCGTTACCGTGCTTCCGTTGATATGAATTTTTGTGTAGTCCACCAATTCCAGCAGGGAAGCAAGCTCCTCCGACGCAGGCGCGGAATACTCTCCGGTGGTGAAGCCCCACGCTTTCAGCACAGGGTATATGGTGATATCCAGAGCGCCGCCGGATTTCTCCGATATCTCCAGCGACTTCTGTATTATCGTGAGGGCATCCTCCCCGACTGAAACGGTTGCGCCTGCGGAGCTGTTAAGCCGGCTGATATCGCTTTCCGGAATTGTCACCGACAGCGACTGCTCAAGAGCGTTTATCCGCTCAGCGGCTTTGTCAAGCGCGTCCTGTGCGTTATCGCCGTAAGCAGTCAGCGACATGAGGGTGTCCATAGCAAAAATGTCCCGGGTGTACTTCTCCGGCTGGGCGGAGCAGCCGCATAATGCCGCTGCTGATAACGCAAGCACTGCTGCCGCGGTTTTGATAGGTTTTATAATATCGCCCCCTTTTTGATAATATATTGTAGCATTTATTGCTGATCATGTCAACACGGCATTGGCTTTTTGGGTAATTTATGCTGCCGGAAATCTTCTGTCATTGTCGCAAAAATAACAAAAACCTGAGAGGAACCAATGCTCCTCTCAGGTCATTTTTATATCAGAGAATCACATCTCGATTTTTAAGCCCTCAGCGCTTCTGATAGTGTAATCCTTAGCAGAACCCTCGGCGGTTACCTTGATAGTGTCGCCGGAGCGTACAGCCTTTACGGTGAGAACAACGTTGCTGTCAGCGTCGAAGATAGTTGTTTCAGCGGTCTTGCCGTCCTCAAGCTGGTAGATCACGATATCAGCCTTGTCGCCGTAAGCGTAGGTGAACGCCCGCTCAAAATTGCCGTAAGCCACAATGCTGTTGGGCTTTGCGAGAACCGGCATCTCGAAGTAGTTGTTCTTGGTAGAGTACCACTTGCCGCCCTCATAAACCTTTCCACTCTGGATATCAGTCCAGTTTCCTGCGGGAACATAGAAGTCCGCAATGCCTTCCTCATTGAATACCGGAGCGACAAGAAGGTTGTCGCCGAACATATACTGACGGTCGAGGGAAAGAGTTGCAGGATCGTCGGAATATTCCATAACCATGGCTCTCATCATCGGGACGCCGGTAGCGTGGGTCTTTTGAGCCTGCGCCCAGATGTACGGCATGAGCTTGCCCTTGAGCTTTGTCCAGTGACGGAGAACATCGCAGCTTTCCTCGTCAAAGTTCCACGGAACGCGGTAGCTGCTGTTTCCGTGCAGTCTGGAGTGAGAGGACATAAGTCCGAACGCGCACCAGCGCTTGTAGAGGTCGGGAGTACCCTGTGCCTCGAAGCCGGAGATGTCGTGGCTGAAGTAGCCGAAGCCGCTCAAGCACAGGGACAGACCGCCGCGGAGTGTTTCCCACATGGACTCGTAGTTGGAGAAGCAGTCGCCGCCCCAGTGTACCGGGAACTGCTGACCGCCGACAGTAGCGGAGCGCGCGAACAGGCAAGCCTTGTCCTTGCCGTAGAATTCCTCAAGAACCTCGAAAACGGTCTTGTTGTAGAGGTAGGTGTAGTAGTTGTGCATCTTGTAGGGATCGCTGCCGTCATAGTAAACAACGTCCTTAGTCGGAATTCTCTCGCCGAAGTCGGTTTTGAAGGCGTTTACGCCCATTTCGCAGAGAGCGCGGAGCTTACCCTTGTACCACTCGCGGGCAGCGGGATTTGTGAAGTCAACGATAGCCATTCCGGGCTGCCACATATCGCCCTGCCATACGCTTCCGTCGGTTCTCTTTACGAAATATCCTCCCTTTACGCCCTCGTCAAACATAGTGGAACGCTGTGCGATGTAGGAGTTGATCCATACGCAGATCTCCAGACCCTTTGCCTTGAGTCTTTCCAGCATAGCCTTGGGGTCGGGGAACATTCTCTTGTCCCATGTTAGGTCGCACCAGTTGAATTCCTTCATCCAGAAGCAGTCGAAGTGGAATACCTCCAGTGGAATATCCCGGCGAGCCATTTCGTCGATGAAGTAGGAAACGGTCTTTTCGTCATAGTCAGTGGTGAAAGAAGTAGTGAGCCACAGACCGAAGGTGTAAGCCGGAGTGAGCGCGGGCTTTCCGGTGAGGGTGGTGTAGGTGGAGATAACGTCAGTCAACTTCTCGCCGCCGATAACGAAGTACTCCATATGCTCGCCCTGAACGCTGAAAGCTACCTTTGAAACGGTTTCGCTTGCTACTTCAAAGGTTACTTTTTCCGGGTGATTTACGAACACACCGTAATTTCTGGAGGAAACATAGAACGGAATGGACTTGTAGCTCTGCTCGGAGCTTGTGCCGCCGTCGTTGTTCCATATCTCAACGGTCTGACCGTTCTTTACAAAGGTAGAGAACTTCTCGCCGAAGCCGTACAGGCATTCGCCAACGCTGATGTTCAGCATTTCACGCATAACTGCTCCGTCGTCGGTTTCGTCATGTGCGAAGAACGGCTTCATTGTGTCGTTTGCCATGCGCTCGTTGGTCTTCCACTGTTCCTCGGTTATGTAGGAGGTAGTGCGCCAGCCCTCTTTGGTGAGGAGTTTGTCGTTGTAGTAATACTTGATGTCCCATGCGCCGCCCTTTGCGACAACAACTCTTGTATTGCCGGAAATAAGCTCGTAGGCGTTTTCAGTTTCCTTGATTACAGGCTTGAAAGTATTGTCCTCGTTCAGCTTGAAATCAGGGGACTTATGAATTCTGCCCTTGTAGTGGTCGATGTCTACCTTGATAGTATTTTCCAGTGTGGAAGTAAATGTAATGTCCAGTACCGGGCCGCCGAGGGTCATTCCTCTGTTGCCTATCCACTGGTTTGTTGCCAGAACATTAATAGAGGTTTCGTCCGCTGTAACCTCGTACATCTGTGTTGCGTAATTAACGCCGTAGCCGGGCTTATTCAGCCATAATCCGTCTGCATACTTCATTGGTTTAATCCTCCCGAAAGTTTCCTGTAATTGGTGCGGTAATCGTTTACACACCCGATATTGTTATACTAACATACTTCACGAAAAAAGTCAAGGGGGTATTTCAAAATATTTTTTGATTTTTCGCTTGATTTTCTTTCAGAGGAGATATATAATAGAAAACGGACTTTAGGGGGGATATCTGAACATGGTGTTAAAATTCATAAAGCGGGAAGCGGTGCTGTGCATATCGCTTGTTGCCGCGCTTATTTCAATGATATTCGTGCCGCCGAACGAGGGATATCTCGGCTATATCGACTGGTCGGTGCTGGGTCTGCTGTTCTGCCTGATGACGGCGGTGCAGGGCTTTGCGAGGGTTGGCGCTTTCAGCAGGCTTTCCGGCGCGCTTACCCGGCGTTTTCACAGTACCAGAGCGCTTGGGGCGCTGCTGTCGCTGCTGTGCTTTTTCCTTGCGATGCTGGTAACTAATGACGTTTCGCTGATAACAATTGTCCCGCTCACGCTGACGCTGTTCCGGGGACGGGAAAAGGTGACTATACGGACGGTCATTCTTGAAACCGCGGCGGCGAATTTAGGCTCAATGGCGACCCCGGTAGGGAATCCTCAGAACCTCTACATTTATTCCCACTATGAAATGCCGCTTGGTGAGTTCTTTTCGGTGACGCTGCCGCCGACAATTATAAGCCTGCTGCTTCTTGCGGCTTCCGTGGTGTTTATTCCGTCGGAAAGGCTTTCGCCTGCGGAGGGGCAGGACAGATCGGGATCAGCCGAATCCGGCGGCAGAACGAAATTCCGGGTGATAATCTACTGCGTAGTGGCGGCGGTCTGCCTGCTGACAGTGGCGAGGGCTCTGGACTGGCGGATATGCCTTGGCGTGGTGCTGTCGCTGGCGCTGATATCAGATCCGAAGGTGCTGGGAAGAGTAGATTACGCGCTGCTTGGTACGTTTATATGCTTCTTCGTGTTCGTGGGGAATATCGCGGCGATCCCGGAGGTGCGCGGGTTTATTAGTTCGGTGGTGTACGGCAGGGAAATGATTACCGGCATTGTGCTGTCGCAGGTTATAAGCAATGTTCCCTGCGCGATCATGCTGTCGGGATTTACCGACAATGCAGGTCAGCTTCTTCTCGGAGTAGATCTCGGAGGTCTGGGTACGCTTATCGCGTCGCTTGCGAGCCTGATCTCGTTCAAGCTGTACATATGCTCGGAGGGCGCAAGAAAGGGCAGGTATTTTGCGGAGTTCACGGTGTACAATTTTGCGCTGCTGGCGGCGCTTTTTGGCTTGCAGACAGGCTTTAATATGCTGCTTGGCTGAATTATCACGGGCTGTGCCGCATATACTCCATATACGGGGTGATCATTATGGTTTACAGCTTCAACGATATAAAATGCAAGGAGATCATCAATATACGCAACGGCTGCCGTATCGGATTTCCTGACGATATCGAGTTTGAGAACTGCACAGCAAAGATATGCCGGCTTATCGTTTTCGGCAGGGCGCGGTTTTTCGGGCTTTTTGGCAGGGAAGAGGATATCTGCATAAAATGGTGCGATATCGAGGTCATCGGAGAGGACACAATTCTGGTTTCCTGCACGGAACCGTCAGGTTCACCAAAAAAACGCGGAAAATTATTCGGAAATTTGTTGAAATAAACGCAGGAAATTCTGTTGAAAAAAGTGCTTGTCTGTGATATAATAACTTGGTAAGTGTGCGGAATACTATGCACAAATACACACACGGCTCATAACGATCCGACGGTGCGCTTATGCGTCCGGAGCGTGGTCACCGTGGAGGAAATCATTTTAACCAAAACTAGGAGGAAAAACAAATGGCAGTAGTATCTATGAAGCAGCTTCTCGAAGCAGGTGTACATTTCGGTCACCAGACAAGAAGATGGAACCCTAAAATGGCTCCCTATATCTTCACCGAAAGAAACGGCATCTACATCATCGACCTTCAGAAGACCGTAAGAAAGCTGGACGAGGCTTACAACTTCATTCACGAGGTTGCAGCAAACGGCGGCGAGGTTCTGTTTGTCGGCACAAAGAAGCAGGCTGCTGATTCTATCAAGGAAGAGGCTGTACGCGCTGGCGCTCACTATGTAAACGCAAGATGGCTCGGCGGTATGATGACCAACTTCAAGACCATTCAGAGAAGAATTGCAAGACTTGAGCAGCTCCACACCATGGAAACAGACGGCACCTTTGACCTTCTCCCCAAGAAGGAAGTTGTTAAGCTCAACCTTGAGATCGAAAAGCTTGAGAAGTTCCTCGGCGGTATCAAGAACATGAAGAAGCTCCCCGGCGCTCTGTTCGTCGTTGACCCCCGCAAGGAAAAGATCGCAGTTTCCGAGGCTAAGAAGCTCGGTATCCCGGTAGTTGCTATCGTTGACACCAACTGCGATCCTGATGAGATCGACTATGTTATCCCCGGAAACGATGACGCTATCAGAGCTGTTAAGCTCATTGCAGGCGCTATGGCTGACGCTATCATCTCCGCAAATCAGGGCAACGCTGACGCAGCTGCCGCTGAGGAGCAGGCTGCTCCCGCTGAGGACGCTGAGTAATTCCGGACAGGACGTTATAAATCAACTAAGATAAGGAGAAAAACAATGGCTAATATCACAGCAAAAGAAGTCGCAGAGCTTCGTGAAATGACCGGCTGCGGCATGATGGACTGCAAGAGAGCGCTCGTAGAGGCTGACGGCAACAGAGATGAGGCCGTAAAGATCCTGCGTGAAAAGGGTCTTGCAAAGGCTGCCAAGAAGGCTGGCAGAATTGCGGCTGAGGGTATCGTAAAGGCTAAGACCAACGGCAATACCGGTGTTCTGGTTGAGATCAACTGCGAGACCGACTTCTGCGCAAAGAGCGACAAGTTCCTTGAGCTGGTTGAAACTATCACTGATACTATCCTTGCAAACGACGTTGCAGACGTTGAGGCTCTCAAGAACTGCACAGCAGTTGGTACTTCCCAGACTGTTGCAGAGTATATGACTGAGAAGATCGCTACTATCGGTGAGAACATGAATATCCGTCGCTTCACCAAGATGACCGGTACTCTCGTTCCCTATATGCACGACGGCGGCAGAATCGGCACAATGGTAAAGCTCACCACCAACAAGCCCGACGACGCAGCAGTACTTGCCTGCGGAAAGAACGTTGCTCTTCAGGTAACTGCTCTGAACGCACAGTATGTATCTCAGGCTGACATTCCCGCTGATGTTCTCGCAAACGAGAAGGAAGTTCAGCTTGGTCTGGTAAAGACTGAGAACGCTCAGTCAGCTAAGCCCAAGCCCGATAACGTTCTTGAGAAGATCGTTGAGGGTCGTCTCAGAAAGTATTTCGAGGAGGTTTGCCTGCTCGATCAGAAGTACTTCAAGGACGATACAATGAGCATTGCTAAGTACGTTGAGTCCGAGGCTAAGGCTGCCGGCGCTGAGATCAAGGTTGAGTCCTTTGTACGCTATGAGCGCGGCGAGGGCATTGAGAAGAAGCAGGACGACTTCGCTGCTGAGGTTGCTCAGATGGCTAAGGGCTAATGCCTGATTCGGAATTAAAATAACAAGGTGCAGACCTCTTGCTGGGTCTGCACTTTTTTATATTCCCTCGCTGACAAGCCACATCTTAGCTTTCTCAAAATCTTCGAAAAAACATATCGCTAACCCATTCCCACAAAGCTGCTTTTTCAGTTCCTTTGCGGTACGCTTGTCAGCCCCGATAAATTCAGCCCGCATGAATCGCTTCTGCGTATCCAGAAGCGAAGAAATGATCATTTCAATTACGCTCCCGGTAATGTTCGTTTCATTCAGCACGAACCCGATATTTGACGGAGAAGACGGGCGCTGGAACACAGGAATATCACCGCTCAGCTTCTCCAGAACAAGCTCTGTGTAGCCATAGATCCCGTCCAGATGCTCGAACCATATCTCGCCGCCGTCAAAGGGCAACGCAAAGGACTTCTTCCGAAATCCCGGCAGTTCTCTGCCGTCTGTCTGGCTGCTCATTATAATCCTCCTTATAAAAAAGAGCTGCCTGTGATAGTATCATAAGCAGCTCTGAAATTTATCGGATTTTGCGGAAATTACTTCTTGGTTGTTCTCTTTGCAGCGGTCTTAGCAGCCGGCTTCTTTGCAGCAGCCTTCTTAGCGGGAGCTGCCTTCTTTGCAGGAGCAGCAGTGCCAGGAGCAACGTCGATATCGTCGTTCCAGCTGTACAGCTTACGAAGCTCTGCGCCTACCTTTTCAAGCTGGTGCTCGCCCTCAATGCGACGGCAAGCGTTGAAGTGAGATCTGCCCATCTTGTTCTCGGTGATCCAGTTGCGAGCAAAGGTACCGTCCTGAATTTCGTGAAGAACCTTCTTCATTTCCTTCTTGGTGTCCTCAGTGATGATCCTCTTGCCGATCTCGTAGTCGCCGTACTCAGCAGTGTCGGAGATAGAATATCTCATCATCTTGAAGCCGCCCTTGTAAATCAGGTCAACGATAAGCTTCATCTCGTGAATGCACTCGAAGTAAGCGTTCTGGGGATCGTATCCAGCCTCTACCAGAGTTTCAAAGCCAGCCTTCATCAGGGCAGTTACACCGCCGCAGAGTACGCACTGCTCACCGAACAGGTCGGTTTCAGTTTCGCACTGGAATGTGGTGGTGAGTACGCCGGCTCTTGAACCGCCGATACCAGCCGCATAAGCAAGACCGGTGTCAAGCGCTCTGCCGGTTGCATCCTGATGTACAGCGATAAGGCAGGGAACGCCTCTGCCGATCTGGTACTCGGAACGTACAGTGTGACCGGGGCCCTTAGGAGCGATCATAATTACATCTACATCAGCAGGGGGTACGATCTGACCGAAGTGAATGTTGAAGCCGTGTGCGAATGCGAGAGTCTTGCCTGCGGTAAGGTTGGGGGCAATGCTCTCCTTATAGAGGTCAGCCTGTCTTTCATCGTTGATGAGGATCATGATAAGGTCTGCCTTCTTAGCAGCCTCAGCGGCTGTGTAAACCTCAAAGCCTGCGTCAACAGCCTTGCTCCAGCTCTTGGAGCCTTCGTACAGACCGATGATGACCTTAACGCCGCTCTCCTTGAGGTTCAGAGCGTGAGCGTGACCCTGGCTTCCGTAGCCGATGATAGCAACAGTCTTGCCGTCCAGCAGGGACAGGTTGCAGTCTTCCTGATAGTAAATCTTTGCCATTGTTTTGTATCTCCTTTTGAAGAATAATATACGACGCCTTTTGAGCGAGGTTATACATGATGATTCCGGGCAGTTACACCCTTACTGTGGCTTCGCCCTTTTGCATTGCGATAGTGCCGGTTCGGACTACCTCTTTTATGCCGTAGGGCCTGAGCAGCTCCTCAAAGTTGTCCAGATTTTGCTTGCTGTCGGACAGCTCTATCGTCATGGAGTTAGTGGAAATGTCGGAGATCTTGCCCTTTGCGATCTCCGCAATGCTGATAAGCTCCGCCCGCTGCTTGGGTGTGCAGCTTACCTTTATGAGAACTAGCTCTCTTGTCACCGCTGTATCATTGTGCAGCGTCTTTACCTTGATAACGTCGATCAGCTTGTTGAGCTGCTTTTCTATCTGTTCAAGAGTATATGCGCTGCCGTCGGCAACTATGGTTATTCTTGAAACCTTTTCATCATCTGTAACGCCCACCGCAAGGCTGTCTATATTGAAGCCTCTGCGCGCGAACAGACCGGCAACTCTTGCGAGAACGCCTGCATGGTTTTCTACAAGAACTGAGATCGTATGCTTCATGCCTGCACCCCCGTCAGAGAATAGTCTTTTCGTATTCCTCGACTGCCGCTTCTATGAGGTAGGGTCTGTCGGAGGAAATGAGCTGCTGTATTGCCGCGTCCATTTTATCGGGGCTGTCCACAAGCTCGTTTTGTATTCCATAAGCGTCCGCAAGCTTTGTGAAGCAGGGGCTTCCATCCAGAGAAACTGCGGTAAGGCGGTTATCGTAGGCTCTCTCCTGAAGCTCGCGCACCATGCCGAGGTAATTGTTGCGCATAACGATGACCTTCACAGGAACGTTATGCTGAACCGCAGTCGCAAGCTCCATCATCTGCATCTGGAACGAGCCGTCGCCGCATACCGCGACGACTTCTCTTGAGGGGGCTGCAAGCTTCGCTCCGATAGCCGCAGGAAGCGAATATCCCATAGTACCCATGCCGCCGGAGGTGAGGAAGCGTCCGCCGTTGAGGGTAATGTTCGCCGCAGTCCAGATCTGGTTTTGACCGACGTCGGCGACCACCACCGCGTCGTCCGGAAGATATTTGTCCAGCGTTCTGATGAACTGCTTGGGATTAACATATCCTGCGGGAGCGGGTTCAACGGGCTTGTCCTCGCGGAAACTGTCCAGTTTGTTTTTCCATTCGCTGCGGTCTGCGCCGCCGGAAACCGCTTCAAGAAGCTGTCCCAGAACGAGGGTAAGATCTCCGACGATAGGAATATCAACATCGAGATTTTTTCCTATCTCCGCCGGGTCTATATCAACGTGGATCACTGTAAGATCGTCACGCTGCTTCATTGTGGCGATCGCGCGGTCGCCAACTCTTGCGCCGAGAAGTATCAGCGTATCGCAGGTGTTTACAGCGTTATTTGCAGCCTTGCAACCGTGCATTCCGAGCATTCCGTAGAACAGAGGGCTGTTTGTCGGCATTGCGCCAAGTCCCATCATTGTGGATACTACCGGAATGTCGGTGTGCTCCGCGAATTTTCTCATAAGCTCGACTGCATTCCCGGTGAAAAGTCCTCCACCTGCAAGGATAAGCGGCTTTTTGGAGGCGGCTATCGCAGCGGCGGCGCGCTTTATCTGGTTGCCATTTCCGGTGCTGCTGGGGCGATAGCTGCGGATATCCACCGTTTCGGGATATTCAAAGTCTATCTCCGCTTTCTGAACATCAAACGGAACGTCTATCAGCACAGGACCTCTTCTGCCTGTGCCGGCTATGTAAAAGGCTCTCTTGAACACCTCGGCGGTGTCCTCCGGACGCTTCAGCAGGTAGCTGTGCTTTACAAAAGGCTCAGCCGAGCCGGTGATGTCTGCTTCCTGAAAGACATCTCTGCCTATCTGGTCGGAATTGACCTGACCGGTAATTACCACCATCGGAACGGAGTCCATATACGCGGTGGCAATTGCGGTGATGAGGTTCAGCGCTCCGGGACCGCTGGTCGCGATAGCTACCGCGGGCTTTCCGGTAATTCTGGCGTAGCCGCTTGCCGCATGACCTCCGTTCACCTCGTGACGGACGAGAATATGCCGTATATCCGTGTTTTCTAACTCATCATAAAAAGGGCAGATAGCCGCGCCGGGATAGCCGAAAACGGTAGTTATACCTTCGGCGGCAAGGCACTCGGTCATAGCCTTTGCAACTGTCATGCGAACTGTACTCAAATCCGGAACATTCCTTTCATATACCGCCTGACAGCGGTATACACCTTATTTCTATATTAATATCATACCACTTTATTATACCAAACAATAACGTTGTTGTCAATAGAAATATGCGAAATTTGCTTTAATTTTGTCAGGGAAACGCTGATTAAAACAAAATCGCCCCATTCGAACGAGCGAACTCACGCGGCTGATTTTGTTACGCTTCGCTTTAATCAGCTTATCCTTAGCTTTTCAGGTAATTTCCACATAAAAAAATCCCCGCTGATTACCGAAACAGCGGGGAAATTATCATCTTGTGAGCTTTTTGTAGCTTTCCAGCGGATGAAGCCATTTTTCGTGCTGATTCGGCTGGAATTCCTGAGTGAGTCCGGAGTCAATTATGATCTGCCGTGCTGCGGCGATATCCGGAATTTCTCCCAGAGCGATAAGCGTGGAAAGTCCGTTGCCGAGGGCGGTAGCCTCGACGGGACCTGCGACTGCGGTAATTCCTGCGGCGTCTGCGGTGAGCCGGCACAGCAGCTTGTCCTTTGTGCCGCCGCCGATCATGTGTATCTGTTTGAATTCAAAGCCGATAAGCTCCGAAATCTCGCTCAGCGTGAGGGCGAATTCGCAGGCAAGGCTCTGATAGATGCAGCGCATGATCTCGCCGGGAGTTTCCGGGACTTTCTGTCCGGTTCTGCAGCAGAATTCCTGAATTTTGAGCGGCATATCGTCCGGCGCGGCGAAATCCGGCGCGTTGGGGTCGATAAAGCTTACGAACGGTTCTGCTTCCAGCGCCATTTTCTCAAGATCCGAGAAGCTGTAATCCTTGTTGTTCTTTTCGTTGTACCAGCGGCGTGTTTCCTGAATCAGCCACAGTCCCATGATGTTCTTGAGCAGGGTAGTGGTTCCGCCGCTGCCGCCCTCGTTGGTGAGTCCCATTTTCATTGCCTGCTCGGTCACGACAGGTCTGTGAAGTTCCGTGCCGAACAGCGTCCATGTGCCGCAGCTGAGGAACGCGAAATGCTCCTCCTGCGACGGAACGGCAAGCACTGCGGAGGCTGTGTCGTGGGAGGGGCAGGCGTAAACCGGAACATTATCGATCCTGAATTCATCTGCAAGCTCCTGCTTCAGCTCGCCGTACATTTCTCCCGGCTGAATGAGCGGGGAGAAGATGCGCTTCGGAATTCCAAGAGCCTCGATCAGAGAGATATTCCAGCCCTTGGCTTTCTGGTCGATGAGCTGAGTTGTGGTGGCTTCGGTGAATTCGTTCCTGAACTGTCCGGTGAGGAAATACGCGAACAGATCCGGCATCATCAGCAGCTTTTCAGCCCGGAAAATGGAGTTTTTCTCGTGGTTCACGAGATAATTCAGCTGGAACAGGGTGTTTATGTTCATCGGCTGAATTCCGCTTTGCATGAACAGCTCCTCTGCGGGGATCTTCGCGCAAACCTCCTCCAGCATTCCGTCTGTCCGGCTGTCGCGGTAATGCACTGGTTTTTCAAGCAGTTCGCCGTCCTGCCCGATCAGTCCGAAATCCACGCCCCATGTGTCAATGCTTATCGCGTCAAAACCCCCGTTAAAAACGCCGAAGCTTATCGCAATTTTCATCTGCTCCCAGAGCTCGTCGATATCCCAGCGCAGATGTCCGTTTTCGGTTATGGGAACGTTAGGAAAGCGGTGTATCTCCTCAAGGGAGATCCCGCCGTTTTCGCATTTGCAGAGCATAGCACGTGCGCTGGACGCTCCGAAATCGAATACTAGTACGGTTTTTGACATGGCTTTCTCCTAGAAATGGCAGTCGCTCAGTGGTATTTCTTATATCCGGGGTGTCTTATCGGGAAGCTCTTTCCGATCTCGCAGCACTCCTGTATCTTGTCCATAGGAAGGTCGTTTGCGCCGCCGAGCTGACGCGCCACAAGGCTCACCTTAGCAAAATGCTCAAGGGTTTCCATGCGGTAGTAAGCCTGAGTGATATCAACGCCGACAGTCAGCGCGCCGTGGTTTTCCATGAGGATAGTGTCGTGGTTCTCAAGGAACGGCAGGATACTGTCCGCAACTCCCTGAGAGCCGGGGGTGTCGTAGGGCGCTATCGGAACGCTGCCGAGGAATATTATCGCCTCCGGCATGGTGTAGTCGTCCAGCGGGATATGCGCGATCGCAAAGCCGGTTGCTGTCGGCGGGTGCGCATGAACTACCGCGTTCACGTCCGGGCGTGCCTCGTAGCAGCGCAGATGTACCTTGAACTCGCTGGTGGGATTGTAGCCGGGGAGCTGCGCAGGCTCTACCACTTCGTTGTTCGCGTTCATTTTTATCAGCATTTCCGGGCGGAGGATCGCCTTGCTTGTGCCGGTGGGGGTGGTGATGAAATTGCCGTCCGGCAGTCTAGCGGAGATGTTTCCGTCGTTTGCGGCAACAAAGCCGAGCTGCCACAGCTTATGTCCGACCTCGCATATTGCTTCCTTGATTTCCTGTTCAGTCATGGTGATGATCCTTCCTGTTATGATTTTTTGGTAACGTCTGCCGGATTATCCCGCGGCAGTCTTTACTTAATTTTATCATTTATCACCCAAAATGTAAAGCAGTATTTCCGGGATTTTGCTT
The DNA here is from genome assembly GCA_945833805.1 of uncultured Clostridia bacterium. GTDB lineage: Bacteria > Bacillota > Clostridia > Oscillospirales > Ruminococcaceae > CAG-115. The sequence continues at coordinate 8,145 of CAMAGG010000019.1, read as the reverse complement.
GTGCAAAATAACCAAAAATGCGCCGTGGGATTTTCAATCGGCAGTCGGATTTAACGACTTGTAATATTCGGAATTTTGTAGTATAATGATTACATGAATTGTTATAGGTGGCAGAGAACTCTGTTTTACGCCTCATCTGTAACAAAAATTTATCTACGGAGGTGCGCTAGGTGAGCGGCAACAGTGTAAAATGGATCCCTCTCGGCGGAATGGATTTGTCAGCGGCAAATCTTGCTCCTGCGGAAAAGCTCCGCAAATTCGGCTTTTCGTTGGTTTGCTGTGAGTTCGGTTCTGAAAAGCTGACGAAGGCTGGACTTTGCATATACGATGTCCTTGCGGAAAAGGAAAATCCTAATATTCTGCTGGTTACGTCAAGGCGGGTTCTGTACGGCTGGTACAGAATACTCATGACCGGCATCGGTGCGGATTTCAAGGTGGTAACGGGCGCGGCGAACGAGATCGTTTTCTTCTCGCAGGACGGTTCAAACCTTTATCTTATGCCGTCTGACGCGCTGAGTGGCGCAAACGGGCTTAAATCAAAGGTCCCCGCAGATTTCCAGTGGGATCTGGTGATCATTGATGATGAGCAGAACACCGGAGTTCCGGATTACGGTTTCTGGAAGGATAATATCCCGTGGAAGACCGAGCGCCTTCTGATGATAACTCAGTTCCCGGCAAAGACCGCCGAGGACAGGGAGGCTCTGTCCGGACTTATAAAGACGCTGCTTTCTGACGATGAGCTTTCGGCTGCTTCGGAGGAGCTTGACTTCAGCGTAGCAGGTATGCCGCTTGATCATGATTCGCCTGTGCTGAGAGCCGGGGACAAGCGTATCTACACTGGCGACATAAAGCGCAGTATTTCATTCAGAAATTACAGCTTTGACGACGAGTTCATTTCGGGACTCCGCCGCAGAATTGAAATAAAGAGCGGTCTGCCGAACTACAAGTACGGCGGAAATATCTTTGAGGAATACGATGTTGAGGAGTATAAAGCCCTCTACCAGAAGCCGATATACACTGTCTCGGACGTATCCGAGCTTCGTGGTACTGACAAGAAGCTGGACGAGTTCCTGAAGCTGACCGATGAGATAATGGCTGACGAAAACAGCCGCGCGATAGTGTACTGCTGCGACAAGAACACCACCGAGTACCTCAGAAAAACGCTCACCGCAGTATATCCCGGCGGCGGACGTGTAAAGACCGCCCGCGGCGAGCTTGTCAGCAACAACGATATCCTGAGAAAGCTGAACGTTGACGACAGGACGACTTATCCGAAAATCGTCATTGCAACCGATGACATCGGCGCGGTAGGCGACGGGCTTGACCGGGTAACGCATATCATAAATTACGAGCTGCCGGCTTCTCCGGTGCTTCTGGAGCGCAGAATGACCCGACACGGAGCAAAGCATGAAAATCAGCGCAGCTTCGTTGTTTTCCGGGACAGCAATAAACTCTTTGACAGCAGAATTCTGGACAAAGTGCTTTACGGAGGGCTTGCGGACACGTTCTGCGGCGATTCTCCGGCAAGAAACATACTGCTTGACGCAGACATAAAGGGCGAGTGCGTCAATAATCTCCTGTCCGACCTGCGCTATGCGGAGAGCTACTCCAGCGAGGTGGACAGCTGCTACGACCTTATCAAGAAATTCAAGGGCGATTACGAAATGCTTGGCGCCGGAAGAATCTCAAATGCGCGTCAACTTGCGGAATTCTCCGGAAAGCTGATCGAGAAGCTCTGCACATTCTACGGCATTTCAAAGGACGCTTCTGCGGAGGATATCTCCGCTGCGCTCTCCGGAATATCCGGACTGTGTACGGTCGCTGACGGAACGGTTTCAGCAGTTTCCTCCGACGATCTTGCGAAGATAGCGGCAAGCCTTGATCAGAACCCGGCTGAGCAGCCTTTCGGCGCAGAGGTGATCGCTGGAGTTGAGGAGGCTCACAAGCATATTGACGAGCTGCACAGCGGTAAGAATTACCACCTTATGATAAAGAACGATATCCAGTCGCTGAACGATTGCATTCAGTATCCGGTGCTGTACGGAATATGGAAGTATAGAGTCCGTGAGCAGGACAGCGTTCGTTCTTTCAAGGATTTCATAAAGATCTACAACGACGGTTTTTGATTTATTTCTGCATTGAACCATGCTTCACCGCACGGGGCATGGAGCAGTCCGATATTGAAGTGCGGAGAAATGGGGCGTATTTATGAGCGAAAACAACGAGCAGGTTGAAAAGCTTCTTGGTGACTTCTTTGAACGTCACACCGCCGGCGATAAGGAGGGCATGTCTGAGGTTCTCCAGAAAATTCAGATGATGCTTTATTCCGGGGAAACCGACAGCACGCCGTTCAAGGACTATTTCAACAGCATGTATACCGGAAGAAGCGCAATAAATGTCGCTGGAATGGTGAACGATTATCCGAGAGAGTCTATTATCCGTGAGCTTTTGCAGAACGTTTTCGGCTGCGATTATGAGGAGAACGACATCAAGGTAATGATCGAGTTCCTTGACGAGGGTCAGGTAAAGCTCACCTATAACGAAACCGGATTCAGCCTTGAACAGGTGTTCTATTATCTTTCCGTCGGCAGAAGCGAGAGCAGCAAGGATCGCGAGGGCAGGTTCGGTCTTGGCGCAAAGAGCGTGTTCGCTAATGTTGACTGGTTCAAGATGCGTTCAAATAACTACGCGCTGCGCGTGGTGAACGACGGCGGAATATTAAAGGTGCGCGAACTGGAGCTTAATGCGCCGAAATTCAAGCACACCGAGATCGTGTTTTCTCTTGACGAGGAGGATCAGAAAAAGCTTCACCACAATCTGGTGACAATGACCTCCGAAAAGGGCGACTATATCAACATGGTCGATCTCTGCTTCGCGTTCATCAAAAAGAAGCATCTGAAAGCCTCAGACGAGCAGGAAACACACTCCCGCACGTTCAATATTGCGATAATTTCATTTGGCAAGCCTGAGGTGGTTTACAAGATCCAGGAGTACCGTCGGGACGAGAACGATCTTACAAAGGTTCGTTTCAGCGAGAACGGCAAGTCTGTGGCAGACTTCATTCACATGGAGGAGAACGGCTTCGTTTACCTCATTCCCTATGCGATCTCCGGAGCCAAGAGGGAAGCGGCAAGGGTGCTGATGAGCAAGTACAACTACTTCTCGACCTTTGAGCTGACCGGACTTGTTAAGGCAAGCAGGCAGGACTTCCTTCAGGAGCAGCTTTCTGCGTTTTTCGTCAGCGTTCCCAACAGATATGTCACAAACAACCGTGCCGGTATCCGCCACGACTGCATTGAGGAGGTTTCCACCGAGATCGAGGAGGATATCCTTGACATCGTGGACGAGTATCGCAGACTGTTCGTACTCCAGCTAACAAAGCGCCCGGATAATCCCGACCGCTATATGCTCAGACCGGCGCAGTATGTGTTTGAGTTCTTCTACAACTACATAAACGGAAGTACGCTGGTAAAGGGGCTTCGTGAGAAGTTCGCGGAAAGCATTTCCATTAAGTTCCCGGATATCGAACAGCCGGTATCCTTTACCGACCTGCGCGAGCGCGGCTATTTCACCGAGAGAACCGACGCGGATATTGAGGATCACGACAGCGGAGCTGCCTGCGAGGCGCTGATCGCAGACCTTGATCAGATGAAGGAATGGTACGGCTCAGACGAAGATCATGTTTTCGCCGCAAAGTACGACTGGTACAGGCAGGAAACAAACGAAAAGGGCGTTGAGTACGCGTATTCGTTCCAGCTCAGCGGGCATAAGTACCTCATGACCTCCGACAAGGACAAGAGGATAAAGGACTACGGTCTGTCCGAGGGCTTCATGAGCATAATCAGCCTGAAGCTCAACAGCTGCATCGTAAACGGCGCTGTTGCTGATGAAAACGCGCTGGCGGAGGCTTTCAGGATAATCGACGAGATGTTCGGCGAAAGCTACCGCATAGACATGAAATATTTCCAGTTCCATATCACCTCCGGCGGAACTGTTATTCATTTTGAGATCTCCAAGATCCAGATCGGAAACCTCAAGACCGCAATGGACGTTATCCAGAAGCATGAAATGAGGTTTGAGAACCACCAGATCTATAATCAGGTAGTCAATCTGATGGTCAACTCCTTCACCAACGGCAAGGACACCATGCAGTTCCTGCGGGAGATCAAGAGTCAGGGCGGCGATGTCACCCTTGCGCTAGACATCAACAAGCGCTACCGCTTCTCCGCTTACGGAAAGCAGTTCATGATCCCGCCGAATATCACCAACACAGATCTTCTGGAGATCGTCGGCGATGTATACCTGCTCATTGAGAGCGGAATGTTTAACGGACGTGTGTTCGACTTCCCATTTTCGCCGGGACGTTATGAGTATGACGCAGAGGAGATACTTACGGTTCTGCCGTATCTCGGAAACGCAGACGCAGTGACGGAACAGATCTCCAAGATCTACACCTGCGATCTCGGGCTTGAGAAGATCGCCCTGCTGGACGACAACGACAAGATATTAAAGATCATCGACACCGCCGAGGGGATCTCTCCGGACAACAAGGCCAAGACCGCGAAATATATCGTACTGCGGGACGGTCTTTCAAAGCCGCAGTTCTCCCGTTACATTGAGTATATTCTGACAGGAAAAATCGGCAACGTTATTGCCGCGCTTTATTCCAGCACCGAAGAACCAAATCAGGTGCTTGCGGATCAGATACCCTACTATTTCAAGCCGATACCCACTATCCAGCGCAAGGAGTTCGAGTTCCTGCGCGGTGAGGTGCGACGCATTTCCAGCATAAAGAACCCCAGACTTTACAAGAACTATTTCGCAAGGGATATCAACGCGAAGCTGTACGGCTATGGCGCAGTTTGCCCCTGCTGCGGCTATGAGTCCAAGATGATCAACAGCTTTATCCTGAAGGATTTCTCGATCGGACTTCTTAACGGCGAAAAGGAGCAGAAGTTCCGCTTCTCGCTGTATCTCTGCGCGAATGACTCCTACGCTGCCGGCGGCTGGATAATCGACGATGTGAGCATCGGCGGAATGTCGCCGTTCCTCTGGCTGGAGGAGGTTTCCCAGATCGACTATATCCCTCCGGAGTTCCTCTACTGCCGCATCAAGTACCGTCCTCAGGTGACCTACGATATCTGCGAGGCTGTCGGTGAGGAAGCCACTTCCGGCACTGATGTTTATGACGGCACTCCGGAAATCCTCGACTTCGTGCTTTCTCCGATGATGGCTGCCAAGTGGTTTGAGGATAACCAGAAGTAATTTCTGATATCGGAATTACGACCAGTAAATACAACGTTCCCCCTTTCCGGATCGTGGAGAGGGGGAATTTATTATGAGAGAATAAAATTGATGCTCGTACAGTATAATCTAAAAATGATATTACAGGGAGTATTTTAAGGCGACTGACTTTCCTCTGCGGAGAACGCAGGTATCTGCTGAGTAATGCAGTGAATATTGCCGCCGCCGATGAGGATATCCCGTGCATAGATCGGTATAATTTCCCGGTCGGGGAAAAGCTCCGCAAGCTTCGCCCTTGCCGGCTCGTCCGCCGGGTCGTTGAAGAAGGGCATGACCACCGCGCCGTTTGAGATGTAGAAGTTGACGTAAGACGCAGCAAGCCGCTCGCCGGGGGTTCTCGTTGGCTGGAAGTCCATAGTGTCAAGTCCGGCGCATTCCTCGGCGGTGATAGTTACCGGCTTCGGCAGGCGCAGCTTGTGAACTCTGATCTTCCGCCCCTTTGCATCGGTGGAATTCTCAAGTATCTCAAGGCAGGAGCGGGACAGCTCATACTGCGGGTCTGACTTGTCGTCTGTCCAGCCGAGGACTACCTCTCCGGGCTTCACGAAAGCACAGATGTTGTCAACGTGCTCGTTGGTTTCGTCGTTATAAATTCCGCGTTCCAGCCAGATAACTTTCTCCGCTCCGAGATATTGCTTGAGCTTTTCCTCGATCTGTTCCTTTGTCAGGTCAGGATTTCTCCCGGCGCTGAGCAGGCAGGCTTCGGTGGTGAGGATAGTACCCTCGCCGTCCGAATGGATAGAGCCTCCCTCCAGCACAAATCCGGAGGCGTCGTACATACTCTTGTCATATAGGTCGCACAGCTTGCGCGCCATGCGGTCGTCCTTGTCCCACGGGAAGTACAGACCGTCTGTAAGTCCGCCCCACGCGTTGAAGCTCCAGTTGATACCGCGAATGACCCTGCCGTTGGTGACAAAGGTGGGGCAGTAGTCCCTTGCCCAACTGTCGTTGCTGCTCATCTCGACCACGCGGATATGCGAGGGGAGCATACGGCGGGCATTCTCGTACTGGCGGCTGCTTGCGCAGACGGTGACTTTTTCGCTTCTGGCGATAGCTGTGCAGACCTGCACGAAAGCCTTGCGCGCGGCATATGCTCCGTACTGCCACGAATCGGAGCGCTCCGGGAATATCAGAATACAGCCGTAGTGCGGGGAAAACTCCGCCGGCATATAAAATCCGTCCTCGGACGGGAGAGTTTCAATTACTTTCATAGTATACCTCTGGACTATCTTTCAGTGATTTTACCGTACATCTCCGGACGTCTGTCCCGGAAAACTCCCCAGCTCAGCCGCATATCCCGCAGCTCGTCAAGGTCGAAGCTGTGCAGCAGAACGCAGTCGCTCGTCCTGTCGGCGCACTCCGCAAGACCTCCGGTATTATCGGCGATAAAGGAGCTTCCGTAGAACGTGAGCGCGGAGGACTGATTCTGGTTATCGCTGTCCGGGGTGACAGTTTCAGTACCAATCCGGTTTGCGGCGATCACCGGGACAAGATTTGCCGCCGCGTGACCCTGCATACAACGCTGCCAGTGGGGCATACTGTCGCATTCAAGCACCGGCTCTGAGCCTATCGCGGTGGGGTAGAGAAGCAGCTCCGCGCCCATCAGAGCCATGCACCGCGCCGCCTCCGGAAACCACTGATCCCAGCATATTCCCACACCGATCTTCCCGAATTTCGTATCCCACACCTTGAAGCCGGTGCCGCCGGGGGTGAAGTAGAATTTCTCCTGATAGAAGTGATCGTCCGGGATATGGGTCTTGCGGTAGACCCCAAGCAGAGAGCCGTCCGCGTCGATCATTGCAATGCTGTTGTAAAGCACATTCCCGTCCTGCTCGTAAAAGCTTATCGGAAGTACAACGCCAAGCTCCTTTGCGACAGCCTGAAAGCGCTTAACTGCGGGATTTTCCTCCACAGGCAGCGCAAGCTTGTAGCTGTCGTAGCGGCGCTCCTGACAGAAATACCACGTTTCAAAAAGCTCCGGCAGAAGAATTACGTTCGCACCCTGAGAAGCTGCCTGCCGAACCAGCTTCTCAGCCTTATCTATCGATTGTTCTCTTGTTCTGGGTATGGACATCTGGACAGCCGCAGCAGTTATTTTTCGCATACTTATACCTCTTTACTTGTTGTTTTTATTTAATTATATCATTTGCAGCCCGATATGTCAAACAGTTGCGCGGAAATTCTCAAAATATCTTGAAAAACATCAGATTTTATGCTACAATATAAGTTGAAATAAATTAACCCGAAAGGACGTTTTTGATATGAATATTCTGGTAGTAGGCGGCGGCGGACGCGAACACGCTATAATTACCGCTCTGGCAAGATCACCTAAGGTAGACAAGATCTACGCAGCCCCCGGCAACGGCGGTATTTCCGCGCTGGCGGAGTGCTTCCCGGTAAAGGCGACTGACCTTGACGGTATTCTTGAGCTGTCGAAAAAGCTCCAGCCGGATTATGTCTTTGTCGCACCGGACGACCCGCTGGTAATGGGAATGGTTGACAGGCTGAACGAGGCTGGCTTCAAGACCTTCGGTCCCCGCGCGAATGCGGCTATACTTGAGGGCAGCAAGGTTTTCTCAAAGGCGCTGATGAAGAAGTACGGCATACCCACAGCGGGCTATGAAACCTTTACCGACGCTGATAAGGCGATAGAATACATCAGGGAGCAGAACAGCTATCCCGCGGTCATTAAATGCGACGGACTTGCGCTGGGCAAGGGCGTTATTATCGCAAAGGATTTTGAGGAAGCAAAGGCGGCGGTGAATTCCATGCTGCTGGACGGCAAATTCGGCAAATCCGGCAGCGAGATAGTTATTGAGGAATTCATGACCGGTCCGGAGG
>CAMAGG010000018.1 GCA_945833805.1 uncultured Clostridia bacterium | reverse complement strand
GACAATTAACCAAAAAATTAATATAATATAAACGGGCTAAGCGGTAATATAAACTAATGTTTAAGTTATTCTTAACCAGACTTAACCAATGTATTTGAAAAAGTATTTTAGGGAGGAAACACCAATGAAACTCAGAAAGCTTATGGCAGGATTCCTTGCAGCAAGCACAATGTTGAGCCTTGCAGCCTGCAGCTCAGGCAGCACCGAATCTTCCAAAATCTCAAACAGCAGCTCGTCCGGCAATGACTCAAGCAGTCCCGACAGCACTGCAAGCACCGACAGCACTGCAAGCACCGACAGCAGCTCCGGTGACAAGCTCACTCTTACAGTACTCACACACCGTACCGACAGAAAGGACGACGGAACTCTCGCAGAGATGACCAAGTCTTTTGAGGAGGCTAACAACTGCACAGTAGTATATCAGGCATTCACAGACTATTCCACCGATGTTCCTACAATGATGAACACAACTGAATACGGCGATGTACTTATGATCCCCGACACAGTAAAGCTGGAGGATCTCTCCAACTTCTTCGAGCCGCTCGGTACATACGATGAGCTGAATGAGAAGTATATGTGGGCAGACAAGAAGATGTATGATAACACTGTTTACGGAATCGCTCACCTCGGTACTATTGCGGGCGGCATCTGCTACAACAAGCGCGTCTGGAAGGAAGCCGGCATCACCGAGCTGCCCAAGACTCCCGAGGATTTCATAGCTGACCTCAAGCTGATTGCAGAAAAAACAGACGCTATTCCTTACTACACTAACTTCGCAAACGCAGACTGGACTCTGGTACAGTGGGCTTCTCTTGTAAACTCCGCTTCCGGCAGCAAGACTTATGAAACCGACATTCTCACCAGCCAGAGAGATCTGTTCGTTCCCGGCGACGCTTACTATGAAGTATACAATCTGATGTTCGACATATTCAAGGATCCCACCCTCCACGAGGAAGATCCCAGCACATCTGACTGGGAAGGCTGCAAGAAGGCTATCAACGACGGCAAGATCGCTACCATGGTAATGGGAAGCTGGGCTGTTTCTCAGTTCAAGGAAGCAGGCGAGAACCCCGATGATATCGGCTATATGCCCGCTCCGTTCAGTGTAAACGGCAAGCAGTATGCTGAGTCCACCTCTGACTACTGCCTCGGTATCAACAAGAACAGAAGCGACGAGATCAAGGAGCTTGGCAAGAAGTACATCACATGGTTCGTTGAGGAATCCGGCTTTGCACAGAAGGAAGGATCCGTATGCGCACTGAGAGGCTCTGCAATGCCTGACTACCTCACCGACTTCGCTGACTGCGAGTTCTTTGTTACCGAAACCGCTCCTGAGGGTCTGGTAGGCGTCTGGGACGCTATCAACAACGACTCCGAGGTAGGTACATGGCAGGGTGACGCTGCTAACTTCAAGATCCAGATCGCAGAGGCTGCATTCGCTGGCAAGGGCGACGACGCGTTCGATTCTATCGTTGCTGACGCAAACGCAAAGTGGAATGCGACAAGAGATGCCAATGCTGATTTCCAGGCTTATCTGGCAGCTAACGGCTGATTATTCCGACAGCATCTTTTCTTATAGCGGCTTGTAGAAAGACCTCCTTTGAACTTGTTCATACTTTATGCAACGCCGCGTTTTAATTCTCCCAAGCGATTCGGGAAGGTGCTCCCTTCCCGAATTAGCTGTCTAAGGGCATTTTATTTTAACATCGCAAGAAAGGACGGCGAAAAAGCATCTATGGCTGCCGAAACCGTAAGACCAAAGCGCACCTTTATCCAGTGGGTAAAGGGCTACACCGGGCAGAAATATATTACAACAGTGCTTTTCCTGCTTATCCCGCTGGTGCTGCTGATCCTGTTTACGCTGATACCCGCGGTGAATATGGGTATATTCAGCTTCCAGAAACGTGACCAGCTTGGCGTTTCCGTGGAGTGGGTAGGCTTTGACAATTATGTGCGTCTGTTCACCGACAGCAGCTATTTGTCCACCTTTGAAAACAGTATCTATTATATGGTAGGTTCGTTTATCCAGCAGGGACTTGCACTGTTCATCGCAACTCTACTGTGTTCCAAAATCAAGTTCGCCAATGTGTTCAAGGGAGTTCTGTTCTTTCCCTACATGATGAACGGCGTTGCGGTATCCTTGATCTTCCGTCGCTTCTTCCAGAAGGGCGATGGTATTACCAATACCGAGGGTACCCTTAACAGCATTTTGATGATGTTCGGAGCTGACCCTGTAAAATGGCTTTCTAACCCGGATATTGTAAACTTTTGTCTGGTATTTGCTTCGATCTGGAGATATATCGGTTTTGATATTATAATGTACATAGGCGCTATCCAGTCCATTTCTCCGGACGTTTACGAGGCGGCTGACCTCGATGGGGCTAACGCGTGGCAGAGATTCTGGTACATCATCTTTCCGAGCATACGTCCTATCGTTGCGCTTCAGCTTATCCTTGCTATCAAGGGCGCTGTATCGGTATTTGAGATCCCGTATATCATCACCGGCGGACGCAACGGCACAAGCACGTTTGTAATAAAGACGATAGAAACAGCCTTCCAGTATCAGAAGATAGGTCTTGCTTCGGCTATGGCGATAGTTCTTCTGGCGATAATCATAATCATTACCGTAATACAGAAGGCATTCTTCAGGGAAAGGAAGTGAGCCGTTTGTCAAGAAAAAATGATCAGTCCTTTGATATAAGTGACTATCACTTCAACGAAACGCCGAAATCAGTAAAGATCCTGTTCAAGGTGCTGACCTACGGTTTCCTGATATTGTGCTGTCTGGTAGTACTGCTTCCGTTAGTGGTCGTTCTCATCGGCGCATTCAAGACGCATGATGAATATATTACCACCAACGTGTTCACTCTGCCGGAGGTGCCTCAGTTCAAGAACTTTGTAACAGCGTTCATCAATGGCAACGTAATGAAGGGTCTGCTGAACACCGCGATCATTCTGGTGATATCCTGCTTCGGCACGATAATCACTGGTACAATGACGGCTTTTGTTCTCCAGCGGTTCAATATGCTGTTCACCCGGGCAGTAAAAGCGGTGTTCCTGTTTGCGGCTCTGCTTCCGAATATAGCGATGCAGGTAACTGTATTCCAGATCGTAAGCAAGCTTGGTCTGTACAACACGATATGGGCGCCCTGCATTTTGTATATTGGTACTGATATCGTTTCGATCTACATTTTCATTCAGTTTCTTGATAATATTTCTGTGTCACTGGATGAGAGCGCGATCCTTGACGGCGCGTCTTATCCGCGGGTATACTGGAGCATAATTCTCCCGATGCTTCGTCCGGCTATCGCGACGGTTCTGGTAATTAAGTTCGTGAGCATTTACAATGACTTCTACACAGCAAACCTGTATATGCCGAACGATGATCTGGCGGTGGTTTCCACGGCGCTGTATAAGTTCATAGGGCCATACAGTGCACAGTGGGAAGTCATATTCGCGGGTATCATAATTTGTATCATACCCTCGCTGGTGATCTTCCTGTTTCTGCAAAAGTTCATTTACAGCAACCTTGTTGCGGGATCGGTAAAGGAATAACGATGTTTCTCCTTTCTATACATAATTATTTGATGTTATTTGTTTTGCTTCTGCGCAGTGCATTTTTGTACTGCGCATTTTGTTTTTGTTCAATGTTTACATAATCTTTTGTACAAAATGTGTAAAAAAGATGAAATTTTATAAATGTACTTGTATATTTGCAATAAATATGATACAATAATATACAGATAAACCATTGTCGTTTATCTGTACTTAATCCCGAAAGGAATGATTTGTATGAAAGTAACTATCACCGCAAAGAAGCTCACGATCAATCAGGCGTTCACTGATTACGCTGTACAGAAGCTCAGCGCAAAGCTTGACCGCTTCTTCCCGGAGGAGGCAGAGGCTAAAATTACTCTGGAGGAGCGCCGGGATCTGATCATTCTGGAGCTTACGGTAAAATATAACGGAATCATCTACCGCGCGGAGCAGTCCGCAAAGGACAAGAACGACGCGCTGGACGTAACTGTTGACCGCGTTATCCGCCAGATCAGAAAGCAGAAGACAAAGGTAGAGAAGAGCCTTCGCTCCGGGGCGTTCGAGGGTCTTGCGCCTGAGCCGGAGGAGCAGGATTACGAGGTTATCCGTGAGAAGAAATTCCAGCTGCGCCCCATGACCGTGGACGAGGCTATCCTCCAGATGAACCTGCTGGATCACACCTTCTTCATGTTCAGGAATGCAGATTCCGGTCAGGTGAACGTTGTTTACAAGCGCGACGAGGGCAACTACGCCGTTCTCGTTCCGGAAGAATAAGCTACATAAAGGATCAGCTCCGCCCCAGTCTGTCTGCGGCGGGGCTGTTGCGATTTGTATATTGCGCATAAAAATCACGGCAAAAATTTGTACAAATTACCGCCCTTGAAATGTAAACGTTTTACTGATATAATGTATATAGTAAATAAGCCGTTACACGGCATTAAGATGGAGGAATACCAATGAACTACGGACATTTCGACGAACTCAACAAGGAGTATGTCATCACCCGTCCGGACACACCGTCCGCATGGGCAAACTACCTCGGCTCTCCCGAATACGGCGCTATCATTTCCAACAACGCCGGCGGTTACAGCTTCGTTAAGAGCGGCGCTAACGGACGCGTTATCCGCTACCGCTTCAACGGAGTTGCAAACGACACCCCCGGCAGATACGTTTATCTGCGGGATCTTGAAACCAACGAATACTGGTCTGCTTCATGGGCGCCGGTATGCAAGCCCCTCGACAGCTTCAAGAGCGAGTGCCGCCACGGTACTGCTTACACCGTTATCACTTCTGAGTACAAGGGCATAAAGTCCGAGGTGACTTATTATGTACCGAAGGACTCTACATACGAGGTATGGGCGGCTAAGGTGACCAACACCTCTGACAAGCCCAGAAAGCTCGCTGTCACCGGCTACTGCGAATTTGTTAACGATCCCAATTATGAGCAGGATCAGGTAAATCTTCAGTATACCCTGTTCATCACCCGCACCTATTTCAAGGGCAATTATATCCACCAGATGCAGAACGAGATCTACAATCCCAACAGTGGACGCTTCCTCGGTCTTGCTAGCGCAAAGGTTGACTCTTACTGCGGCGACCGTGACGCTTTTGTAGGCTCCTACCGCAGCTACGCTAACCCCAAGGGAATTGAAGAGGGGCTTAAGGGCGACCTCAACTACAATACCAACTCCTGCGGCGCTCTGGAGAGCGACATAACCATCCAGCCCGGTGAAACAAAGGAACTGACTTATGTTCTCGGCGGTCAGAAGACCGAGGCGGAGATCACCGCGATCATCGCGAAGTATGAGAAGTCCGGCGCAGTTGAGGCAGAGCTTGCCGAGCTGAAGAATTACTGGCACTCTAAGCTTGCCAACCTTCAGGTACACACCCCCGACGCTGACTTCAATAATATGGTCAACACATGGAACGCTTACAACTGCTTCATCACATTTATCTGGTCGAGAGCGGCTTCTTTCCAGTACTGCGGTCTGAGAAACGGCTTCGGCTACCGCGACACTGTTCAGGATATTCAGGGTATAATCCACCTTGCTCCTGAGATGGCAAAGAAGCAGATCGAGTTCATGCTCTCCGCTCAGGTAACTAACGGCGCAGGTCTGCCGCTGGTAAAATACGACCACAAGGCAGGTCAGGAGAACCACCCGGACGAAAACGACGAGAATTCCGTATACGCAAAGCAGACCGGTCACCCCAGCTACCGCGCGGACGACGCTCTGTGGCTGTTCCCGACCGTTTACAAGTACATCTCCGAGAGCGGCGACAGCGCATTCCTTGATGAGGAGATCTTCTATGCGAACGACGGCGAGAAGGGAACTGTTTACGATCACCTCAAGAGAGCGATCGACTTCTCCATGAACCACCTCGGCAACCACGGAATGCCCGCAGGTCTGCACGCAGACTGGAACGACTGCCTGCGCCTCGGCAAGAAGGGCGAGTCTACATTCGTTGCATTCCAGCTCGTGTATGCAGTAAAGATCCTGCGCACCTACGCAGTTGAAAAGAACGACGCCGATTATATCAAGTACCTCGACGAGATCAAGGCTAAGCTTGACACTATCCTCTCCGCGTGCTGGAATGAGGACAGATGGATCCGCGGCTACAAGGAGGACGGCACGGTTATCGGTCAGCGCACCGATCCTGAGGCTTCCATGTGGCTCAACCCGCAGAGCTGGTCTGTCATCTCCGGCTTTGCAAGCAAGGAGCAGGGCGAAAAGGCTATGGACAGCGTAGAGCGTGAGCTGAACACTCCTTACGGAGCAATGGTTATGTATCCGCCCTATGTTAAGCATGGCTTTGACGGCGCGCTGATGCAGTGCTTCAACAAGTGCACCAAGGAGAATGCGGGTATCTTCTCTCAGCCGCAGGGCTGGCTGATACTTGCCGAGTCCAAGCTTGGTCACGGCAACCGCGCTTACAAGTACTGGAAGGAAGCCGCTCCCGCTACCTACAACGACAACGCAGAGCACAGAGTGCTTGAGCCGTATGTATACGGTCAGTTCGTTGAGGGCAAGGACAGCCCGTTCGCAGGACGTGCGCACGTTCATTGGCTGACCGGTACCGCTTCCACTGTTATGGTAGGAACTACCGAGGGTATTCTCGGACTTAACCCCGAAACAAAGGGCTTAGTCATTGACCCGTCTATCCCCTCCGAGTGGAAGGAATACACAATGGACAAGACCTTCCGCGGCAAGAAGCTGCACGTTACAGTTAAGAATCCGAACGGTTCAGAGCACGGCGTTAAGTCGGTAACCGTAAACGGAGAGAAGATAGATGGCAAGCTCATTCTCGACAGCATATTAAAGGCTGAGAATGAAATTGTTATCGAAATGTAATTCTGACGGATTTCCGGAGCGCATTATGCCTTATTCTGCCCCGGTATCGGCGCAGAGGCTGGTGATCTGAAATAACAAGCTGAGGGCTGTTTCATGAGAAACAGCCCTTTTTTTATTCGATCTCAAGATCCTCTAATATCCTGCTCACCTCGGAAAGCCCCCGAAGCCGTATACCCTCTCTGAGAAGCTCCGCGTCCATTGGATTTATCTCACTGATCGGAGTTGAATACACCGCCAGCGGTTCCTCGCTTCCGTCCCGGAACAGAGCCACAGAGCCGTTATGCTCCTTTATGACATAGCAGGACAGCTCGGCGGCGGTCTGCTCAGCGGCGGTCAGAACATTCCCTGCGGCGGAGGCGACGTAAGCTGCGCTTCCTCCCACCAGAACCAGAGCCACAAGCCCGCCGGCAATTCTTCCATAAAACGACATAAGCTTTCCTCCTTTTTCATTCTGGGGGTTATTATGCCCTATATTGCGGGAATTATCCAGTTTTACGGGTTTTCTCAGGTTTTTTGCGGGAATTTTAAAAAAATGTCCCTTAGCCCTTGTATTTTTGAAGAAAAAATGGTACAATGAATAGTGTATAGTATACTTAGGAGGCAGGGCAATGAACGAGCGGTTAGATTATCTTCGGGACAAGGCAAACCGCCTTTCTCTCAGCCCCGGAGTATACCTCATGAAGGACAAGACCGGAAAGATAATCTACGTCGGCAAGGCAAAGGCGCTCAAGAACCGCGTTACCTCCTACTTCCGGCATGACGCCAGCCACAACGCAAAGACCCTGAAGCTTATCGACAATATTTTCGATTTCGATTTCATCGTCTGTCCGAGCGAACTGGACGCGCTGGTGCTGGAATGCAGCCTTATCAAGCTGCACAAGCCCAAGTATAACATTCTTCTGAAGGACGATAAGGGCTACAATTACATCAAGATAACAAAGGGAGCGTACCCCCGGATTTCCTACGCCCTCAACACCAACGACCCCAATGCAGACTATCTGGGGCCGTTTACCAGCGGATTTACCGTTAAGCAGGCGGTAGAAGAAGCCAACACTATTTTCATGCTTCCCACCTGCAACCGCCGTTTTCCGATGGATTTCGGCAAGGAGCGTCCCTGCCTTAATATGCACATTAAAAAGTGCATGGGGGTGTGCAGAGGGAAGATATCCTCTGAGGAATACCGCAAAATAATCGACGAGGCGCTGGATTACCTCAAGACCGGCAGCCAGAAGTCCGTGGAGCAGCTCACCGAGGAGATGAACGAAGCAGCAGAGAACCTTGAATTCGAGAAAGCCGCGAAGCTCCGGGACAGGATACAGGCGATAGCACGTCTCAAGAATTCCCAGAAGATATTCGACTACAAGACCGAGGATTATGACATAATCGCCCTCGCCCAGAATGTCAGCCTTGCCAGCGTTGCGGCGGTGAAATACCGGGGAGGCAGACTGGTGGACAAGGAGAATTTCTTCATCGGCGACGAATACGACCCGGCGGCGATGCGGCGGGATTTCCTGCTCAGCTACTACCCTGACCGGGAGGATATCCCGAAAGAAATATATATCGACGAGGAATTTGAGGACATGGAGCTTGTGACCCAGCTCCTGAGGGAAAAGGCGGGTCACACGGTGAAGTTTGTCGTACCGCAGCGGGGCAGCGGTCTGGCGCAGATAGTTCTTGCGAAGAACAACGCCAGCGAGTACCTTGCCCTCAAAGTTGGCAGGACTGCAAAGGAAATAAACGCGCTGGAGGATCTGCGCACCCTGCTTCATCTGGAGAAGATCCCGCTTGTCATCGAGTGCTATGATATGTCTAACTTCGGGGAAACCGGACGTGTCGGCGGAATGATAGTTTACCGCAACGGCAGACCGTTCAAGCCGGGCTATCGCAAATTCAATATAAAGGACGTTGTGGGAATAAACGACTACGCTAGTATGCAGGAGGTGCTGCGGCGGCGAATGCAGCGGTACATTGACGGCGATGAGAGCTTTTCACCGCTGCCTGATCTTATCCTGCTGGACGGCGGTCAGGGTCATGTCGCCGCAGTGGCGCAGGTGTTTGATGAAATGGGAATAGACGTTCCGCTGTTCGGGCTTGTCAAGGACAGCAAGCACCGCACAAGGGCGATAGCCAAAGAGGGCGGAGAGATATCCGTCAGCGCGAACAAATCACTGTTCAAGCTGCTCACCAATATGCAGGACGAGGTCCATAGGTACTCCATAGCATTCCAGCGGGTAAAGCACAAGCAAAAGACATACGAGCTGGAACTTACCGAAGTCCCCGGCATAGGCACGGCAAAGGCTCAGGCTCTGATGAAAGCCTTCAAGACCAAGCAGGAAATGAAAAAAGCCACCCCGCAGGAGCTTCGGACGGCGGCGAAAATAAGCGAACAAAAGGCGCAGGAACTGTACAGTTTCATTCAGGAACGGTTCTGAGCGCGATAAACAGGAGATATTTATATGAGAGTAATAACCGGAACGGCGAGGGGAAGAAAGCTTGTCACCGTCGAGGGTACGGAGGTAGTCCGTCCCACCACAGACGGAGTTAAGGAAGCTATCTTCAGCGCCATTCAGTTTGAGATAGAGGGAAGGACAGTGCTTGACCTGTTCGCCGGCAGCGGTCAGCTTGGAATCGAGGCGCTCAGCCGCGGGGCAAAGGAAGCATACTTCGTGGACAGCGCTGCGGTTTCCATAAAGGCGGTGCGCGAAAATCTCAAGTCCACCGGGCTTGAGGAGAACGCAAGGGTAGTCAATATGCCGTTTTCCGCGTTTCTGAAAAGTACAAGGGCAGTTTTTGATATCGCGATACTCGACCCGCCTTATAATTACAAGATAATTCAGAAGGCTCTGCCTAATCTGGTGGAGAAGATGAGCGAAAACGGAGTAATAATCTGCGAGCATGAAAAGGAATGCGTACTTCCGAGGGAGATAGGCAGATTTGAAGCGGTCAAGCTGCTGCGGCATTCCCGGACGACGGTGACTATCTACCGCCCGAAGGAAGCTCCAGACGCAGACGGGCAGCCCGGAGAGGAGACAACAACATGAAAACAGCAATATATCCCGGTAGCTTTGACCCGGTGACGAACGGGCATCTCGACATTATCCAGCGCGCCTCGAAAATGTTTGACAAGTTGGTGGTCGTGGTGCTGATAAATCCGCTCAAATCTTACAGCTTCACCATTCCGGAGCGGTGCGAATTCCTGCGGGAAACCACAAGGGATATCCCCAACGTGGAGATAGCGAGCTTTGACGGGCTGCTTGCGGATTATTTCAACCAGCGGCAGGACGTTGACGTTATCGTAAAGGGAATTCGTGCGACGACTGACTTTGAGTATGAATTCCAGATGGCGCACACCAACAAGGATCTCAATCCCCGTGCGGAAACGGTATTTATCCCCGCGAGCCTGCGGACGACCTTTGTTTCCTCAAGCATGGTAAAGCAGGTGGCGATGTTCGGCGGAGATCTGAGCAAATATGTTCCCGCCTGCATACATGAGCAAATTAAAACCAAGCTCACTCAGGACTTTGACAAGGCAAGAGCATTGGCGGAAAGCAAATATCACGAATGAAATAAAACATTTTATATGAAAGGACGTAAACACTATGGAGTACAGTCTGTTAGATCTCATATCAATGCTTGACGAGGTGGTAAGAAAGGCGGCACCGTTCCCCCTTGGCAAAAAGAGCCTTGTTGACGTATCAGAGATTGATGAGATTGCAACTGAGATGCGACTTGTTCTTCCCCGTGAAATTCAGCAGGCGCAGAATATCGTTGCCGACAAGAACCGCATAATCAGCGACGCTAAAAAGGAAGCGGAGGAGATAATCCGCAAGGCGGAGCAGCAGCGCAAGGAGCTTATCGATGAGAACTCTATCCTTCAGGAAGCCCGCCGCCGTGCCACCGAGGAGATCAGCAGCGCACAGCAGCGCTCCAACGTTATCCGCAACTATACACAGGATTTCACTGATAAGATGCTGGCTAGGGTAGAGGAGCTTATGGTCAAGGACGTGAACGATATCCGAATTGCCCGCAAGACACTTGCGAGCGGCGGCGACCTCCAGCAGAAGCAGCCCCAGCCCCAGCAGACAGCAGCTCCCCAGCAGAAGAAGTAATTATGACATATTATCCAAAAATACCCTGCAACGGGCGGACGGTAGACGCTGCGTTTTTTCTGCCGGAGGGTGGAGTTTCCTGCCCGGCGATGATATTCAGTCACGGCTACAATAGCTGCATGACGGACTTTTATGCTGCCTGCGAATTCTTTTCGAGCCGTGGGATCGCTGCGGCGGCGTTCAACTTCTGCGGCGGCGGTCTGAGGGACAAAAGCGGATTCCCTACCACCAGCATGAGCCTTGCCACTGAAAAGGAAGATCTTCTTGCGGTGTTTGACCGCGTAAGCTCTCTGGAATGCGTGGACAGGGTGTTCCTGTTCGGCTCAAGTCAGGGTGGAATGGTTTCTGCGCTTGCCGCGGAGGAACTTCGTGACAGAATCGGCGGTCTTATGCTGCAATTTCCGGCGCTGTGCATTCCGGACGACTGGAGCAGGAAGTACCCTGACGGTTCAGATATTCCGGACGTCGTTGATATGTGGGGAATGAACATCGGCAGGGATTTCATTGCCGCGGCGCGGAGCATGGTTCTTTCAGAAGCAGTCGGCTCATACTCCGGAGATGTTCTGATTATGCACGGCGACAATGACGATATCGTGCCGCTCCACTACTCCGAATGGGCGGCAAAGACCTACAAAAACGCAAGGCTTGAGCTCTTCCCCGGGGAGGGACACGGCTTCTCCGAGCGCGAAAACGCGCGAATGAATGAGATGTGCCTTGAATTCATAAAAAAACATTGCTGAAAAAATAACCCGGCGGTTAAAATGCGAACCGCCGGGTTATGTGTTTAAATCAGTTGTACATATACTGTTGCATTACATTGGTATATATCTTTTCCATATCCGGGCCTATTCCCTTGATCTTGAACAACTCGGACACCGTGACGAATTTGTATCCCTGCGACTGAAGCTCCGGAATTATCGTATCGAGAGCCTCCACGGTCTGGGAGTTGCCCTCTGCGTCATGGAGCAGGATAATGTCGCCGTCCTTTGCCTGCCTGAGGATAAGCCTTGCCCTGTGCTCGGCTGTGACTTTGTCCTCCCAGTCATTCGCGCCTATGCCCGCAATAAACGGAACGTCGATATTGTCAAGCATTACTTCGCTGACCGAGATGTAAGGCGGGCGGAAGAACTTCGTATGCTCACCGGTGATCTCGAATACCTTTTCGTCCACGAAGTCGTATTCTTCCTTTATCTCCTCCGGAGTGAAACCAGACATATTGCTGTGGGTGCGGCTGTGGTTGTTTATTTCGCAGCCCATGTCATAGGCGCGCTTTACCGCTTTAGCGCTCTCCTCGTTGATGTTGTTCCCAACGAGAAAGAATGAAGCCACGATATCGTACTTCTCCAGCTTGTCAATGACCTCGTTCGTGGTGGTCGTGTTAGGACCATCGTCAAAGGTCAGTGCAATATACTTCACATTCTCGCTCATTTCTGTTTCCTCCGTTGCCGGGACTGTTTCGGATGCTGATGTTTGAGAAGCCTCTGTACTATTCGGGGTATCTGTGTCAGGCTCTATGTCTGCACTTTCAGTACTCTCTGTGCTTTCTGAATTGTCCGGAGTATCCGTGTCCACAGGATCAGCTTCTTCCAATGACGCGGAGGAAAGATCGTCTGCGCCGTCCTCCGAGGACACATCCCCCGAAGAAACGGTCTGCTCAGCGCCGCTTCCTGCGGAAATATCAGCGCCTGCGGAGCTTTCGGTGTTCGCTGAACAGCCTGTTATCATCACCGCAGCAGTCAGCGCAGCGATGAACTTGTTCAGTGTTTTCTTCATTTTGTCCTCCGTTCACTTTACAACGATGTTTACAAGCTTGTTCGGAACGGCAATCTTCTTTACGATGATCTTTCCGTCAATCAGGGACTTTATCTCCGGCAGGTCGAGGGCAAGCTTTTCAAGCTCCTCCTTATCGCAGTTCACCGGAGCGTTGAAGCGCGATTTTACCTTGCCGTTGAGCTGAACGACGATCTCAACGCTGTCCTCAACGCAGAGCGCCTCGTCATATTCCACCCACTTTTGCTCGTTGAGCACTCCCTCGTAGCCCATTACCTGATACAGTTCCTCGGTGATGTGCGGAGCGAACGGATTGAGAAGGATAAGCAGTGTCCGGTAATCCCCGCGGGACAGAGATCCTGCCGCGTCTATTTCGTTCAGAAGTCCCATCATGGTCGCAATAGCGGTGTTGAATTTCAGCGTTTCGATGTCCTCGCTGACCTTCTTTATCGTCTTGTGCATTGAAGCGCGGAGCTTGTCGCTGTATTCATCGCCGGGAACGACTTTCTCCTGAAGCGCCCATACTCTGTCGAGGAAGCGCTTGCAGCCCTTGATTCCGTTTTCCTGCCACGGAGCAGCCTTTTCAAAGTCGCCCACGAACATCTCATACAGACGCAGGGTGTCTGCGCCGTACTCTCTGACAACATCATCGGGATTTACAACGTTGCCCTTGGACTTGGACATCTTTGTGAACTCGCCTGGACGCTCCGGATCCTTGCCGAGTATCATGCCGTGGCTGGTGCGCTTCATGTACGGCTCCTTGCAGGGAACTATGCCCTCGTCGTACAGGAACTTATGCCAGAAGCGGCTGTAAAGCAGGTGCAGGGTGGTATGCTCCATACCGCCGTTGTACCAGTCTACCGGCATCCAGTATTTCAGAGCCTCCTTGGAAGCAAGTTCCTTGTCGTTCTTGGGGTCGCAGTAGCGCAGGAAGTACCAGCTAGAGCCTGCCCACTGGGGCATGGTGTCGGTTTCGCGCTTCGCAGGCCTGCCGCACTTGGGGCAGGTGGTGTTGATGAAGCTCTCAAGTGTGGACAGGGGGCTTTCGCCAGTGTCGGTGGGCATATAGCTCTCTACCTCCGGCAGCTTCAGCGGAAGCTCGCTTTCCGGCAGAGCCACCCAGCCGCACTTCTCGCAGTTTACTACCGGGATAGGCTCGCCCCAGTATCTCTGGCGGGAGAATACCCAGTCGCGCAGCTTGTAGTTCACCTTTTCGTGACCCTTGCCGTTTTCGGTGAGCCACTCCTTTATCTTTACCTTTGCGTCCTCAACGGAAAGTCCGTCAAGGAACTGAGAATTAACCATAACTCCGGTAGCACAGTCGGTGAAGGCAGCCTTCTGCACGTCCTCGCCGCCCTTTACTACCTCGATTATCGGCAGGTCGAACACCTTGGCGAACTCCCAGTCACGGGTATCGTGCGCCGGAACCGCCATAATTGCGCCGGTGCCGTAGGTCATGAGAACATAGTCGGAAATGAATATCGGGATCTCGGCGCCGTTTACGGGATTTATCGCACGGACGCCCTCCAGCTTGACGCCGGTCTTGTCCTTGTTCATCTCGGTGCGGTCGAAATCGGACTTCCTTGCGGCGGCAGCCTGATAATCCCGCACAGCGTCCATGTTGGAAAGCCTGTCCGCCCACTTCTCAATGATCGGGTGCTCCGGCGAGATTACCATATAGGTCGCGCCGAACAGGGTATCCGGTCTGGTGGTGTAAATGGTGAGGGTATCTCCGGCGGTGGTGGTGAAATCCACCTCGGCGCCGGTGGAGCGGCCGATCCAGTTTTTCTGGGCAGTCTTTATCTTCTCAAAATAGTCAACGCTGTCGAGATCGTCAAGCAGCTTCTGTGCGTATTCGGTGATCTTCAGCATCCACTGGCTCTTTACCTTGTGGACTACCTCGCCGCCGCAGCGCTCGCAGACGCCGTTTACTACCTCCTCGTTGGCAAGAACCACCTTGCAGGAGGTACACCAGTTGACGTTCATTTCTTTTTTATAAGCAAGACCGGCATTGAACAGCTTAAGGAATATCCACTGCGTCCACTTGAAGTAATCGGGATCGGTGGTGTTTATTTCCCTCTCCCAGTCAAAGGACAGACCGAGGGATTTGAGCTGGCTCTTGAAGCGCTCAACATTATTCTTGGTAACGATAGCCGGGTGTATTTTGTTCTTTATCGCGAAGTTCTCCGTAGGCAGACCGAAAGCGTCCCAGCCCATTGGGAACAGCACGTTGTAGCCCTGAAGCCTGCGCTTTCTGGAAACGATATCCATTGCGGTATAGGGGCGGGGGTGTCCGATGTGAAGTCCCTGACCGGAGGGATAGGGGAACTCTACAAGCGCGTAGAACTTTGGCTTGGAGTAGTCGTTTTCTGCATGGAACGTTCTGTGCTCGTCCCAGTATTTCTGCCATTTGCTTTCAATGGCGGTAAAATCATAGCCCATTTTTCTGCGTCCTTTCAAGGGAGAATTAATATTATTTCAACTATATATTATACTATAAATTCCCGCTGTTGTCAATCATTTATGCGCAAAAAAGCCGGGGCAGATTGTCCCGGCTCGTTTATTTACTGTATCGAAGTGATCATCGGCTGAATCTGCACCCCGTCCAGCGCCGCTTCAATTGTCTGCGGTATCTTCGTGAAATCCGCGATCATGGAAAACGGCTTTCCAACGCAGTCGTCCTGAAATACCGGCACGAAGTAGAAGTTCCGGTAATTACGCAGGATCCCTATATTTTTTGAAGCCCCGGCGAGGGCGTCGTTGGTGGATACTGCGATCACCACAGGACGCTGGTTGCGCAGGTGGCTCTTGACTGCCATGCACACAGGCGTATCCACGATCCCCGCCGCCAGCTTAGCCAGAGTGTTCCCGGTACAGGGCGCGACCAGAAGTATATCGAACATCTTTTTCGGGCCGATAGGCTCGGTGGTGGTTATCTCATGCAGGACGGTTTTTCCGGTTATGTCGAACAGCTTTGCTGCGTGTTCCTGCGCCCTTCCGAAGCGGGTGTCGGTGGTGTAAGCGCACTCTGACATTATCGGAGTAATGTCGCAGCCCGTTGCCACCAGCTCTGACAGCACCCGGAACACCCTTGAAAATGTGCAGAACGAGCCGCACACCGCCGCCCCGACTTTAAGTCCGGCAAGCTTTGAAATGTCGGTCATATATCGTTACCGCCATGTTTCAGGCGGAGTCCTCCTTTCATCATTGTCCCCAGAGCGGACTGCCTGAGGTCAGCTCCGGTCAGCCGCCGCGGTTATCGCCTGCGCTATCGCTTCGCCGGCAGTCCTCGGTGAGTATTTCCCCGGCAGACCCGGCGCCATGATATGCTTTATCCCGGCGGCTTCGGCATAGCCCTTTTCAGGCTGGGCAGGCTTTGAGGCAAGCTCCATGTACAGCGCCGTTTTGCGCATTTTACTGAAATCATCTGCGCTGAAAAGCTCCGCCGGAGCAGTGTTTATGATAAGATCCGCGCTTTCCGCCGCAAGACCGGCAAGCGGTGCGGGCAGCGCGCAGAACCCGTCAAGTATCGCTCGTTCCCGCTGAACGGAGCTTCTGGCGGTTATCGTCACACGGCAGCGGAATGCCCGCAGCAGTTCCGCGAGGTAATGCGCGATCCTGCCGTAGCCGGTTATCACCGCGCTGGAATTGAACAGCGAACCTTCCGACTCGCTTATCAGCAGGGAGACCGCGCCCTCGGCGGTGAGCAGCGCGTTCTTTAGGGTCAGCTCCTCCCCGGCGAAGTAGTTCACCAGTCGCAGACCGTTGTCAGCGCACAGCTTCTCCAGCCGCTCGGAACTTCCCCCGGACAGGACAAGCCCTCCGTCCTGAGCATATTCCGGAATGATGTTCAGCGGCATGGATTCTTCGGAAAGCGGAGCGTTTATATTCACACCGTCCCTTGAAAAGGGCAGCGGCAGTACTATTCTCGCGTATTTCCCGGAGGGCTGCGGGAAATCGCCGCCCAGCCCCGCCGCGCTGACTCCGTTTGTCTGGGAGATCAGCTCCGCCGCATAAATAATGCGCTTGTCGCCGCCGAGAAACAGATAATTTTCCATGCCGCACCTCCGTGAATACGCCTCCGGTATACTCCGGGTCAGTATCATAATATGTAGCAGACTGAAAATCAGTGACGGAAATCATCGGATTTTTCTTTTCTCAGCCCTTGAAATAATCAGGCAGAAGTAGTATAATAATTTCAGAAAAATTTTTGCAAAGGAGATACCCTCATGAATATATGGCACGACATTAATCCGGACAGGATCACCCCTAACGATTTTATTGCGGTTATCGAGATCGAAAAGGGAAGCAAGAAGAAGTACGAGCTGGACAAGCAGACCGGCCTTATCATGCTGGACAGAATTTTGTACACCTCCACCCACTACCCTGCAAACTACGGATTTATTCCGAGGACTCTTGCGGATGACGGCGACCCGCTGGACGTACTGGTGCTCTGCAACGAGCCTATAAATCCGCTGGTGCTGGTGCAGTGCTACCCTATCGGCGTTATCACTATGCTTGATAATGGCAAGAACGACGAGAAGATAATCGCGATCCCGTTCGAGGATCCCACATACAACGCATACCGTGGCATTGAAGCGCTTCCCAGCCACCTGTTTGAGGAAATGCGGCATTTCTTCTCGGTTTATAAGCAGCTTGAAGGCAAGACCACAGCCGTAAACGAGGTAATGGGTCAGAAGCAGGCTGTGGAGGTCATTCGCCAGTGCATTCAGAACTACAATGAAATCTACGCTCCCCAGCACCCCTATACCCCGGAGCATAAGACGAAGGGCGGAAAGTGATGATACTTGCAAGCCAGTCCCCCCGCCGCAGAGAGCTTCTTGGACTTATTACGGAGGATTTCGAGATAATTCCGGCGCAGGGGGAGGAAATTCTTCCGGAGGGGATATCTCCCCGCGAAGCGGTGATCCTGCTTTCTCAGCAGAAAGCCGCCGAGGTCAGACAGCGGAAATTCCCCGGAATGGAGGAAATTCCCGACACGATAATTGCCGCAGACACGGTGGTGGCTGTTGACGGAGAGATACTCGGAAAGCCCCGCAGCCGCGAAAACGCCGGGGAAATGCTGCGCAAGCTGTCCGGCAGAAAGCACAGCGTTTTTACCGGAGTGACGATAATTTCCGGAATCCGGACAAGCTCCTTCGCGGAGGAAACTGCTGTGGAATTCTACCCCCTTACTGACGAGGAAATAACCGTCTATGTTGACAGCGGCGACCCGATGGACAAGGCGGGGGCTTATGGCATTCAGGGGCGCGGAGCGCTTCTGGTTAAGCGTATCGAGGGAGATTATTACAACGTTATGGGACTTCCCGCAGGCAGGCTTTACAGAGAACTGAAGCTGATACAGAAAGACTGATGGTTTTTCCTTATGGTCACCTCTAAAGACCACCGGCTAATGCCTTAGTACCTCATCTGCTTGATCTGACTGCTCATCTGAGGCACTATGGTTTTTAGGGAGACGCTGATTAAAACAAAATCGCCCCGTTCAAACGCGCATACTCACGCGGCTGATTTTGTTACGCTTCGCTTTAATCAGCTTATCCTTAGATGTGCCCATATAATAAAACTGCGCACTGGAAAAACAAGTGCGCAGTTTTTTTGTTTTCTGATATACGGCGGGTAATTCCCGCTGAGCGGCGCAGTTGATTTCTGCGGCAGTAACTGACGTAGTTTACTGCTTCCTCGCGATAGCATACTCATCGTCGGAGGAGTAATACGGGCAGTTGTAGTTTGTACCACACATGAAGCGGTACATCTCGTCCTCGTCGAGATTGACAAGGCAGATATAGCA
Source organism: uncultured Clostridia bacterium (assembly GCA_945833805.1). Classification (GTDB taxonomy): domain Bacteria; phylum Bacillota; class Clostridia; order Oscillospirales; family Ruminococcaceae; genus CAG-115. The sequence continues at coordinate 3,974 of CAMAGG010000018.1, read as the reverse complement.
CTCGCTGTCCTCGTCGTATACATAGTTTACGCAGTCGTCGCAGTTCGTCATGAGTTATTCTCCTTTTTATCGCCGTTTATTGCGCGGAATGCCTGCTCAAGCGTTTTTACGCCGATTATCTGTATTCCGTAGCTTTCCGATTTGCTGAGGGAGGCAAAGCTCTGCTTCGGGATAATGCAGCGTTCAAATCCTAGCCGTGCGCCCTCCTTGACCCGCTCCCGGACGTGGGATACTGCCCGGACTTCTCCGCCGAGTCCCACTTCCCCGAACACCATGAGCTTGTCGGAGATGATCTTGTCGCACAGTCCGGAATAAAGCGCCAGCGCCACCGCCAGATCCGCCGCAGGCTCGTCCAGCCTGAGTCCACCGACAATGTTCACATAAACATCGACCCCGCCGAAAAAAAAGCCGGTGCGCTTTTCAAGGACTGCGAGGAGCATATACAGGCGGTTGTAATCAAAGCCCGTAGCCACTCGTCGGGGAGCGGACAGGGAGGACTTGGTCACCAGCGCCTGGACCTCAGCCAGAATGGGGCGAGTTCCCTCAATAGTGCAGACCACGGCGCTTCCGGAAACCGCCGAGCTTCTTCCGGAGAGCATCATCTCCGAGGGATTGGATACCTCATGAAGTCCGTCGTCGTCCATACTGAATACTCCGATCTCGTTGGTCGAGCCGAAGCGGTTCTTTATCGCCCGGAGAATGCGGAAGGATAGCTGCTTTTCGCCCTCGAAATACAGCACCGTGTCCACGATATGCTCCATTATTTTCGGCCCGGCGATACCGCCGTCCTTGTTGACGTGGCTGACTACGAAAATGGGTATTTCCTCGGATTTCGCGAGGTGCATGAACGCGTTGGTGCATTCCCGCACCTGTACTACGCTCCCGGCGGAGGAGCTTATCCCGCTGGAGGTTATCGTCTGTATCGAGTCGATTATCACGATATCCGGCTTGGATTTCTTTACCGCCTGAATAATGCTCTCGCAGTTGTTGCCGGAGGCGAGCATTAATCCGCCGTTTGCAACTCCCAGCCTGTCCGCCCGGAGCTTTATCTGACGCTCTGATTCCTCGCCGGAAACATAGAGAATGCTGTACTGACCGCCCATGTGACCGCATATTTGCAGAAGCAGCGTGGATTTGCCTATTCCGGGGTCGCCGCCGATAAGCACAAGAGAGCCTTTCACCAGACCTCCGCCCAGTACTCTGTCCAGCTCGGTTATCCCGGTGGAATAACGTGTTTCGTCCTCGTAGCTGATGTCTGAGATAGAGCTGAATTTCAGCTCACCGACCGGCGCGGAGGCTTTCCCGCCGATGATTGGAGCGGGCTCTGCTTCTTCGATAGTGTTCCAGCTTCCGCAGGCGGTGCATCGACCGTTCCATTTTGAATATTCCTGCCCGCATTCGCTGCATACGAACACGGATTTTGGCTTTGCCATATTTTTCTCCTTTTTGTCCGGTAATATGTCCGGGACAGCCTGCATATATTTTGGACAAAGAATATTTGTCCGGAGGTATTTGCTGTTATGAAGTTCAATAAAAAAACTCTGAAATTTACCGCGTGCATGGCGGGGGTGTTCGTATTCCTTGCGATATGCGCGAGGGTCACGGACAACGCCATTCCGGCTGAGGCTGACGTTTCCGACAAGCCGATTATCGTGCTGGACGCGGGACATGGCGGTCTTGACAGCGGCGCAGTGGGGCAAAGCGGACTGCTGGAAAAGGACGTGAACCTTTCCGTTGTGAAGCATTTGCAGAAGCTGCTGGAGCTTTCCGGCTTCAAAACAGTGCTCACCCGCAGCGAGGATATTTCCATTTACGACCCCGGCGTTGAGGGGATACGCAATCAGAAGCTGTCTGACATGGATAACCGTCTTGAGATAATCCAGAGCTATCCCGACAGCATTTTCCTGTGCATTCATCAGAATAATTTCACCGACCCGCAGTATTTCGGCGGGCAGATGTTCTACAATAACAACAACCCTAACAACCGCACTCTGGCGCAGATAATGCAGAACCGCTTCGCGCAGCTCCAGCCGGGCAACGACCGGGAGATCAAGCTGTCCGGCGACGAGCTTTTCCTGCTGAAATCCAACCAGAACCCTTCACTCATGATCGAGTGCGGCTTCCTGTCAAATCCTGAGGAGGAAGCGAAGCTCGCCACCGACGAATATCAGCAGCAGCTTGCTTTTACTATATACAGCGGATTGCTTGAATATCTTGACGCAGTGACCGAAGCCCCCTCGGATATGTGGGAGGACGACGCGGAAACTATCGAGATCTCTGAATAATATTGTACCATGTCAGGTGAATTCTGTCAAGAACGGTGATTGACATTTCCGGCTGTGAATGATATAATGAATAACAGAAGTATTACGAATAAAATACAGGAGGTTCAATATGTCAGACACACCGGTAAATCCCTTTGACGACGCAGAGGAGATCGCAAAAAAGTCGATGGTGCTTTTCTTCCTCATAGACTGCTCAGGCAGCATGGGCGGCAGCAAGATCGGCACGGTAAACTCCGTTATGGAGGAACTTATCCCAGAAATTCAGGACATAGGCGGCGCGGACGCTGATATAAAGCTTGCAGTGCTGAAGTTCTCCGGCGGCTGCGAGTGGATGTACGATACGCCGATATCCATTGACGAGTTTGAGTGGAAGCCGCTGGACGCGGAGAACGTTACCGACCTCGGAGCGGCGCTGACCGAGCTTGCGGCGAAGCTTTCCAGAAACGAATTCATGAAGTCACCCAGCCTTTCCTTTGCTCCGGTAATGATACTCATGTCCGACGGATATCCCACCGACAACTATGAAAAGGGGCTTGCGGAGCTTTCCAAGAACCGCTGGTATTCCAACGGAATCAAGGCTGCCGTTGCGATAGGCGAGGACGCTGATCTTGAAATTCTGGCGAGATTTACCGGAAATCCGGACAGCGTTGTTACGGCGCACAACGGCGAGGCTCTGGCGAAGCTGATAAAGTTCGTGGCGGTGACGTCCTCACAGATCGGCAGCCGCAGCGTCCGGCTTGCGGAAACCGCCGAGGATATGCGCACAAAGCAGGACTCCGCTGCGGAGCAGATCCGGGAATTTGCCGAGAGCGACGAGATCAGCGCGGACATTGAGGCGGGCTGGTAATGCCGCTCAGGGGCTTTGCGGTTTCGGTCAGGGGAGCTTCTCATGAGAAGTCCGGGCTGCCCTGTCAGGACAGCGCGCGGGTGTATATTTCCGATAGTCTTGCGATCGCGGCGGTATCGGACGGACACGGCAGTGAAAAGCACTTCCGCAGCGCCTCCGGCAGTGAGATGGCGGCGAGGATAGCTATTCGCTCGGTGACGGATTTCTGCGAGAGAAACGGCAGCCTTACGGCGATATTTGCAGAAAATCCGGAGAATGCCGCCCGGAGGATCTCCGCGAACATAATCTGCAGCTGGAACGATGAAATTGCCGCGCACCTGCGGTTTTCGCCGCTGACGGAGCGTGAGCGGGAGATCTCGGAGAAATACGGAGGGCTTCCCCCGGAGATAATGTACGGCGCGACGCTTATTTTAGCGGCGACGGACGGTAACAGTACTTTCGGGCTTCAGATCGGCGACGGCAGCTTTACGCTGGAATGCGGCGGCTTGGTGGAGTTCCCCATGCCGGAGGACGAAAGGCTGATGGGCTCTCTCACTACTTCGCTGTGCGACAACGACGCGATAAGCAGCTTCCGCAGCTTCTACCTGCCGGGTAGAGTCGGGAGCGTGATGTTGTCCAGCGACGGTCTGATAAATTCATTCGTGAGCCGGGAGGATTTCCTGAGCTTTTCACGGCGGACGGCGGCGCTGTCTGATGAGGAGCTTCCCGCGCTTGAGGAGCATTTAAAGGAGCGCTCCCGCTGCGGAAGTCAGGACGATATTTCAGTGGCGGTCATTGCGCTGAGTAGTTAAGGCAACACCGCACAATTACCGGCTATCGCCTTTGCCGTCCGCTTGCTTGCA
>CAMAGG010000017.1 GCA_945833805.1 uncultured Clostridia bacterium | reverse complement strand
AAAAAAGCTAAAAAGCAAGATTTTATCGAATTGCTTAGCGAAAAACTACCAGATTCACTAAGTGATAAACAAAAAGTTGATAGAATTAAATATATATTGCAAACAATGCGACAGGAAGGCATTATAACAACGGATTCGCCTAATAAAAGATTGGCTAATTGGGTATTGGTTAAATAGTTTTTAACCAATAATTTAAACAATCAGCCCTTATAAATGGCTTTGTTGTGCGGTTTTTATTGTGTAATAACAAAATTAGTTAATTGATTTTGAAAGCAGTTTCAATTCCTTTCAAGGCAACGAACCTAATCTCAAGTTCTCGATAACTCACACCATATAGCAAATGCAGAGGGCTGTCACAACAGGTTTACTTGGTCTTTATTTGGTCTTTAATGTTACGCCAGCTTACAAAAAGCCGCAAAATAAAATTGAATATGGTGTCCGAAAATCCGCATTATTATGCGGTTTGCGGCAGGTTGCGCAAAAGCGCTTGAACCGCTATCCAAAACTCCAAGAGATAATCTTTATCCCTTTAGGGAGCTTACAAAACGCTTTGTTATCGTGTTTGCGGCGATTTGGGTTTGCTTGAAATCGGGCAAAATCAGAGCCGTAACTAACACATAACTAACGGGTAACTAACAAAGTTTAAGGCATTCATCGGTTGGTGGATGCCTTATTTGCATATAGGAGGGGAGAGTTAAGTGGGAAGATTGGTCATGGTGAAATGCAGATGTGGTTTTATAAAGGACGATTACCGATACGGCTTTACGGCAGGCTATTCTGAAACACAGAAGCACTTGACCGCTCTCGTGAGATCCGGAAGATACGGGAATGTGTGGAAAGAACGGCTTGCTTCTGATGATGAGCTTTTAGTTGACGCAGCATGGGCGATATATCAATGCACCTGCTGTCAGCGGATATATGATGAATACAGTCTTGACCTGTATAAGTCCGGACAAAAATATTACGCTCCTTCTCCCGAAGATGTAATCTATCAATATAGGCATTTTTGTCCCAAATGTCAGAAAAGAATGGAGCGTATTGAGCTTGGTGGCAATAAATCCGATAAGCCGGAAAAATCCGTTATTTGCCCTAAGTGTGGAGATATTGCGACTATTAGCTTTTGTGGTTTTATGGACTAAACAGAAATCCGCTGGGAGAACAAACCCTCAGCGGATCCTTTTATATCTTGTTGATAGCCTCCAGCAGTTCCTTTATATTGACGTGGGTATAAACTTTCTCCGTCAGCGACATAGCCCCAGAATGCCCCACAATCTTCTTTATCAGCGTTGGTGATACCTCTTTGGCGGTCATCAGAGAGATACAGGTGTGACGAGTGTCATGTGGCTTGTGTGAGCAGCCAATCAGCTCCATAACAGGTGTCCAGTATGAATCGTAGTAATTACGGTAGTCGAAGTGTGCACCTTCGGGAGTGTGCAGCAGGTATTCACAGCCGTCATCGTGCCATTTCTTAAAGAACGGGTATGTCTTGTCGTGAATAGGCACAATGCGAATTCCGCTTTCGGTTTTGCTTTCCGCAACCTTGAAATAATGCTCGTCTATATGCACGTTCTCTCGTTTGAGGTCGAGCAGTTCGGACACTCGCACTCCGCTGTATATCAGCATTAGGACAATCTGCGCATAAAGGTTTCCCTTCTGCACCCACAACGCTTCGATTTCGTCGGCACTGAACGGGCTGCGGTCTGTCCTGTTCGGGTTTCTGTCCTTGAATTTCAATATATCCACATATTGTGAATAATCCTTGTTGCAGATTTCGTATTTCATAGCATATTCATACATCTGATTAAAAAGGACTTTCAGCTTGCGGAGCGTGGGATAATTCTTTCCGCAGGTATCTATCACGCCTTGCAGGTCTGTGAGCTTCAGGTCTTTGAATATCCTTTCGTGAATAGCTGTACAGCAGTTGAACGAAACGTTGTACCCCTTGACGTTGGAATCAGAAATAGTGGGGAATTTCTCGGCAGACCACTTTCTGAATACCTCTGCAAATGTGATTTTAGCCGCTTCCAAATCGTATGGGTTCTTGTTGTAGTCCATGAGCATTTCAAGCCCCTTCGCTCTTGTGGGAGCATATCCTATGGTGACATAAAGCTGCTTACTCTTGCTCTTTTCGGGGTCAATATCCCAGCCAACTGTCTTGCGTACTATATACGGGTTTCTGCGGTTTCCGGACAGCTTGTAGACAGAGCCTATTCCATTTGCTAGTTTCATATTTTCCTCACTTTCTGACATTACTGAAAAGAAAAATCAGCGGATTTTCTTTTGGGAATGAGTTATCTGCGGATAAGCGCCTTTGAGAAAGTCCCTTACGCTCACGCCATCACTCTCCGCAGCCCTGAACGCAATCAAGTCCTCGTTCCAGTCTTTGCGCTGCGAAATAACACGGGATATTGATATTTTCCTTTCAGCAAATTCTTTCGACAACTTGAAAGAAAGCGTTTCTGTTGCTTTCCGTCCTGCTTCATCATTGTCAAAGGAAAGGATAACTGCCGTTATCTCCGTGTGTTCCTTTATGTAGCGTGATACCGCCGCGTGACCGCAGCCGTTGGCGCTTAATCGGTGGTCTTCAAGCCAATCAAGCCCAAGCAGTTTTGAGAAAGTCGCGTGTGACATAGCGTCAATAGGGCTTTCAAACACTCGCAGCCTGTTGTTAGTACCTGAAATTACAAAACTGTACGATTTATCCCCGCCCGAAACCTCGCCACGGAACTGCACAGAACCTGTTCCTCTCAGCGCACAGGAACGAGCATTTCCGCTTATATCCCTGCCGATGAACATACAGTTATGATGTTGAGCGTCTTCGGCAATTATCTGCTTTCCTATAAGATAATCAACTATTTCTGAATCAATGCCCCGTGTATTTTTGAGGTAATCGCTCACACGTTCCGGCGTGGTTTGCGCTGGCAGCGTGAATACCGCCTTGTTGTGCTTTGGTTGATTTGGTATATATCCTACCGGAACATTCCTCCGAATGAACTCCAGTGCTTCTTCTTTTGAGCAGGATAGGCTGTCCATAACCAAATCAATCGGAAAACCACCGCGCCCGTCAGAGTGCCGAAACCAGTTATTCTTATCGGGAAAGATATACAAGCCGCCGCTGTGGTTAATGTGTATAGCCTTTTCGGTTGTCTGTTTTCCCTCGTCAATAGTCATTCCGAGCGCCTGCGCAACAGCGGTGCAATCGACATTTGCTAATGCGTAGTATTCTTCTTTTGAAAAACTCATCTGTCTATACCTCGCTTATTTTGTTTGTGTTCAAGTCTTTTGAACTCCGCTTCTGTTTCTTTTGTGAATCCTGCCTTATGGAGTATCTCGTCAGCTGCTTTATCAAAACCGAGAACCTTAACAAACCTGCTGCATAAGTACCGTATTGCATTGGCAAGCAGTTTGTGTCTAGGTGTGGCTTGTTCCGAAAGGTCTTCATAAGCGTCGCTGGGCTTTGCAAGCAGACTGTTGCTCATCAGGGCGATATTCACAATATGCCCGACAGCAGCCTCGGTTTTGCGCTGTTCTTCGGCGAGCGCATTTTGAGTTTGTGAAAGCTCTGATTCGGCGTTCTTACATCGCTTTTGAAGCGCTTCGTGCTGTGGCAGGAGTTTATGATATGCCAGACTATCATCAATCAGCTCGTCAGCAAGCGCATTGTACTTGTCAAAGGATTTGTCAGCCTCTGCAATTCTTTGGAAAAGGTCTGTTTCCTTTTCAGCAATAGCAGATTCACGCTGTTTCAGTTCCGTTTCCTTATCCGTTATCTTGGTTTCACGAATTGCGGCTGTCTTTCGGGCTGCTTCAAGTTTCACAAATTCGTCCTCGGGAACAATCCGTTTTTTAAGCGGAAGTTTGGTGCTTTCAATTCCCTCGGTTTCTGCAGCTTCGTTCAGCCGTTTCAGCTCATCTAGGTTTTCGAAAAGTTCTTCGGTTCGATGTTCGAGTTCGGATATGGTGTCCTTGTGCTGTTTGTACTGCTCAACGGTATAGGTGTAGCCTCTTCCTTTTCGCGGCTCGGATATTTCTATTCCATGACGAGCGCAGATTTCGGTCAGCACCTCACATTCAGCCGTTCTCCAACGGCTGATAGTATTCTCTCCCTCACCGTACCCCATTTCTTTGAGAGCCTGCGCTAATCCGTTCTGGGTATCAACTCCACGCTTGTAATGCCCGATAGGTATGTAGTCAATGTGTAAGTGCGGCGTTGCTTCATCCATGTGAAGAACAGCGTTGAACACGAAGAAATTCGGATTTCGTTTCTGAAAGCTGCGCATATACTCCGTCAGACACTCGGCGGCAAGTATTGCGTCAGGAGAACCAACGCCCGTGTCGTCCTTACAGCCTATCTGAACAACATCTTCGTAAAAGCTCTTTCGTTTGTCAGAAGCGGTGATTACATTATTGCAAGGCTCGTGAGAGAAAGCGTAGCGGAAGTATCCGTCCTTGATACGGCGGTCAGCGCGTTTCTGCTTTGCGTTGTATCGTTCTACCGCAGCGATGAAACATTCATCATAAGCCTGTGAGATGGGCATTTTCACGAATGTGATGTTATCGCTGCTTCGAGAGCTGTCAACATTCTTCGGCTTGAAAGTACGATTGTTGTGGGATAAACTGCCTTTGCCCTGACAATGGGAAATGGTCTTTGAAGCCATGATTACTCCTTTCTGCGATGTTGCTTTTTCAGCAATTTACTATCGGCTTGCCGTTAGTAACCCCTTAATACTTGTGACAACTGCGTCATCACAAGTACGGGGCTCTCCGAGGGGCAAAGGGCGCTGCGCCCCTCTGCACTCTCCGCTTGACTTGCTGAAAAGAAAAATCTCGGTCACATTTTTTCAGCAAATCAAGGGGGCAAGGGTGCAAGAAAACGAGTATGTGTATTTTGCCTCCTTGATTTCAAGAGTGCAAAGGTCACATTCACATTATTCTTGCCCCCTTGCACTCTTGGAATAGATTTGATTATTCCTCTGGGAGCTTCCAAAGCCATCCTTCACCGACTTTGATTGATTTCACACCTAGAGCTGTTTTAGCGGATTTTAGTGTTCGGTTACCGAAGTCCATTTCTTCGGCGGCAGATTGAATTTCTTTCTGGCTTTTCGCACCGTCAGCGAGAATATCCAGCAGGAATTGCTTTGCTGATTCGAGTTTGCTCACGCTTGCACCACCGTCCTCCAGGAACTGGTCTGCGGTAAGGTCTATTGTTCCGCACCACTCCAGCCCGGAATGTTCATTTATCTGAAAAACAAGAGATTGACCGTTCTGTGCCAGACTGCTTTTAGCATGGCTCATAACTCGCTTTGAGGGATCGTTCTTCAACTTTCCAACTATTAGCAGGCTTCTAGCCACAGCAGGAATATCTATCGAGCCTAATCCACGATATGCGCATTTCTGTCCCGACGCCTTGTTCATGTGACCTATAAGAACGACTGCACAACCGTAAGTTTCAGCAATTCTTCCCAGCTTTGCCATTACAGGGCGAATTTCGTTTGCACGGTGCATATCGACATTTGCGCCGATATACGCTTGAATGGGATCAAGAATAACCAGCTTTGCATTCGTGAGCTTTATTGCTTCTTCAATGCGCTCGTCATTCATAGACAATTCTTCTTTGCTTTCATCAATGACAAGAATGTGGCTGCAATCAGCGTTTGCGGCTTCAAGCCGTGGTTTGATAGTGTCAGCAAGCCCGTCCTCGGCGGTCTGATAGATAATATTCATAGGTTCACGAGGCTCTGTATCTCCGGGGAGCATTTCTCCACAGGAAAGCGCTGCGGCAACGGCGAGAGCAAGCGTTGTTTTACCCTCGCCCGGGTCGCCTTGAATAATGGTTATCTTGCCGAGAGGTATGTAGGGCTTCCACAGCCATTTAACCGGAACGGTTGTCACCTCGTCCATGTTAATGAGCTTTAGCGGTGTATTACTCATCGAGCGCCGCCTTTTCGTTGAAGTAGCCTGTCGCTTCCCACACCAGCTTGTCAGAGCAGTAGTATGTGTATTCGGACGAGCCTTCGTTTTTCATTGCGATACCGAAAGGGAGTATGCCACGCTGTAAGCCTATGCGGATAAACTGCGGGTTCTTGCCTGTGGCACGGGCGATTTCCATTATGGGGACGTTGCGTCCGGTGAACTTGGGGTGATCTTTGTACGTCATGTTTTTTTCCTCCTTGCAATGTGATAAAAATTGTGATATAATTAAAATATACAGCAACGTGTCCACTATTGTGGACTAATGCCTGCTTATATTATAGTCCACAATTGTGGACTTGTCAAGTACTTTCTTTGCGTTCTGGCGATTTGTATAGTTTCAGGAGGTTTTTTTGTGTTTTATGACAAGTTTATAGCGTTGTGTGAAGAACGTGGAATCAAGCCATCGCCGTTGCTTCGCTCACTTGGATATAGCGCAACAAATCTAAAAAAATGGCAGAACGGTGGCACAATCACTTCGGGTACATTAGAAGATTTGGCAAGATATTTTGATGTTCCGGTCGGATATTTCTTTGATGATAACATTTCCACTAACGGAATAAATGTTATTGAAGAAAATAATACGATCAAAGTCGTGTTCAACGCAATAAAATCGCAGCCCAATACTACTGTGAGCCTCATGACAGGAAGGTCTTTATCTGCACATACATTATCAAGGATTTCTAATTATCTGAATTATCCTCCGGATTATCTGGTGAAAAATGGAATGTCTGATGGAGTTGGAGATATTGAAAATGAATCTGATATTCCAGATGATATTATCTCTCCAAAAGAATTGATACTTAATATTTTAGCCAAGGTGCCTGCTTCGGAAGAATACAATTATCTTCAAGTTCGTATATCGACAATAATAATTAAAAATCTTGGACAAAAGGGGATTACCAAGGAAAATCTTCTTGAAATGGGACTTGTAAAAAAGAAAATTCGCGACCTTTACGATTTCTCAATGGCAGCAGAAAAGAAAATAGGTCTGAACTATTCAGACCTAATGAATATATTAGAGAAATTTCATGTCAGCTATGATTTTATGCTGACGGGACATGGGGAATAATTCGGCAAACATGAGAATATCATACAGAATATTATGCTAAGAAGAAATAAATAACCAAAACAAAACTCTCCGCTTCTTTGCCTCTTAGGCGAAATGATGCGGAGAGTTCGTTCATAAATGGTGCAAACCTATGTCTAAATCATATCTTCTCTCGCTGTGCTTCGTGTATCTGAACGAGCGCAGCAACAACCGCTATGCATACTACCGCCCCAAGAATAAGAATATCCTCAATACTGCTTTTCGGCAGTGCAAAGATCCACCTGAACGGAAACGCAAAAAGCAGTATCGCCGCGCAGCCGAACGGAATACACGCCGCGACCGCGCCGACATACCCGCTTACCCAGCGGCACACCGAATATACCGTGACCGAAAGCGCCGCAGAGATGATATACGAAAAACCTATCACGATAAACAGATACTGCCACATACTGACATCTATCCAGAACACCTCAACACCCGTAAAGGAATTGACCGAAAGCCGATAGAACTCCGAATAGACATCCCGCCCGGTAAGCAGCAGGATAAGTCCCACAAACACCGTATGTATCATCACCGAAGCAATAATCACCGATATGAGCTTCAGCCTTGCTATTCTACGCCCTGTTTTAGTGGAATACGCTATCGGTATCACGCCGCTTCGCTTGTCGGAAACTGCATAAAACGCAGCAGTAACTATCGCCGCACAAACAGCGGCGCATATCAGCGGAAGCGTGACCTTTTCATAGCCGTTATTCATGTGTTCAGGCTTAGGATGATAGTAATTTTCGCCAAGTTCTGTTATGCGGTTGCGGACTGTGCTGGCGATCTGGGTATTGCAATCATTCAGCAGAGCGCTTCGTGTGTAGGTAAAATATGAGCTGCCTATCTGCCCGTAATTCTCCTTGAACCACATCCAGTCCTGCTTTGTCATCTCATACATTCTCCGCAGGGTATAGCACAAGGTGAATTTCCTGTATTCAGTGTATATTTCCTCGTATTCAGGGTATATTCTGCCGTTTTCGAGGTCGGAATAAACCTGCTGTCTGATTATTTGCAGTCTGCTGTTAAGGCGGTCTATCCGCTCGCTGTGTTCATCAGACTCCACCTCATCGGACTTACTATCCCATAGCGCAATAAGCTCGCAGCAGCTTGAAATTCCCTCATTGGCAAAAACGCTGTCCTGCCTGATATATTCGTCCTCATACAGCCTTTCAAAGGTATAAGGCGTATTGCTGAGAAACGAAATAATCCTGTCCGTCTGCGGGTCTGAAAGCGTTTCATCAACAGTATAGAATTTTATGTTCCATTCGCATATATGTTGATATTTGTCAAGAAGCGCAGAGTATTCCGCAAGACTGTGTACGCCATTTTCGCTGAAATACTCATTCTCTCTGATGAATTTCTCCAGTGCAGGATAGTCTGCGTACTTCATAGCTTCGATATCCTTGTCGTCAATGGTATCGCCGTAGGTGTCGTAAAACCAGCGGTAAAGCTTTATCAGATATTGCTCGGCGGCGCTGTCAGATAACATTCTGTGTTCCCCGGTGTCCGACGAATACATTGCTTCAAATCCCACGGTTATGCCCGATTGTGAAGATATAATTATCATTGCGATAAATCCCGCCGCAACAGCGATAAGCGGCAGGAATATAAGATTTCTCAACGGAAACAGCTTTTTCAACTCAAACATAATAATTCTCACAGCTTCACCCTCTTTAACCTATTAACCGCAAGCATGACGAATACAAAAGCTATCACGCCCCACGCCGCAGCGGAAATGACTTCAAATCCCGGTATCGGAATACTGTTCCTCGACTCGCAGAACCAGAAGCCCGCCCTCCCGACTATAAGCGAAACTGGGCAAGAGGCGAAAATCAGCCGCCACAGCCCCTCTCCCGGAAGAAGGAAAAATCCCAGCGCAAACGGTGCGGTGGAAATACCCAGAGCGCCAAAAACAGTGGCAGGAACACTGCACAGCATTCCCCACACCGCATAGCCGAACGCCCCGAAAATCAGCGTCAGGAACAGAGAAAAGGCAGTATTCGCCAAAATATAATGCCCCACTGACATCGGAAACCATGTAACAATATTCCCGGTTTCCATGTTTTCAAGGAACGCAGACGCGGACAGCAGATTTCTGCAGGGGCATATTACCAGCAGAAGCAGCGCCGAAACTGCGGTCACTGCAACATGAAACAGCGCCGCAGCTATCAGCGAAGCCGCCAGCTTCTTCACTCCGAGAGAACGCCCTTTTTTCGTGGAATACACCACCTGCGCCGTTTTCTCAGTGAATTCCTGACCGCCTATCTTTACCGAAATAAGCATTGCAAAAATAGCGCACTCAAAGGAAATACAAATCAGCAGCTTCGGGATTATTTTTCCCAGCAGCCATTCGCCGCCGTTTATGTGGAGATTTTCGCCGTTTTCCCGCAGCTCATTCAGCCTTTGTGTGAATACGGGCTCGCTTATTCCCATTATCAGCGGCTTTGCGCCTGTTTCACAGTTGTTTTGCGAATGAAGCAGGACATTCTGTCCTATATCAAACTCCAGCCATTCCATGGCGTTTCCGCTGCCCCTGTTCATGACGCTTGTTACATAGCCCTCGCCGAGATATTGCTCCTCAGCAGTGGCGTTATCTTCGGAAATAAGCGTTGTTCCTATCGCTGAAACAGCTTCGTTCTGCTGAGCGACCTTCATTGCAGAATATCCCTCAGAAGCAAGCGCCCAGAAATTAACCAGCACACATACCACAAGATATACCCACACAAATGGCTTCTCCACCTGCTTTTTCAGTTCATAAAGTATCAGCATTTCCACCCTCCGTATCGCAGTAGAGATACAGAAAAACGTCCTCAAGTCCTGCATTTTTCGGAGCATATCCCTCGCTTCCGTCACCTATAAACCGCAGAAATGCCCTGTCACCCTCGAAGCGCTCGGAAAGCACAAAGTGGTTATGCGAAAAGTCCGCTGTTTCGGCGGCGGGAAGCTCCGCTTCGTACACCATTCCCGCAAGCCTGCCGCAGACCTCGGCTACCGTTTCGTTGCAGTAGATTTTGCCGTTTTGCAGCATGATTATGCGGTTTGCAATGCTCTCAACGTCAGATACGATATGGGTCGAAAGTATAACTATCCTGTCCTTTGAAAGCCCTGCAATAATATTCCTGAACCGCACACGCTCTTTCGGGTCAAGCCCTGCCGTTGGCTCGTCAAGAAGCAGCACTTTGGGGTCGTTCAGCAGAGCCGCCGCAATTCCCACCCGTTGGATCATGCCGCCGGAGAACTTTTTCAGCTTCACGTTTCTGACGTCTGAAAGCGCCACCAGCTCCAGAAGCTCCTCCACCCTCTGCTTTGCGGCAGTATGAGGGATACCTTTCAGCGCGGATAGATACAGCAGATACGCTGTCGGAGTGTAGCTTTTGTAATACCCGAACTGCTGAGGCAGATAGCCGATTATGTCCCGGTATTTTTCGTCAAGAGCGGTAATGCTTTCGCCGTTCCACAGCACTGCGCCGGACGAAGCAAAATGCAGTGTTGCAAGCAGCTTTATGAGGGTGGTTTTGCCCGCTCCGTTTGGCGCAAGCAGACCGTAAACGCCGTTCTCGAAATCAACGCTTATATCATCGAGAACAGTGTGATTGCCGTATTTCATTGTAACATTATTAACGGACAGCATAGCTGAACCTCCTGTTTATTTTGTTGAGTACAGACTGATTTAATACCAGCAAAACAGCTCCCAGAACCACATAAGCTGCGGTTGGAATACTTCTCAGCAGCGCATTATACCACTGGAACACCGACATGATCACACACATCGCCATGACAGCCGCTGGAACAATACACCCCTTTGTCCCGAAGCGCAGCAGCGAAAGTATCATCACCAGCGCAAACAGGAACAGCGACGAAAAGGAGATTGCCGCAATTTCAGCGAAATCCACCCCGGCGCGCACCGCAAGAATTCCCGCCGCCGCAACGTTGAAAATCATGCAGAATATCCCGCAGAGGAACATTCTGAACGCGCACAGATGAAGCGCTGTGTAACGGCAGGTCATCTTCACGTCAAAACCGCCCCCCGACCGTTCCTTCAGGAACGCCAGCAGGAAAAACGCCATATACACCGCCGGAGAAGCCGCAAACATAATGCCGTAGATATTGGGATTTATCTGCCCATAGTCGGCGGGAAGCCCGTTCAGCAGCGCAATTATCGCCCCCGCAATCACAATGGTGAGAAGCGCAACGTCATAAATTCCGTAGAAAATATTCCGCAGCCCCAGTCCGAAAAGCATGTCGTGGATAAACTCGGCAAAGCCTGTTTTTCGCTGCGATTTTGCCGCCTTTAGAATTGCCGTTGCTTCGATGCGGCGCTGTTCGGCGGCGGTTATTTTCTGCCGGAGCTGTTCGTTATAGTTCACAGCAAGCCCTCCTTTTCAAGAAGCTTTTTCAGCTTTGCGCGTGTCCGGTGTATTTTTACCCGGACGTTTACCTCTGTAAGACCCAGCCGCTTGGCTATTTCTTTTGCGGGGATTCCGCACACGGCGAACAGGTAGAAGCAGTCGCCGTCCGTCTGCCGCAGCTTCTCAACCTGCTCGAAAATACGCTGCTCGGTCTCGGCGCGGAGATATATTTCCTCGGGAGAATCGTTGTCTGCCAGCTCTTCGGGAAGCTCGATGATACGGCGGTTTTTTCGCAGCTCGTCAATGGCACGGTTCTTTATCAGGGTGAAGAAATAGGTCTTGAAGCTGAACTCCGGGCGGTATTTGTCCCGGAACACCAACAGTTTTACAAAGCAGTCCTGCACGATGTCCTGTGCCAGCGCGTGGTTCTTCACTATCGACTCGGCAAAGCGCTCTGCGGGCGTTCTCCAACGGGAAACAAGCAGCTCAAAGGCGCTGTAATCCCCCTGTTGTATCAGCTTCATTAGCTCAATATCGCTGTTCAGAACATCACCCGCTTTCCCTTTTCACTTACTTAAACGTTTCAGAAATCAATATGTTACATGAAAAGTATAACATATTTTTCTACGTCGGGCAATAATCTACGAAATGTGGCACTGATAGGTGTTTTTCATCTGTATGGTACAGGTGGCAATTTTTATCCAAATTGAAGAATTTATCAGTTCTCATGACATGAATTGTGATGAAATGAATTTAACTGTACATATAGAGTTTGATTCTTAAGTTTTGGATATATTTTGTATTATAATGGTTGAATTTTTTATTGTTATATGGTATAATAGTACAAGGGGTGATACAAGATGTCTAAAACTAAGCTTCCTATTGATGAGCAGATCGAGAAAATGAAGTCCAGCGGTGTTAAGTTTAACATCGTATCAGAAGAAGCTGCCAAAGAGTTTATTTCTAATAATACATATTATTTTAAGATAAAGGCTTTTCAGAAGAACTATGTAAAGAACGGCAAGGGGAAATATGTTGATTTAGATTTTGCATACTTACAGGATTTCTCAACGATTGATATGAGATTCAGAAAGTTAGTCCTTTCAATGGTATTGAGCATTGAACACAGCATGAAAGTCAAACTTAATACCGACATATCAAATGATCCTGATGAAGATGGCTATTCCATTGTAAATGAATTCCTGAATAATAAGGACTATAAATATATTGTGAAGTCCCTCTACACAAAAGCTCAGTCAACCTATGCAGGTGAATTGATAAAGAAATATTGCTCCCATAGGTATGATCCGAGTTCTGAAACTCCATATTATTTTGAATGTCCTTTCTGGGTTTTGCTTGAAGTACTGTCGTTTGGTGATTTTATTAAATTCTATAATTTCTATTATGAAAAGCACAAGATAACTAACCCGCTCAAAGAGATATTATTTCCTGTAAGGTGTTTAAGGAATGCGGCTGCACACAATAATTGCGTCCTTAATTCATTAAAAAGGTCTGATCATTCAAGCTTTTCTGTCAACAAGGAAGTAAATTCCTATGTATCTAAGATAAAGACTATTACGTCAAGTTCCCGCCGTAATTGTATGGCTGTACCAGCTTTGCATGATTTTGCAGCTTTACTTATGGTATATATTAATATAGTCGGTAGTAAAGCCGCACTGGAACACGTGATTGAAGACTTAAAAGAGTTTTTGGAGAGATTCCACAGACATTTTGATTATTATATGTCAAATTCTGACATTGCAAAAACTTTTAATTTTTTTCAAAAACTTGTTGACAATTTCGAAAAAAGTGTGTATAATAATACTGATGTTCAAAAGCCATAGTTTTATGGCTCAAATCGGGTAACGCACGCGTTACCCGATTTGTTCTTTATTATGAAATATAGGTAAAAAATGCCTCGCTGAAAATTCACTACAAAATATGCAAAAAAATTCAGCAGGGTGCAGAGTGTTCCTGACTGGATAATGGTGAAAACCAATTTGTACCCCATCAATCCAACACAATAACTAACAAGCAACTAACAACCCCCCTCAAAAAACCGCATTGTTATGCGTTTCGCAGTTCAGCAAGCGTTAAAAAATCTTCTCAAAGAGATAATCAGAGCCGAAACAGACCGCTTTACAATGCGGTTTGCGGCGACACAGTTATCAACTTGGTCTTTATTTGGTCTTTATTTGGTCTTTATATCCTCTCCGAGTATTCGGGGAGGATATTTTTATGTCAGCTTCAGCGAAACAAGGTCTGCAACCTTTGCTTTTGTGCTTTTGAGGACATCAGCGTAGATATCCGCCGTCACGCCTATATTGCAATGCCCAAGGTGCTCCGATACGATTTTCAGGTCAACACCGCTGTTCAGAAGTAAGGTTGCGTTGCAGTGCCCGTATGGTATAATTACGACAAACGGATCAATCTACTTGCTTGACAAGCTGCCGAACTGCGTCCTGATTGACGGCGCGGCGGTGAAAAATCAACACCGATTTCCGGGTATGTCTGAAAGCAATTCAGGCGCTTGAGGACGATAAACTCATGGATCATGAAAAGCTGTCGGTGCTTATTATGCTGCTCTATCCAGAGCCGCCGGATAATACAGCCTCTGCAATAGCGCAGGGGCTTAAATTTTTGAACCTCGGCAAGGAAGCCGACCCTGCGAAGCTGAATCAGCCGCAGGTCTACAGTCTTGAAAAGGATTCAAGCTACATTTATACAGCCCTTAAAAGCAGCTTTAATATTGATTTAAACGATATAGAATATCTTCACTGGTGGAAATTCCGCAGCCTTTTTGCAGATCTCGGCAAGGACTGCTTTTTTAATACATTAGTCAGCCTGCGTTCCCGAAAGCAATCAGGGAAGCTCACTGACATCGAAAAAGACTTTTTGCGCCGGAATCCGGATATGATCTCACTGACCGAGAACAGGCAGAACAGCGCCGTACAGGACTTTATCTCGAAAACAGGAAGGAGGGGTTAATATGTCACAGGCTGACGGATATGTGCGTATAGTTACCCAGAACGACACCACCGAAGCGCAGCGCTCCACGGATCAGCTCGACGATACTATCCGGGACTCGCTGGATACAACCCCGGTTAACAGAATAAGTGTCGCTATGAACGAAATGCGGCAGGGAGTTGATGATACCGGGACAGCTGCAATTTCCACAGGACAGCTTATTAAATCTAATCTGATTTCTGATACCATTATGCAAGGAATTCAGCGGCTTGGCGCAGCTATGAAAGAAACCGCCGGGCAGGCGGTGAGCATGGCAATGGATAATGAAACTGCTTCTGCTAAGGTTACTACATTGCTTAAAGGGGATAATATCCAGCAAGGCTGAGGCTAACGCTCCCAAGTCTGATTGATCGGTACACGCATATTTAAACCAGATTTTATCCGTGTAAAAATGTGATTTAAGTGAGATTTTAGATAGGTTGAATAAAACGCATAGATTTGTGAAGATCTCACAAATCAGCGACTTTTTTCAACAGGAACAGCAATTTCGGTTAAAATCTGTCGCTTTTTTCTGGGCAATTAAAGCAAAAAACGGCTCTATAAAGCCGTTTAAACAAATATTAAGCCGCCGATTCTTAAAGTTTCGACGGCTATTTTTTTGCAATTTGCTTGTCAATTTTTTGCGTTTTGCGCGGCAGACCACACTCTTTGTACTTTCGTTCATATTGCATATTGACACTCTCCTTTTATTCTATTATATTTTGATGAGCGGATTGTGTCAAGTTTTATTATACTACATCACTATATTTCAGCTCAAAAATCTAGTGGTTTCCAAAGTGTCACATTGACAATTTGGAAATTATATTGACTTTTTTCTCAGAGGTGATATAATAATAATGAAATAATATATTCCGATCTGCAAGGAGGATATAATATGAAACAAAAGACAGCCATACACAGCGAAAAGCAATTCCGACACTTTTCGCAGAGGAGAATAATCTCCTTTATTCTTGCACTGTTCTTGGCATTTTCTGCTGCATATCAGACCGATTTGTTTTCTCTGCCCGCTTATGCTGCTTCGGTCACAAAGATATCCGACATTGTCAGCTTCAAGAAGAATTATAATCTGGAGGCTTCAGAGGGTAGCATTGTGGATCTCACCCCTGACCTGCCTGAAGGTGTAAATATGGTAGAGGATCTGCCCGCCAAAAAAAGCACTTCTATCACCGAGATAAGCATCTCATTCGAATTTGAACAAGCCGCCGATAATGTGCTGAGTTATTCATACCACTATTCGAACGGTTATGGCAGCTATATAGAAGCATACTATATCAACTATGATTTTGCAAAAGACTCGTCTGTTGTAATCGGAAAGAAGTATAAGGTTGAAGCGGAGGTTTCTGCCAACAACGGAACTTCCCAGATCTACACTTTTTATGTGACGATCGTTGCCTCAAAGGACGCACCCGAGATAGATTTAAAAGCCCAAGAGATAAAGGATTCCATAACATATCCTACTGTTGTTACTATCTTTCCGGACAGCATAAACAGCAGAAGCGCTAATGTTTTCCCAACCACGAAAAACGGCGTAAAGCTGGGTATGGATAGCAACCCGCAGACCAATCCTAACGGCAACCTCACGACCATAGGCTGCTCAATGTCCTACGACTATTTTGATGAGTCAGTATTTTCAATCAACTGGCTTACCGGCGAGGTGAAGTATGCCTACACAGGTGATGTGTCAAAGGTTGACGGTTATAAAACCGTATTTGATATCACTGTTAACGGCGACAATGGAGGAGTGTTCAAATACACCGTAATACTCAATATCCAGACTGCCTTCGCAGAATTTGAAGACAGTACGCCGGCGCTTTTGGAGATAGGCGAAAAATCACAGGCAATACTGCGCGTAAACCCCGAATATCGCGATATTACATGGGAGAGCAGCGACCCGACCGTGCTTTCCGTAAAGCGCAACGCCGACAAAACAACTGCGACGCTCACCGCGAAAAAATCCGGCAGCGCCACCATCACCGCAAAAGTCACTAACGACAGGGAACTTATCACCGTTTCAAGAACCTATCTTGTGAATGTTGCGCCGCCTGCGCCGAAAATCAGCATTTCCTCTGCGGCTCTGAAAAAGGGCGAGGTCATAAACCTATACATAAACAACCTGCCCGACAAGGCGACCGTAACATATACTACAAGCAAATCCTACGTTGCCTCTGTCGGAAAGACCACGGGTAAGGTAACAACAAAGGCGGCAGGCACAGCAACGATTACCGCGACCGTAAAAGTTCCCGCAAACGGCGCAGTAAAGGCTGCGACCTATAAGCTGAAATGCAAAGTCACTGTGACTAACGCTACCGTCAAGAGCATATCAACCGCGCAGCAGCTTCGCACCGCGCTTACAAGCGGCAAGGGCGGCAGCTACAAGCTCACAAAGAGTATCAACCTCGGCAAAACCGGCATTCAGATAAAGGGCGGAGCGTACCGCCTTAACCTCAACGGCTATAAAATTACGGGCGCGACCGTTGACCCCTCCTGTGCAGTTATTCTCATAAAGGGCGGCAGCCTTGTGCTGACAGACAGCAAGGGCACAGGCGCTATAAAGAACAGCGGCGAGTGGCCTGCGGTACTCAACGACAACAGCACCTTCACCATGTACGGCGGCACGCTTTCGGGAACATTTCAGGCATTCCAGTGCATTGGCGCTTCCGGCAAAACCACGATAAACGGCGGAAAAATTACTGCTAATGATACTGTCATTATACCGAAAGCCGGCAGGCTTACGATAAACTACGCTGAGATTACTGCTGGAAGCGGTTCCGAATATTATACAAGCTGTTTCTCCAGCGTTGGCTTCAATCTCAAATTGACGATAAACGGCGGAAAGTTCAAGGGCGAAACTGGTTTTGACTTTACAGGAGATACAGTTTCCATCGTGATAAACGGCGGAACATTTGACACCAAGTATTATACGGCATTTATATATTCCTCTGCTTTAACCGTGAACGGCGGCAAAATGAATAACGGTATTGTTATGGATGAATGGTTATTCGCTGAGGATGTTCCCCGACTCACAATAAACAACTGCGACATCAAGACGATATACTCCTGCCCGATTCAGATAAACGGCAGAACCAACCTGACGCTGAACGGCGGCAGGCTTGAAAACCTATCCACCGCTTCTGACGAAATACTGAATATAGACAGGTATTATTCCGGCGTAAAAAATATTGCAGAGGGTCTGCTCTTAAAGGATGAAATCCTTGACGCTACCCCCGCGGGACAAGGCATTTCAGTTACCTCGTTCAAGCGCAACAAAACGAAATATACGAAGGGAATGCACATAACCAAGCCCAACGACCTTTACTCCGTATGGATGGATATCTTTGAAAATCTCTACACGGACATTTCGTTCACCTGCTCGCCGAGTATGGAAGCTGTGATGGAATATTACCTTGACTATTGGATCGTCGAAGAAGATATGGGATATCTATCAAAGAATATGGGTTCTGATTTGGATAAGGTCAGCTTAGATGCCACAATAACCTATAACCTTGAATACATGATACATCGGCTTGGCGCAAATCCTGCGCTCAAGAGCAGAGCAAGCAAGGAAGCTATTGCATACAGCCAGAAGCTGGACAATATCATCAAGTCCTGCATAAAGAGCGGAATGACCGACAAGGAAAAAATCATCGCTCTTCACGACTACATGATAAAACACTACTCCTACGACTACTCGTACAGCCAAGAGAGCTACTCATATCTTGGTCTGATCGACAACAACAAGGGCGTATGTCAGGCATTTGCCACCATGTTTGCAGAACTTGCGTCACGCTGCGGCATCAAGGCAGCAACTGTCACCGGCTACGCAGGCGAGCCGGGCGGTTCGCTTGGGGCGCATATGTGGAACTGCGTACAGATAAACGGCAAGGTTTATTATGTTGATGTAACCTTTGATGAGAACTTCACCACAGGCGATAAGCCTTCCGGACACTTCTGCCTGCTGAGCGAAAACGACTTCTACAATCTGGGCTATCATTCGATAGTGTTCGGAGAAAATTGGCAGTAACTATGGCTGGCTGAATAAATGAGATGTTCTCCGTAAAGGGCGGGACAAATAAAGAAGTTTTGTAATAATCTTTTGAAAGGCTGTGGACCACTCACACAGCCTTTCTTCTTTTAAGCTGGTAGTTAAGCTTGTTTCGGGACATAAGAAATGGACGCACATTTCTGTACGCCCATCTTGCTATTCAGTTGTGATTACGCTATACCAACTATTCAACTAAGGAGAAAATATTCAAGGTGCTTGCCGCATTTAATCCCTGGCGTCAATGGGAATGGCAAACGTCCTGCTGACCAAAAAGTATAAGCGGTTCTCATTTTATTAGGCAATGAAGCTGCTGGATATGCCTGATGTAAAGAGGATAGTTGTGCTGACAGGTACACGGCGCGTCGAAACGACTACGATACAGTACCAGATGATCGATACATTGCTAAGCGACGGCTTCGCCTTACGCGGCGCTTTCTTGCATTTTTTCCGCCATCTTACACAAATTTCGCTTGACGGGCGTGTCTCCCCCCGGTGGGAGAGGTGACACGAAGTACCAGAGGGGTTGACCGACAGAACAGCCCGCCTGCGCCAGTGTTTTCGGCTTGAATACGCTTCCCTTCCGCCGAAAACCGCAAGTTGTACAATCTGACGAAAAATCGAGTTGAACAATCAGCGAAGCGCAATATTGTTCGACTAACTGCGCAATCGCACGACAATAATTACGCTGTGTCGCCTTAATTTTCACTCATTTTTTCAGGAACTCTTCATATCGGTCGCACACATCTTTGGTATCGCCAAAAGCGACCATTTTTCCCTTATCCAGCCACAACGCCTTGTTGCACAGCCTGCGTATCTGCCCGATAGAATGTGAAACCAGCAGCGTCGTTGCTCCCTGTTTCATTATCTCGCGCATTTTGTCCTCGCTCTTTTTCCTGAACGCGCCGTCGCCAACGGACAGCACCTCATCGAGGATCAATATATCGGGCTGAACAAGACTTGCTATTGAAAACGCAAGCCTTGATTTCATTCCAGAGGATAGCTGACGGAATTTGCTGTCCTGAAAATCCTGCAATTCCGCGAACTCGATTATTTCATCATACTTCTGCTTCATGAACTCTTTGGTATATCCGAGCATTGCACCTCTGAGGAAAGTGTTTTCCTTAACGGTCATTTCATTGTCAAAGCCGGACGCAAGCTCAAGCAGCGAAGCGATATTTCCTTTAACGTTCACGGTTCCCTCTGACGGGCGCATTATCCCTGTAATTACTTTCAGCAGTGTGGATTTCCCGGCGCCGTTCTTTCCGATTATCCCCAGCATATCTCCGTCCTGAAGTTCAAACGAAACATTGTTTACCGCGAGGAACCAACTTACTTTATACTGACCCTTTATGCGACGAAGGACATATTCTTTAAGACCAACGCTTTTAAAGTCGCCTTTTTTATAACGCACAGATACATTTTCCAGTCTAAGTGTCATGATACGCCTCACATATAATATACGAATTTATAGTTATTCTTTTTATAGATAACGCAGCCTATAACAAGCAGGAGTACCGCATAAACCGCACAGAGAAGATGATGTACAGCGGACGGCACCTGCCCGTCAATGACCGCAATGCGGATATATCTGATATAAACATATACCGGATTAAGCATAAACAGATTCTGCACAGTGTTCGGATAAGAGTCGACTGTATAGAATATAGCCGACATATAATGAAGCAGCAGCGTGAAGATATCATACAGATACTTTACATCTTTAAAAAAGACATACAGCGCCGATAATATCAGGCCTACTCCCAGATTAAAGACCACAAGGCAGAGAATAGGGTATATTATAAGCAGCATCGTCCACGAAAAGATGATACCGTCGATCACAACAAACAGGAAAAAAATCACAAGCGTAAGCAGGAAGTTAAACAGACAGGATATATTCTTTGACAGCAAAAACAGATATTTGGGGAGATTTATTTTTGTGATTATTCCTGCGTTCGATGTAAGCGAAGTCATTCCGTTTGTGGTGGAATCCTTGAAGTAGGAGTACACAATGTTTCCGGCGAACAGATAAATGGTATAGTGAGCGGTATTATGCCCGAAAAACTGCGTAAACACAAGCCGCATTACAAGCAGCGAAAGAAGCGGCGAGAGCAGACTCCAAACCATGCCAAGTGATGTGCCTTTGTATTTTGAGTTAAAATCCCGTTTTACCAATTCTTCAAACAGGAACTGATGCTTTTTGAGTTTCAATAATATCTGTTTCATATAATGTCCTGATCCTTTTCACCGGTGAGCCGGAGTTTTTTCTTATACACCCGCTCACAGTTGTTCTTATCGCGCAGAACCTGTGGATACGTTCTGCGTAGTTATCTTTCAGCTTGCAGCCGTTTTTTTAATATCCATATCACTTATATCGTATACGGACATTATTACCGATACTCTCATTCCGACCTTCGAAATCTGATAAAATACATCTATATAAGATGATTATATCACGAAAATCAGTAAAAGTCCAGTACCAACAGATTTTCAGCTTAAATCAGCATTATACCGTATCTAAAAAAAACATCACACTTGTCAAAAAGCCCTTTCCATCTCTATCCACACCTAACAGCGCTCAATACCGATGTATAACCTCCCCATGAGCCGAAAGGCAAATGTTACAAAAAATAGAAGATATCCACACTCTGTTCAAGGAAACTGGTTTTCTTGCCGGAACAGTTTTTCAAGATCGCATTTCCGCGTTTATCCGCTCCGGGATAACCACTGTCGCCTAAAGTCTTTCTTCATCCCCCGCTCATAAGCGCCGCAATACCAGACGCAGTTCAGACAGCAGGGTATGCTGAAGATGTTGTTCAAGATCATATCACATTTCAATCAAACGATACATTTAGCTGGGATACGATCGACGGAGCTTCGTACTATCAGTTGACGATCCGCGTAGACGATGGTGTTCCGTTTACAAAGACCACATCATACAGCGCAATAGACGATTATTACACCAATGACGATGGGGTTATACAAAGCGGCGACTACTCCATTTCAGTGGACGCAGTTTTTTCCGACAACTCCACCCGGAATGTCGGCATTCTGGAGGTAACGATAGGGTCGTATTACGATGGTACGAACACATTTTACTATAAAACCAACGAGGACGGTATATATACCATTATCACATCCGATTTTTCGGACGGGGAACTCACGTTGCCCGCAGAGATAAACGGGCGTCACCGTTACCGGATTGGGTCACGGCTGCTTTTCCAATACTGGTATCACAGGCAGCCTTGTTATTCCTGAGGGAGTAAAGAACATCTACGGCGCCGCATTTTCTTGCAGCCAGATAACCAGTCTTACTCTGCCGGATTCGCTTGAATACATTGATGGTTTCGCATTTTAACACTGTACCAGCCTCAGTTCTGTGGTTATACCTAAGAATGTGGCAAACATCGTATGGAATCCGTTCATTGCTGCGGGGACGCTGACCGGGATAGGCTGTTCCGACGAAAATACCACATTCACATCTGTTGACGGTGTTCTTTATACCAAGAGCAAGGACGTGCTGTATATCTGCCCCGCAGGAAAAAGCGGTGAATTCACCGTCCCTGAGGGAGTAAAGCGCATACATGCCTTCGCATTCTTCGGAGCAGACAAGATCACAAAGCTGGAACTCTGCGACGGTCTTGAGTCCATAGATATCAATGCATTCGCCGGATGCAGTTTCACATCTGTCAGAGTACCGAATTCCGTTACGTTCATCGGCTGGAACTCTCTTGGCTATAATTCCAGCGGAGAAAAGATTGATGGATTCACCATCATCGGCGGCGCAGATTCCGCAGCAGAACAATATGCCTCTGAGAACGGATTTGCATTTACCGAATATGTTGAGGGAGCAGAATATGAAGATGTGGAGCTTACCGAAGGAAACTTCCCCGACCCTGTTTTCAGGGAGTATCTTTCCGGCTTCGACACAGATCCCGCAGACGGCATTCTTTCCGGCAACGAGCTGGTCAATATCACTTACATCGATCTTCCGTCCTCAGGAGTGACCAGCCTCAAGGGTATCGAGCTTCTCCCTGCGGTCACCTCGATAAACTGCAGCAATAACCCCATAAGCAGCATAGATGTTTCCAAAAACTCAAAACTGAAATTTCTGTATATAAACCAATGTGCCCTTGCATCGCTGGACGTTTCCGAAAACACGTCGCTGATTTACACAAACGCAGGAAACAATGTGTTCGACTATAATATCACCGGCGGCGCAGTAGCTCTGGATGATCTTCCCCCGGACTTTGACGTAAACAGGGCGATATTTATCGGAAACGCATATTACGACAGTGAGAGCAGAACGATTTGTACAGACAGCGATTACATATCCTACTATTATGATATCGGAAACAATAATACTGTGCAGTTCACTATCACAGATAAGAGCGCTCCCGTTACCGTGACCAAGAACGACGGGATATCCATATATAATATGTCAGAGCCGATAACTCTGTACAAAGGGCAGAATATATATATATATATAT
>CAMAGG010000016.1 GCA_945833805.1 uncultured Clostridia bacterium | reverse complement strand
TTCTGTATTGAAAGAGTTTACGCCGCATATGACGGCGAATGGAATTACGAGGTGGAAGGAAGCGGAGCGACCATCACAGGCTACACAGGAATCGACAAAAGTATTACCGTCCCCTCCAAAGTTGGCGGTTATCAGGTTCTAAAGGTAAGCGGTCTGTGCAACAGCAAACAAAAGACAAAAATCACAGCGGTCACATTCTCAAACGGCATTCGTACATTAAGCGATGGCTTACTTAAGGGATACAGTTTTCTTGAAAGAGTAACTCTCCCGAATACCCTGACCACTATTGGCGCGAATGCTTTCGCAGACTGTATAGCGCTTAAGGCGATCACTGTTCCGAATACTGTTACCTCAATAGGTATGAGCGCTTTTTCGGGCTGTCACTCCCTGATCAGCGTTACAATGAACTGCAAAGCAAAGTCTATCCCCACTAAGCTGTTCGCCGGCGACTCCAGTCTCACAACTATCACATTACCTACATACACAACAGAGATCGGAGAAAATGCGTTTGAAGGCTGCTCCGCACTCACAAGCCTTGCTCTTCCTGATACAGTTACCTCTATCGGAAAAGGCGCATTCACAAGCTGCACTCGTCTGAGCAACATTTCCTTACCCAGAGATCTGACCACAATTAATGAGCTTGCATTCTACAATTGTACATCACTTACAAGCATATTTATCCCGAACAAAACCAAGAAGATCTACGAAGAAGCTTTTTACGGATGCTCTTCACTAAAAACCGTATACATCGGCTCGTCCGTAAACGTAATGAAGACAAATATCTTTAAGAGCTGCTCTTCTCTTGAAACTCTGGTGTTCGGCGGCGATTATTATGATTTCGCCTTATTCTCCAAAGCAAGCTTTACCGCAACGATTTACTATCCGTCCAAGTATGCAAGCAATTGGTCAAGTCTGAAAACCGGCAAACCGGTATCCTATCAGGCTCCAACTTCAGTCACCATTACCGGCGGAAAGAACATTAAAGCCGGCGACAAGATAAGCCTGACCGTTAAGGTATCTCCTTCTTCCAGCAAATTCGGCGACATTTACAGCATCACAAGCTCAGACCCCACTGTTGCAGCAGTATCCGTTGATGGAACAGTTATTGCAAGAGCCACCGGAGTTACCACTATTACGGTAACAACATTAAACGGCATTTCCAAGTCAATTGATATCTCTGTAACCCCTGCTGCGCCGGCAAATCTTAAAGCTACGCCAAAGACAACAACTTCCGCTGTTCTTACATGGAAAGCTGTTTCCAGCGTGAGCGGATATAACATCTATCGCTCCACCACCAAGACAGGAACCTATAAAAAGGTCGGCTCCTCCACATCTGCTACATACACCGACAAGGGTCTTACAAAGGGAAAAACCTACTACTACAAGGTAGTAAGCTATGTGAACTCACAGGGCAAGCAGCTTCTGTCCTCTTACTCATCAGTAGTATCTCTCACGGCATCTGCTCCCGCTCCCGCTACGATTACCGCAACTAAGGTTAAGTCTGGTTCAGCAAAAATCACATGGGGCAAGTCCACCGGAGCTTCCGGATATGAAGTATACATGGCGACATCTTCAAGCGGCAGCTATACTAAGATAGCGACCATCAGCCAAGTATCTACCCTGTCCTACACCAAGAGCAGTCTTACAAAAGGCAAGACCTATTACTTCAAAGTCCGCAGCTACACCACAGTGGACGGAAAGAAGATATACAGCAATTACACAAAGGTTGTCAAGGTCAAGGTATAAATCGTAATTTTAAATCCCTGCGGTTTTCCGCAGGGATTTTTTATTATATTTATAAAGAAAAGCGGAGAAATTCATAAGAACTCCTCCGCAATTGTATTCAGTCAAACCGCCTTGCCGTAGATATACTTAATAAAACCCGCTACCTAGCAGGGTGGGTAAAATCGCCTGTCGGGTTCACGCTCCCTATCATCCGCAGTACGGGAGGTCTGCAATCCGCCGCCAGAGCCGAGATCCCTTTTTCATCATGTTCGGATTATAGCAGTATACCCGAACGAACATTGCAAAAGCAATTTACAAGGCAGTAAGCAAACTTGGTAATTGATCAGAACTCAGCAAATTCAAGTAAGCTGATTTCCTTACAGCAGTATTATTTACAGAAAAGCCGCTGCTATTACTGTAAAATTTCGTCATCTCCCTCGTCCATGTCTTCAAGAGAAAACAGCGCCTTGAGGAAAAGCTCGCCGATCTTCTGATTTTCCTCCTCGTCATCGATTGAGGAAAGAAGCAGCTCATCGTCGTTTTCCTCGCCCTTCAGAACTACAAACTCGTCTGGCTCTTCGTCATCTGCCGCCTCTGGAAGAAGAGCATAATAAACGGAGCCGTTATACTCCATGCTGGAAATGCACTCAAAATTTGTGGTGACGCCGTCCTCGTCGTCCAGAGGAATATATGTTTCGTCATAGAAGTGGAACACAGCAGTATTTCCTGCCTCATCAGACAGGGTCACAGTACCCTCGTTTTCATCATAAACAACATTTTCGTTTTCAGCCATATATATTCCTTTCTCACCGACGCGAACTTCATCTTTGATTTCTATATTTATTTTACACCATAATCCCTCATTTGTCAAGTCGTTTTTTAGTAAAATACACAATATAAAGGCAGAAATCCAGCTAAATCCAGGTAAATCCAAATGCAAAACGGCACCGCCGAAAGGCGATGCCGTAATTGTTGTGTATTAAGAAGATTCTATTTTAAATTAGGATCTCTTCTTGGATACGATAACAGCGCCAGCAGCCAGAACAGCTACGCCAGCAACTACTGCGATACCCTCAACACCGGTGTCAGGAGAACCCTTGTCAGCTGTTGTATCACCGGTAGTCTCTGCTTCAGTAGCACCATCAGTAGCACCATCAGTAGCACCATCAGTAGCACCGTCATCAGCAAGACCAAATACTTCGAACTCAACAACGCAGGTTGTCCACTCGCCAGCGAAATCAGTCATAACAGATGTTGCAGTAGCAGCATCAGAAGTGATGTGATCTTCCTTGGTTGCATCGTAGTTAGCCCACTGATTGAGAACGTTGCATCTCTTTGCGCCATCTTCATTGTTGGTGTAGCTTGTAGCACCTGCAACGATGGTCTCAACACCGTCAAACTTTACGGATGTGATGTTGATGCCGAAGTTGTCATAAGCTTCGTCCTCAGCGTCGAAGTTTACGTTGATACCCATAGCGCCGATACCGTTACCAGTGGTAAATACAGCAAGATCGCCGGTCTCCTCGTCCTCCCATTCGTCATTGGTATAACCAGCAGAGAGGTCGATACCTACGGAGTATGTACCGTTGCCAGTGATCTGAGCGGTCTGGAAATAGCTCATGTCAAGCTCGCCGTCCTGACCCTTGCCCCAACCCTGTGCCTTCCAGTCAGAGTCGCCGAAGCCCAGAATAGCCTCGCCCGGTTCAAGAGCGGTCAGAGCAGATTCAGCAAAGGAAACGGAGCTGATAGCGGCAGCAGCAACAACAGCAGCGGAAGCAGCAGCCAGAATCTTAGAAATCTTCATTGTAAAAATCCTCCAAAATTAATCTTAGACCATGTGGATCATCCACTGGTTCTACAATATATTTTACCTCATTATCACATTTTTTTCAATTGTGATAATGCACAAATTTCAAACGTTTACGCAAGACTGTTTTGCACAATTATCACAGCGAAGTACCTTTAAAGTTGCGTAAAAAGCAGAATTAGCTAAACTCAAATTCATATTTTGCCTAAATTACTTTTTACGGAAATTAGGGTTGTCATCAGGCTCCCGCATGATCGCCTCAAAAAGCCGCTGCGTCTTGCTGGAACGTCCGCGCTTCTTTTCCTTGAGCATATTCAGCTCCTCATGAGCGCTCTGAACAGCGTCGTCCTGCTTGTACAGATGCCTGTCCTCCGTCCAGATTCCGCTCGGAACCTCGTTGATCTGCTGATCCGAACGGCTTTCCTGCGCGGATTTATGTTTTTCAGCGTTTCTGGAATTCCTCTTTACCGGGTGTTCGCTCTGCCCGGAAGACTGGCGGCGATCATTTGGCGTTTTCTTAGGAGATTCCTTATATTCTCCCTTTTCCGCAGCTTTATTCTGGTTCGCCGGACTGTCTGCTTCCTCCATAAATCCATAGCCGATCGGCATACTCATATCATTTTCCGACTGTTCGAGAACGTCAAAAATTGATTCCAGACCGAAGAACGGGTCGATCTCGTCTGGCTGCTCGTTCTGTAACTCAGGCTTTTCAGCAGGCGGTTCGGTCACCTTTGACTCAGGGCGGGAAACCGCTTCAAATCCACTGTCCGGCATACTTAACGGCGTCCCGGCTATCTTTCCGTAGGCTGATATCGCCGCGGCATTTTTCCTGATCACCTTAGGCTTTGGCTGGACCGGGGTCTGCTCCTCCGGCTGTGCCACCCACTCCGGTTCATTGAATTCTTCCATGCCAGAGAAGATAGGCGCATTCTCAGGGGCAGGCTGCTGCTCTTCTGAGGATATTTCCGGCTTTAGAGTTCTCTCCTGCCGTTCCGAAAGCGCCGCTTTGCCGAATTCCTCCCCGCTGAATGCGGTAAATCCATGCTCCGGCGCAGGGTGTTTTATTTCTGCGGCAATTTCCGGCTCTGGAGTTCTCTCCTGCCGTTCCGGAAGCACCGCTTTGCCGAATTCCACCCCGCTGAACGCGGTAAATCCACGCTCCGGCGCAGGCTGTTTTATTTCCGCGGCAAATTCCGGCTCCGGAGTTCTCTCCTGCCGCTCCGAAAGCGCCGCTTTGCCGAATTCCCCCCCGCTGAATGCGGTAAATCCATGCTCCGGCGCGGGCTGAGCTGAGGTTCTGCCCTCATATAATGAAGCAGTAGAATGCGGCTCGCCGTTTCTCGGCTCTCCGCCGCGTATCACATGAGAAATCGGCGATTTACCCTGCGACTTCTGCCGCTCCACGCTTGGAGAGGTGAAAAATCCCTCACGGCGCTGCTGCGTTCTTGGGGCTTCCTCCTGCTTGTCGTTGGATTTGTCCTCCGGCTTCTGTTCAAGCTCACTGCGGCTTATCCTCTCCGGAACAAAGGGTCTTACCACCCGCTCCTGTGGGCGCTGAGGCTCTTTCTTGCGAACCTCGACCACCGGGTTGCTACGGGAAATGTCCATTGATTTAGAGTAAGAAATGAAAGAGGTCAGATCCTCCGTCTGGATCTCTCCGTTGTTCACCTTTTCCTTCATTGCTTCAAGGTATAGCTTCCAGCTCTCGTATTCCTTCAGACTCAGCGTTCCCGCCGTGACCCGGCTGTACATTTCATCGGTGATCTCGTCGCACTGGCGCTCCAGCTCCGGAGTTACCCGGCTGCGTGGGTGCTCCATCTCGTAAAGTTCAAGGCAGGTATGCCCACCGGGATTCGGCAGGGAACAGTATTCCGAGGTGTATTCGCTGTCCCGGACGTAATACCGTCCGCATCTCTTGCATCTTGCGAGCCAGCCTCCGCTCTCAAGCAGCGCATCGATCTCAAGATCCACCACTGCTTTAAGTCCGCAGGGCATATAGATCTTGACCGGAGCGTGCTCCATTGCGGAGCGGGACATATTGTAGCTGCCTATCTCCTGCGCCAGACCGGCTTTCATGTGCGAAAAAGCGTCCATAGCGATCTGGTCTGAGAGGGCTTCATAAGAGCCTATGTCCGAATAATCGTCCGAATAGTCGAAATCCGCCAGCAGATTTTTCATGATATCTTTGGAAATATTAGGATACATAAAAGGCGCAGAGGGAAGCCTGCCGACAGAAAACACCTGAGTTACGCCCAGATCCTCAAGGCGGCAGCCAAGCTCCCGCGCAGTGACGCTGAACATAAGGTCAAAGTAATTCCGCCGGGCATTTGCTTCCTCTACGCCGGAAAGCTCTCGGGAAAACAGGAAATAAACCTTGTTCTTTGCATAATCCTGCACCCGGACAAGGTTCAGCCACTCGTTTATGCCCTTGTTATAGCGATATTCGCACAGCCTGACAAAGACCGCCTTTTCAAAGGAAGTCTTGCAGTCGATAAACCTGTTCCACAGCGCCGCCGTGCCGATATTATCGCGGCGGCATACATAGTCTATCCAGCAGTCCAGCACGATTTTTTCATAAACCGTGCGCATATTGTGCTCTATGTAGACGTGCATATTTTTCAGCGAGTTCCGCAGGTCTGTCACCCTGTCGAAGTCAAGCTCACCGGAACGCAGCGCCTCATCACATACGGCGATCGCGTTCTCGGCAAAATACGACAGGTCGTAGTCGCAGAAGGAAAGCAGCGAAAACGGATAGCGTAGCTGAAATACCTCGCTTGAGTTTTTCCCTGCTAAATTGAGAACTCTTTCCAATTTAACTCTCCTTTTACATCATTCTGCGCTGTCTTCGGCAGTTTCAGAGGTATTCGAGGATTGTGCGCGGGACGACTGTACTGAGGATCCATCTTCGTCTTCAGCCACAGCCGTTGTTCCCTCTGCAAGATACGGATTTTCCTTAATGCTTCCCTCAACGCTTAGCATTTCGACCTTTTCGCCGTCAACCGTCCGGACCACCCATGAAACCGGGCTGTCAGTCCTGCTGGTATACTTTGTGGTAACTACCCAGCCGCTTCCGAGAACTTTTTTCGCGATTCCGAATGGGATATCTATATCCTCTGTGACGTCCTCAACGTAGTAGCTTGCAGTACGGCGCTCACCGGTGGGCTTGTCAACATAACGGACGATACGGTAGTTCTCGTCCGAGGACATTATCTCATAACTGCTGTCACGCAGTGTAAGGTCAACTCCGGTGGGGGTCATTCTTCCCATGAGCAGCGTTATTGTGATATAAGCTGCTCCGCCGACGACATACATCAGCAGGTACATTGTGCCAAGCACGGTTTTCAGCGTTTCGTTTGCCGTACAAATAAAGAACATCGCCACAAGCACGCAGAACGGAGGCAGTATCATATACCAGTTTCCGAACGCAAGCAGGAATGTCGCGAAAACTATCGGCGGAAGCACCAGAACATTAATATGTGTAATTACCTGCCTGCGGGTATAGATCAGCAGTCCAAGTGCGGCAATATTCACAAAGACATACAGTACAAAGAGCGGAGTTGAGTTCTCAAACTCAAGGTAGTATGCAAAGTTGAGCCATGCGACCCACACCAGAAATCCGGTATAGCCCCAGCAGAGCAAAGCCACGCCCCGCTTGAGCCAGACATTCTTGAACAGTGCTACAAGTGAATCCATGAAGCTGCCCTTTTTAGCGCCCGTCTTGTCCATACTTCCCTCCAGAGAATATTAATAGTCCAACGAAAATATCAGTAGTATTTCTTCTTTCTGTAAATCATGTAGCCAATGATCGCTCCGACAATAATAACAACAGCTACGCCTATGATGATTATGATCATCATAACAGGTGACTCCGGCTCTGCGTAAAGCTCGCTGTAATTGATCGCGGAAGATGTGGCAACGGTCGCTGCGGTACGGATAGTCGTAGCAGAAGTTGCCGCAGTCGTCTTTTCAGGCTCAGGAGTTTCTGTTCCACTGTTTTCAGAGGTAACTTCCGGATCAGAGTTGTCGGACACAGCCGGATCAGAGTTGTCGGTCACTGCCGGATCAGAATCCTCCACCGTATCAGCGGTTGAAGCAGGCTGATCGTCCGATTCTGTTACAGAGCTGTCCTCCGGCTGGACAACAGCTTCTCCGGTGCCGTCGGTGATCCTGAAATTACGCACCGATATCTTGACATTTCCCTGCGCCTCTGCGCCCCAGTTGGTTCTCACCTGAAGAAGGATATATGCAGGCTCTGCCTCGGAATACTTCTCATAGAAATGAGAACCTTTTTCCGATATTGTTACCCACTCGCCGTATTTAAGCGGAGTGTAATCAGACGGATTTATCCAGCCCCACTTGGAATTGAAGCCCGGCATACAGCCGATAACATTGGAGCCCTGCGTTTCCAGCTTGACATCGACTGATACAGTCACATTGGCGTTATTCCAGTAATCAGCGTCAAGATACTCGTTAAACAGCTTAAATCTCAGCGAGAGATACTTTTCCTGTGTGCTGTCGCCGAATTCAGTTTCAAATGTACCCTCTGCGCCATTAATGTCCTTATAATCAGAATTTATCTCGTCGCAAAGCTCACCGTCGAGCTGATATGTGTAATCAGCAAACGCTGTTACAGAAGCGGCTGCCATAACTAACACAGCGCACAATCCGCAAATTGCTTTTCTCATCTTAGGAAACATCTGTTAATCCCCCCCACAAAAATATATACAAATGCAAAATTATATTTTGCAACATATAGTTATTGTATAACAAATCCAAGAAAAATGCAAGTGTTTTTAACAACTTTATAAGCTTTCACAAATTTTAATTATACCCAGAGCGTTTTGTTGGACTATCTGCAAGTATTCACAATAACAACAGAAACCCACGCCAATATGACGCGGATTTCCGGCT
Source organism: uncultured Clostridia bacterium (assembly GCA_945833805.1). Taxonomy (GTDB): domain Bacteria; phylum Bacillota; class Clostridia; order Oscillospirales; family Ruminococcaceae; genus CAG-115. The sequence continues at coordinate 14,877 of CAMAGG010000016.1, read as the reverse complement.
TTTTTGATTAATACGGTGAATTACTTGGAGCTGTTAAGGATATTGATAAGCTTATCAATATCTGCTTCGCCGCCGTCAAAGTTGCTGACAGGCATTGTAAAGCTGCCGTCTGCCGCAGGAGCTGCGGTCTGAACCGGACTTTCGCCCATCTCCTCCTCGGAGATGAAGTCGGTCGCGATAACGATAACGGATACCTCGTCATCTGCAAGGGATTCATCAAACTGCATACCCATTTTGATCTCCGCGTCAGGAGCAGCGTTCTTAGTGATCTCGCTTGCGATACCGTCAACCTCGTCTGCGGAGGTGGACATAGGAATGCTGATATTGATGAGCAGCCTGCGCGCACCCATAATGGAGGTTTCCAGAAGCGGGCTGTGGAGCACTTGATCCAGAGCTTCCTCGTTCTTGTTGTCGCCCTTGCCCTGACCGATAGCCATGTGAGCGATTCCGGAATCCTTGAGAGCCATTGTAACGTCGGCGAAGTCAACGCTGATGAAGCCTACGCCCTTTACAAGGTCGGAAATACCCTTTACCGCCTTGAACAGAACGCTGTCCACCGCCTTGAATGCGTCGATCATGCTGAGCTTGGAGGTAGAAATTTCCTTTACCTTTTCGTTAGGGATAACGATAAGAGAGTCAACATACTTCCTCATCTCCGCAATTCCCTTGAGAGCCTGATTCATCTTTGCCTGACCCTCGAAAGCAAACGGCTTTGTAACCACGCCGACAGTGAGCTTGCCCAGTTCCTTGGCTATGGAAGCGACCACGGGAGCAGCTCCGGTACCGGTGCCGCCGCCCATTCCGGCAGCGATGAACACCATGGACTCGTCTTCCATTACCGCCTTCAGTTCGTCGCGGTTCTCCTCTGCTGACTCCTGTCCGACTGACGGTTTGTTGCCTGCGCCCTGTCCCTTGGTACGCTTCTTGCCTATCTGGATACGACGCATTCTGCTGCCGTCCTTAGAGCGCAGAGCCTTTACATCAGTATTCGCAACAACATAGTCGATACCGGTCATATTGCCCTCGACCATGTGGCTGACTGCGTTTCCGCCGCCGCCGCCGACTCCGATGACCATTATTTTGGTCTGATCCTCAAAATCGTCGTCCATCACAAACTCGTCGTCGTGATTATCTATTTCAAATGCCATACTGTTTACCCTCCATGTTTTTTATGACTTCTGTTCGCATGAATACATAACTACTTTTTATTATAACAGATACCCAAAATAAATGCAACTGTTTTTTTAAAAATATTTTGACAAATTATTCTTTGTCAGCTTCCGCAGGTTTGTGACATTCATCTTAAACTGCTTCCTGACTTTCTTCCGGATCCGGTTCTTCAGAGCTTCCGAGGTCGGGAAGAGTCTGCTGCGCCTGTTCGTTCACCTTATCCCGGGCAAATATCGTTGACGGAGTGTGCAGATTGATGAGGACATTCGCCTTTTCTTCTTGGATAGTGCTTTTCGCAACGGCGAATTTGCTGTCTATGTCGGAAATTCCTCCAAGCTGAAGCGTGATATTATCTCCGCAGTCAATGGTGATATCAAAGCGGTCTGTAACGTCGATCTGAGTGACCTTCTCAATGCCGTACTGCTCCGCTTTTTCAAGGATCAGAGCCGGTATAGAGGTCTTTCCGCTGTCGGTGGAAGCAAGCGTCTTTCCTGCTGTAAGTTCCACCGGATCAAAGCCCACGACCATAGGCAGGCTGCTGTCGCTGCCAAGCTCAATGATCCTGCCCATACGGGAAACACAAGCGGTGACTCCGTTCTGGCTGACCTGAAACCACTTTTCAGCCTCCTTGACGGTGATTTTTATTTTTGTCGGGAATACCCGCTTAACCTCCGTCATATCTATATAAGTGAGAGCAGCCGAGATCCGCTCCTCCGCGTTTTCCGTGTCGATATGAAGCAGATTCTGACCCTCCTCAAGACCGGAGGGAGCGATTATCTGCTCGGCGGTATAGCGGGAATTGCCCTCGACCTCGATAGATGAGCAGTTGAACAGCACTGTGTTCGCCAGAATAATCAGAACAATAACAACGATGACCGCGCCAAGAATATAGTACATTATGTAGTTTCTGCCGCGGCTGCCGCGCTTTCTTCCCTTGACATTCCGGTGAACCGTCGCCTGATTATAGGCGCGGTTTGTCCTGCGCCGCTGCTCCGCGCTCTGCTGAGGTCTTTTCTGCACAGTGGTCTGCTTAGGACGCGCTCCAGCAGGATCGCTTCGGCTATTCTGAACAGGAGTTCTTCCTTCCGCCGCCGGGCGCTGATTGTTTATCGGTCTTTTTTTGCTGCGTTTCTGCTTCTTTTTACTGCCCATTTACTGCGCTCCTTTTCTTGGGAGACGCTGATTAAAACAAAATCGCCCCGTTCAAACGCGCATACTCACGCGGCTGATTTTGTTACGCTTCGCTTTAATCAGCTTATCCCTTGTATTATGTTATCCCATTCTTGAAATATCCGCGCCGACTGACCGCAAAGCCTTTTCAACGCTCTCATATCCGCGGTCGATATAGCCCACTCCGGTGATCTCGCTTGTTCCCTCTGCCGCAAGCGCCGCAGTAACAAGCGCCGCTCCGCCTCGAAGCTCACCCGCGCACAATTTCGCGCCGGAAAGCCGTGGAACTCCCTGAACCACCGCAACTCTGCCCTCGACCTTGATCGAAGCTCCAAGACGTATCAGCTCCGGGACATGGCGGTAGCGATTCTCAAAGATAGTTTCCACGAACACGGAAGTTCCCTCCGCAGTCGCGCACAAAGCGGTGAACAGCGCCTGAATATCCGTAGGAAATCCGGGATAAGGCATAGTGCGTATTGTCGGTGGAGCTGTCAGCCTGCGGGTGCAGTTTATGTACAGCTTCCCGCCGCCGTATGGATATATCCGGCAGCCCATTGCCTCCAGAACCGGGAGAAATCCCATGATATGCGCCGGCTCACAGCGGGTGAGAATAAGCTCGCCCTTAGTTATCGCCGCGCAGCAGAGATATGTCCCGGTCACTATTCTGTCCGGAATTACACTGTGCTCTGTGGGTTCAAGACGCTTTACTCCTTCGATCACAATAGTGCTGCCGCCTGCGCCGCTTATCTTCGCACCGCATTTGTTGAGGAAGTCCGCAAGGTCGATTATTTCCGGCTCTCTCGCCGCGTTCTGTATCTCGGTAGTTCCCTCCGCAGCAGAAGCCGCAAGCATTATGTTCTCCGTAGCCCCCACTGAGGGGAATGATAGTGATATCCTCGCTCCGCGAAGCCCCGACGGAGCTGTGCATTCAAGCCAGCCGTGCTCCTCGTGGATCACTGCGCCCATTTCCCGGAGCGCGGCAATGTGCAGGTCGATAGGGCGCGCTCCTAGCTCGCAGCCTCCCGGAAAGGTCAGGCGGCAGCGGCGGGTACGTCCCAGAACTGCGCCAAGAAATACGATAGACGAACGCATTTCCCGCATAAGCGAGTCCGGGATCTCATTCCCACAAACATTTGCCGCGTCCACGCAGACAGTGTCCCCGCTCCTGCTGCATCTGCACCCAAGATAGGACAGTATCCGGCATGCCGCGTCAACGTCCGTCAGCATGGGACAGTTGTGGAATACGCATTCGCCATGTGCCAGAACCGAAGCCGCCAGCAGCGGCAGCGCGCTGTTCTTGGCGCCGTGGACCTGAAGTTCTCCCTCCAGCCGCCGTCCGCCGTTTATCACAAGCTTCTGACTGTTGCCCATAATATCATCTCCTCCTGCATTACTATGTTCCATAGTATGCCGGAGGATTTTTTTTGTGACAGGCAGAGCAGTTTATTTAGTGAACTTATCCTCTCCCAGCAGGTCGATTATCTCACCCAGTATCCTGTCCGCAGCGTCATTCTTTGCGGAACGCTTGGAATTCTCCTCCATGAGCTCAAGACGTCCCCGGTCATTGTAAAGCGCGGAAACCTCCTCCACAAGCCTTGCCTTTGTCAGATCCTTGTCCTCTATAAGAATTGCCGCGTGAGCGTTGCTGAGTGTCAGCGCATTATAGTACTGGTGGTTCTCCGCAGCGTTCGGGTAGGGAACAAGCACCGCAGGTCTGCCTATCGCCATAAGCTCGGTGATAGTCATGGCTCCGGCGCGGGAAATTATAAGATCTGCCGCACACATACAGGTGTACATATTGTCGATGTATTCCCGGAAAATGTGCTTCGATTTGTCCTCCTTTGCGCCGCTCTGCTCCAGCGCGGAGTAGAACAGCTCCTTTCCCTTGCCGCCGTAGGAATGGATATGGTTAATGCCGCCGGTCTTGTTTTCCCATGCAATAAGCTCCGCGACTGCTTCAGTAATGCGGTTTGCGCCGAGGCTGCCGCCGAAAGAGAGTATCGTGAACTGGTCGGGAAGCCCCAGCCGCTTTCTGGCTGCGGAGCGTTCCTCTATCTCAATGTTGGAGCGCAGGGGATTGCCTGTTACAACGCAGTGTTCTGTGCTGCTTAGGTACTTCTCTGCGTCAGAAGTCGCAAGAAGTATCTTATCGGCTTTTTTCGCAAGCATTTTTGTCGCCATTCCGGGGTAAGAATTGCTCTCATGGGTAACGGTCTTTATTCCCATTGCCGCCGCCTGACCGAGGACAGTTCCAGTGACATAGCCTCCGGTTCCTATCACGATATCCGGCTGGAATTCCCTGAGGATCTTGCGAACTGCGCGCTTTGCCGCATAGAAATAGAGATACATCGCCTTTGCGTTGCGGGCGATGTTCTGAACCGACAATTTGCGCTGAAATCCCGCCATTTCCACCGGGGTGAAGTTATACCCCGCCTTTGTGACAAGCCGTGCCTCCATGCCCTGCGGAGTTCCGATGAACAGTATCTCCGCGTCCGGGAATACTGATTTGAGCTTGTCTGCGATAGCAAGCGCGGGGTTTATATGACCGGCTGTGCCGCCGGCGGCAAAGATGGCTTTCATTTTGAGTTTGACCTCCTGTTTTGTATACTTTGATTATCTTCTTAATTCAGGTTCGCCCGCCGGGATATCGACAGCAGCAGACCCACCTCACACAGCAGCATGAACAGCGCCGTGCCGCCGTAGCTGAAGAACGGCATCGAGATACCGGTATTCGGCAGTGCGCAGACGTTTACACCGATGTTGAACAGCGCCTGAACTCCGACCTGAACAGTTATTCCTGTGGCAAGCATAAGACCGAATCGGTCGTCCGACTTTCTGCCGATATAAAATCCTCTGAACACGAAGATAAGAAACAGTAGTATTACCAGGACGCCGCCGATAAAGCCGAATTCCTCGCACCAGACTGCGTAAACGAAGTCGTTCTGCGCCTCCGGCAGATAATAGTATTTCTGAGTGGAATTATCAAAGCCCTTGCCCCAGAGTCCTCCGGAGCCGATCGCAAGAATTGCCTGATAGGTCTGATATGTAGTATCGCCGGGATCAGCAAGCGGATCGGTGATAAATCTTTCCTTGAAATAGGTGAAGTCGGAAAGCATTACTACCGCTGCGATAAGTCCCACTCCGACAACTCCGACGATCAGCAGGTGCCGCATATTTACTCCGCCAACGATAAGCATACAGCCTAATATCGCCGCCATGATCATAACGCAGGAAAGGTGAGGCTGCTTCATGAGCAGAACGACTATCACCACAAACAGTATTCCGGGCTTAACAAAGCCAACGGTGAAATGCCGCATTTTGCGGTAATTCGTCGTGATGTAATATGCAAGGTAGATGATAAGTCCGAGCTTTAATACGTCCGACGGCTGAAATGTACCTATTCCCGGCACAGGGAGCCAGCGGACAGGGCCGCCCTCGATATTGCTTACGCCGAAAGGTATTACCGCCGCAGTCAGCAGCAGCGAAGCGACAAGCAGGATATGTGCAAAAGAAACATTGCGCACCTTTCCGAAAATCTTGGGGTGCCACTCGTGCATGAGTATGCGGTAATCCATGAAGCTTATAAAGAACATAGCCACCAGACCCGCCACCGCAAAGGTCACCTGCTTCGTCGCATACTGGAACGAGTCGCCCTCGTTGTCACGGTAGGACAGCGCATGGCTAGCCGAAAACATCGCCGTTATCCCAAGCACCAGCAGTACAATTGTAATGACCAGCATAGGCATATCTATCGCGCCGCCGAAATAGAACGGACCGACCTTGTGCGGGTCTTTTTCCTTTTTCTTAACGGGAGCTGCCGCCTTCTTGTTCGCGGTCTGAGGAGTATTTCCCCGCTCCGTTCTTGACTCTGCCGCCATACGCACCTCCGAATTTATCTGCCAAACATACCTATCGCCATAAAGACTGCGCCTGCGCCAAGCACCACAGCGACTGACGAGAATACAACGTCTATCTTTACCTCGCTCCAGCCGCTCAGCTCAAAATGATGATGAATAGGCGTCATCTTGAACAGCCGCTTGCCCTCTTTTGTATGATAGATCTTCTTTGTGATCTTGAACACCGTCACCTGAATCACCACTGAAAGCGCCTCGCAGATGTACACCAGCGCAGCCACAAGCATGAGGAACTCTGCCCCGCAGCCTACTCCCAGCGCGCACACTACGCCTCCGAGGAACATCGAGCCTGTGTCCCCCATGAATACCTTTGCCGGAGGGAAATTCCACATCAGGAAGCCGATACAGCCCCCAGCCACGCACAGCGCCAGCAGCCCCTCACAGAACATTCCAAGTATTCCGGAAATGCAGGCGAATGCCGCCATATATACCACCGTCACACTGGAACAAAGACCGTCAATTCCGTCAGTGAGGTTCACTGCGTTGACAAGATACAGAATAATTACGCCCATTATCGGGTAGTACAGAAGTCCCAGATCAAGCTCCCAGCCCCACGGGAACTGGATAGCCGTGCGGGTAACTCCGCTGAGATAAAGAGTTGCGAAATACGCGGCGATGACAAGCACCTGTATCACGATCTTCTGCATTACCGTCAGACCCTCGTTGTGCTTCTTCTTCACCTTGATGAAGTCGTCAAGGAAGCCCATAAAGCCGAACATAACCGCCATGATAAGCCCGGAAAGCGCCCGGATCATCTCCTGTTTGTCCTCGCCGGCGAAATTCTTCCCGGCAAGCGGCTGGAACAGTATCATTCCACAGGCAAAGCACAGGCACACCGCGATAATGAACATAATACCGCCCATAGTGGGAGTTCCCTGCTTCTTCGCCTTGTGCCATTTCGGGCCTATGTCAAGTATCGTCTGACCGTATTTCAGATTATGCAGGAACGGTATGAACCACACCCCCGCAAGCCATGTTATTCCGAAGGCTGCCGCAGCAGCAAAGACGCTTATCCAAGTTTCCATATTGTTTCCCCTTTTTCTGGCTGGCGATAACCCAGAGAGTCTTTTATTATCAAAATACTACAAACGATTATTTATTTCACCTTTTCGGCGATCTCCTCCATGCGCATTCCCCGGCTTCCCTTGAACAGCACCGTATCGCCGGGTCTGAGGTAATTCGCCAGCTCCTCCGTGAGCGCCGACTTATCCTGAGAATAATGAACCTCGAAGCCCTGCGCCGTCAGTCTGTCCCGGCAGTGAGCCATTTCTCCGCCGTACAGGAACGCGCAGTCCGCGTTTTTCACGATGTATTCAGCCACTCCGGCGTGGAGCTGCGCCGACATCTCGCCTAATTCCAGCATATCGCCGAGGACTGCTATTTTCCTGCCGGAGCAGTCCATTCCTCCAAGCACTGACAGGGAGGACTCCATGGAAGTCGGGCTTGCGTTGTAGCAGTCCAGAATTACCGTAACTTCGCCCCGCTTCTCGATCCTCTGCCGCATTCCGGAGGCTTCATACCGCATGAATGCCGGGATTATCTCCTCCGGGGTCATGCCCGCTTCAATTCCCGCCGCGAATGCTGCAAGAGCGTTCATAACGTGATGATCTCCCACCACCGGAAGTTTCGCGCTGTATTTCCTGCCTTGATATACCAGAGTGAATGCGCTGCCCTCGGTCGTCCGGGTGATATCCTCCCCACGGACATCGCAGCCCTCGGACATACCATATTTCACGATGCGTCTGCCGGGAATTGATACAGCCTTAAGGTACTCGTCATCTCCGTTAATTATCAGCGGAGCGCTTTCCGACGCGCCGTCCAGTATCTCCAGCTTTGCACGCAGGATATTCTCTCTGGTCTTGAGATTTTCAATGTGACACCAGCCGATATTCGTGATAATGCAGATATCCGGAGCCGCTGCCTTTGAAAGCACGCTTATCTCCCCAAGGTCTGACATTCCCATTTCAATGACCGCGGCGCCGTACTCCTCATTCAGCCGGAACAAAGTCCGGGGAAGTCCGATGTCGTTGTTGAAGTTTCCCTCGGTGCGCAGGGTGTTGAATTTGCCGGAAAGCACCGCGTAAACCATGTCCTTTGTGGAGGTCTTCCCCACGCTGCCGGTAACTCCCACCAGCTTCAGCGGGAATTTGCTCCGGTGATAATGCGCCAGAGCAAGCTGCGCCGCCCGGCTGTCCTGTACCAGAATTACCGGGATATTATGGCTTTCCGCGCCGCTTTCCCGGTCGGAAACTGCGGCAGCCGCGCCCTTTTCGGCGGCTGCGTCAATAAAATCGTTCCCGTCAAAGCTCTCGCCCTTTACGGCAACGAACAGCATTCCCTTTTCTATCGTCCGGGTGTCGGTGGAAACCCCGCCTATCGCCGTATCTCCGCCGATAAGCCGCCCGCCGGTGACCTCCGCTATCTCTTTTGCAGTAAACATTCTCGCACCGCCTTATATATTGTGTATTTTCAGCCACTCGCCGACTATCTCCCGCTCATCAAAGGGCAGGTATTCGTCGCCTATCGCCTGATAGTCCTCGTGACCCTTGCCGCACAGCGCTACCATATCCCCCGGCTGCGCCAGATCCAAAGCCCGGAAGATAGCCGCCCGGCGGTCAATGAATTCCTCGTACTCTACTCCCGCGGGGACTCCCGCCTTAACATCGTCTATTGTCTGCTGAGGCGGCTCATGACGGGGGCTGTCGGTGGTGATGATAAGGAGATCCCCCCACTTCGCCGCCGCTCTGCCCATTGCAGGGCGCTTTCCTGCGTCACGCTCCCCCGCTGCGCCGAACAGTACTATCAGCCTGCCCTTTGTCAGCGGCTTCAGCGTGGACAGCAGCTTGTCAAGCCCGTCCTCGGTGTGGGCGTAATCCCGTATGACCGTAAATCCACCCTGATACACTGTTTCAAGCCTGCCGCTAACTCCGGGGCTTTTCTCCAGAGCCGCCAGCACGTCCTCCATAGAAAATCCCATGAAGTACACCATTACCGCCGCCTGAACAGCATTGCTCACGTTATACAGCCCTGTAAGGGGGATCTTTGCGACCCAGCTTTTCTCCTTGTACGGACAGGTCAGCAAAAATTCCGCGCCGTCCGGTCTTAGCTTTATGAACTCCGCATAGAAATCCGCTTCGCCATATACGCTTGTGCTGACCGCCGGGATCCCTCTGCTGTGGCAGTATTCAAGCGTTTTCCTGCCGTATTCGTCGTCAATATTAATAACCGCGGTGTCGGACATATCCATAAGCATTCTCTTTGCCTTATAGTATTCCTCCATCGTGCCGTGGTAGTCAAGATGATCCTGCGTAAGATTTGTGAACGCTCCCGCTCTGAACCGCTCCGCCGCAAATCTGTGCTGCGCCAGAGCCTGTGAGCTTGCTTCAAGGAAACAGTATTCCGTGCCGATATCCGCCATTTCCCGGAAAAGCTGATACAATCTGCGGGGTTCCGGGGTGGTGGGAGGTCCGTCATGAGAATATTCCAGCCCCTTTCCGGTGTCGCAGCCAACTGTTCCGATAACTCCGGTCTGCCTTCCCAATGCTCTTGTTATCTGCGCACACAGGTTCACCGTGGTGGTTTTTCCGTTCGTTCCTGTCACCGCTCCGAGGGTGATCCTCCGGGTGGGTCTGCCATAGAATGCCGACAATATCTCCGGGTACAGCCGCCGGGAATCCTGCACGAGTATTTCCCAGTCAAGCCCCAGCCTGCGCTCTGTCACCACCGCACAGGCGCCTTTATTCAACATTTGAGCCGCCGCGCTGTGTCCGTCAAAGGAATTGCCCTTTATGCACACGAACACAAAGCCCGGCTGTACTTCACGGCTGTCCGAGGTCACGCCAAGAACCTCTCTTGTTCTGATATTCTCCGGCACTTGCTCAATGCCGTCAAAAAGCTGCTCCAAATTCATGACCTCACCGCCCTGTGTTAATCTGAATAACTGTTGACCTGGAACGTTACCTCGACCACATTTCCCTTATAAGCGTCTGTTCCGCCGAGGGGATACTGTGCCACTGCGACTGCGTCCGCATTATCAGCCGCGCCGCCGGATATCTTGATGTTGAAGCCCGCGTTCACTATCGCCTCATTCGCCTGAGAAACCGTCATGTTTGTTACGTCTGGTATTATGCCGGATTCAAGCTCCACGTCATTGCCTATATACAGCACCACCGTCGAGCCTTTAGGTATGCTGCTGCCGGAGGCGGGGATCTGGGTAGTTACTGTCGCGCCGCTTGAGGTATCTCCGACATAGCGCACCTCAAAGCCCTCTGCAAACAGCTTCGCTTCTGCACGCTGCGGCTCAAGACCTAAAACATACGGCACAGCCGCGTCCATTTTTGCAAGCTCCTCCGCTGTGTAGGTGGGATAGATGCCGAGGTGCGGGAGTCCCTCTTTCAGAACCGCAGAAACTACCGGAGCCGCAACAGCGCTTCCGTAATACTGAGTTCCGGTAGGAGTATCCGCCATTACCAGCATAACTATCTGCGGATCGTCCGCCGGAGCGAATGCCGCAAAGGACGGGACGAATGTCATCTTATCCTCACCGGTAGCAGCAAGATGTTCGTTGTACTCATCAATTTTCTCGGTCGTACCGGATTTTCCTCCGATACGGTAGCCGTTGATATATGCGTTGCTGCCGCCGTTGGTGTTTACGACTGTTTCCAGTATCTCACGCATCTGCGCCGAGGTTTCCTCCGAGATGACCTGCCGCTTTATCTGGGTTTCAATGGTCTTTACCACGTTTCCGTCTGCGTCAAGTATCTTATCCACAACGTGGGGAGTTACCAGATAACCTCCGTTTACGATAGCGCAGAGCGCAGTGGTCATTTGCAGCGGAGTCACCTTGTTGGTCTGACCGAAGCTTGAGGAAGCAAGCTCCACCAGTCCCATTCTCGACCGGGGAACATATAAGCTTCCCGACTCGCCGGGCAGGTCAATTCCGGTAGGCTCGGTAAATCCGAACGCCTCGAAATAATCGCAGAATTTATCTGCGCCCAGCCGCTGACCTATCTGGATAAAGCAGGGGTTGCAGGACTTGGTGACAGCCTCCTGTAATGTCAGTGTACCGTGGGCGTAGGTTGCCCAGCACTTGATTGGAGTTCCCGCAACCACCTCAACACGGTTGCAGACGAATGTGGATTCCTTGGAAACCACCTTTTCTTCAAGGGCGCTGGCACAGGTCACGGTCTTGAATACCGAACCGGGATAGTACAGCTCGGTTATCGCCTTGTTCTTCCATTGCTGCTCGCGCAGGGCGGCTTCCTTTTCGTCAAGTTCCTCCTCGGTCGCCCCCGCCGCTTTCATTTCTTCAAGAAGCTGGAGGTCATAGCTGCTTTTCAGCTCCGAGGGGCTGTTGAGATCAAAGCTGGGAGCAGTAGCCATTGCAAGCACAGCCCCGGTGTTGCAGTTCATGATAATTCCGCAGGCGCGGTTTATTACCTGATGCTGCGAAACGCACAGCTCAAGATTCTTCTCAAGGTAGTGCTGCAAAACCTCGTCCAGAGTCAGCACAAGGTCATATCCGTCCACTGCGGAATAATAAGCGTCGCTGGAGTTCTGAAGCTCACGTCCGTCAGCCGCGACAGCATAAACCGCCTTTCCGTCAGTGCCGCTGAGATAATCATCATAATACGCTTCCAGACCATAAACGCCGTCGCCGTCAAAGTTTGTGAAGCCTATAATATTGGAGGCAAGCGAGCCGTTGGGGTAGTACCGCTTTGATGTAGGCCAGAGGTAGATATCATCGGAGTTCAGACCGTTTTCATTCATGAAAGCGGTGACCTCGTTTGCCTCCGGCTTCTCCACCTTTCGCTGTACTATGTAATATTGGTTGTCATAGTCGGAGCAGGCGGTCTTTATCTTGTCATAATCCGCGCCGAGTATCTCAGAAAGTCCCTTTGCGATAAGCTCTGCCCGCTCTACATACGGCTCCGGGGTTTCCCCCTTTTCAATGAGCTTAGCAGACTCCTTTGCATACGCTTCCTTTGCCTTTGTATTCGCGTTCTCAATATTATGCGGCGATATCGTTATATCCCACACGGTAGAGCTTTGCGCAAGAACCGTGCCGTTTGCGTCATAGATAGAGCCGCGGTTAGCTTTTATTACCACCTCGGACTGCTGCTGATCAGTGGCGAGCATACGCCATTTATCACCGTCAAGTTTCGAATATTTCAGCAGGAACGCTCCGACATACACTGAAAATGCCACGATAATTCCGAGTACTATAAGCTGCTTTGTGCTGGCGTTCAGCATTCGGGGCTTTTCAGCGCTGCGTTCTTCCCAGTCAAGAAGCCCCTGACCAATTTTTCCTACTACTTTTTTAAATTTCATAGCAACTATATCCTCCAAAAGAAAAAACAAAGCCGGATTATCATGTCTGCACAGACACGCTGTACAGCGCATTGAAAGCCGACCTTGCTCAAAAAATCCGTTGCCGGCAGAGTATAGGGCGCAGACAGCAAGTCCGCTCACCTCTATATTATGCCATCAGAAACCAATGTATTCCAGCAAATCCCCGAACCAGTCCGCAATGGCGCTGAAAATGCTTCCGTCGCCCTCCGGACTTACCTCGATGAGGCTTTCGGTGTTCACATCAAGATATTTTATCTGGGAATTGGTCACCTTTGCCATGCCAAGCTCATTGGTTGCGTATTCCTCGATATATCCGATATTAGCCTTGCTGTCAAGCCTGCTCTGGAGCAGGGAATTTTCGTCCTGCGCCTCGGCAAGCAGTATCTTCTGATCATCAACCATGCGCGCGATATCGTCCACCTTTGTGTTCTGGACGTTCACAGCCCACAGCGCACCAAAGATCCCCGCAGCGCACAGCACAAGCTTGAGCTTTGAGCCGCTCCGGGATACAGAGTGCTTTTTCATCTTTATTTCCCTCGACCTGCGCTCTCTGTCCTTTTCTCTTTCCTCCTGCTGTCTGCGGGCGGTGTTTTCATAAAGGGAAAGATCATAGGCAAGGTTTGTCCTGTCGATTTCGGGAAGCATCAGCTCACCCTCCTTTGTGCTCCGTTCCTTTGCTTTATTCGCCTTGATCCTCCAGCGGGCTGCTGCGGATCTTCTCTATTATCCTGAGCTTAGCGCTGCGGCTGCGCGGATTGTTTTCAAGCTCCTGCGCCCCCGCCGTTATCGGCTTTTTCACAGCAAGCTCTCCCATCGGCTTTCTGCCGCACACGCATACCGGGAATTCCGGCGGGCAGATACACCCGGTGCAGAACTCCTTGAAGCGGTTCTTTACGATTCTGTCCTCAAGCGAATGGAATGTGATGACCGACATTCTGCCGCCGACCTTCAGCGCTTCAAATCCGTCTGTCAGCGCCGTGTCCAGCACGTCCAGCTCATGATTGACTTCTATCCGTATCGCCTGAAAGCTTTTCCGGCAGGGATTCTTTTCCCTGCGGTATGCCGCCGGAACGCTGGCTTTTATTATCTCTGCAAGCTGTCCGGTTGTTTCTATCGGGGTGGAAAGCCGGGCTGTAACTATTCCTCTTGCGATCCTGTTCCCGAATTTTTCTTCGCCGTAGTCGAACAGTATCCGGGCGAGTTCCCCCTCGCCGTACTCGTTCACCACGTCCCGTGCGGAAAGTCCCTCTCCGCTCATTCTCATGTCAAGTGGCGCGTCGTTGTGGAACGAAAAACCGCGCTCCGCCGTGTCAAGCTGATGCGAGGATACCCCTAAATCGGCAATGATGCCGTCCAGAGCTTCGATCCCAAGCTCCGCCAGCACCGATTTTATCTCGCAGAAATTTCTTCTCACAAATGTGACCGGATAGCCCTTTAACCGCTCCCCAGCGGCTTCAAGTGCCTCCCTGTCCTGATCGAAGCAGATGAGCCTGCCGCCGTCCAGTCTCTTTGCAAGCTCAAGACTGTGACCGCCGCCGCCAGTGGTGAGGTCTGCGTAAACGCCCTTTGGGTCTGAAAACGCGCCGTCAACCGTTTCTTTAAGCAGAACAGAAATGTGTGAAAACTCCATCAGATACCAATCTCCTCGGCAAGCGCCGCAATATCCTCGGTGGATATGCTGTCTGTGTAAGCCTTGTATGCAGCCTTGTCCCAGATCTCCGCGTGATCGTCCATTCCAACGACAACCACCTCGGAATTAAGACCCGCGTAGGCTCTCAGCGCCGGCGCAATGGCAATTCTGCCCTGCTTGTCCGGCTCCGCCTCGCAGGCGCCGCCGAAGAGGAAACGCTCGATCGGCAGCCTAACTTTCTGCGGCTTGCCTTTCAGACTTTCTCTGAGGGCGTTCCAGCTCTGTTCTGTGTGTACTGTCAGGCACGCTTCACCAATCGTTTTGGAAATATAGAAATGCTCTCCCAGCTCTTCACGGAGCTTTGCCGGAAAGTTCATGCGTCCCTTTGAGTCTATGGTATGCTCGAACTCGCCGTACATCTCTATTCCCCCTTTCCAAAGCAAAAGTCCCCTGTGAATTATGTGCCTCTCCCGCCCTCCTCGGACGGATCTTCCGTAGATTTTGTAATATATTTCCCCTGTAAGAAAATGTTATTCGGGCAGGCAGAAGTTTCTTTTCTGTGGATTTTTATTAACACTTTCACCACTTTAGTGAAAACTTCACCACTTTCACCCACAATTAGTATACACCGAATTGATAATT
>CAMAGG010000015.1 GCA_945833805.1 uncultured Clostridia bacterium | reverse complement strand
CCCTGCTCTGCCGCAAAATCAGCCGCCGAAAAACTGCACACATACCCGGCAAGCCGCTCGGTCAGCTGTTTTTCGTCCCATTTCCCGTAGTATTCGCCGCCGTCTGCATAGATCCCAAGCTGCAATGCGCTGGCGATATTCTGCTCGAAGTACCGCTCGTCTGAAGCCGCTGCCTGAGCAGTAGTTTTCGCTTCAAGAACGCTCTTTTTCCGGGCATAGATCACAGCAGCCGCCAGCGACAGCAGATCTACAAGCAGCGCCAGTGCAAGCGATACCGCCGCATCGGTGCTGAAATCCTCAAACACCGCTCTCAGCGGAAGAGTGTAGATGTTCTCCACCGGGAAACTATCGGCGGAAACCTCCGCTCCTGCGCTATTCAGTACATCGCAGGCCGACGAAACCGCGCCGAGTATCCTTTCCCGAACCGCCGCAGGAGCGTTATTTTCTGCGAGAACAGAATATTCCGGCAGCCCGGTCATTATTTCCGGCTGATCTGCGGCAAATTCCAGCCGCACGCCGGAGATCTGCTCGTACAGGGAGAATATGCCCTCCGACGCCGTTTTATCCCCCGCAAGCATTGCCGCTCTTAGCTGCTCAGCCTTTGTATAGATCCCGCTGCCGGACGCTGAAAGCGTACCCTCGATCAGCGACTGCTCTGCGGTGATCTCCGCGGCTCTCCGGGCAATATCAGAAGAACTTTCAAAACCGTACTCCGCAAGCAGCGCCGCAGTCCTTACCCGCTTATCGTCGGAATTTCCCTGTGAAATACTCGCCGCATAAGCCTGATATGCCGCCGCGTAGTCCTCATAGGTCGGGTAATTCCAGCGGGAGGGTGGTGTCATTCCGGAGGCAGCCTCTCCCTCAATTCCGGAAATCTGCTCTGACAGCCGTTCAAGCGCGTTCTTCTCAGATTCAAGCTCCGAATAACTGCTGATAACGGCATTGACCGCCCTGTTTATGTCGGCGGAGCTGTTCAGCTCCTGCGCAGAATTTATCTCATCGGCGACCGCATGAAGCTCCGCCGCATACGCATTATATGTCCTTTGGAGATACAATTCCGGCGGATTTACTGCGCTGTAAATTCCCACGAACGAGAAATAGCTGGAGCAGCACAGCGCCATTATAAGCGCGGTTATCTTACCTGCTCCGGCTTTTCTGCGTATCGAATTTGCCGAGAAATACACCACTGACTGCACCGCGGCAGCAAACAGCAGCGGTGCCGCCGGAAACGCGGAGGAAAAATATGCCTCCGCGCCCTGCCATGTGGTGAAAAACGAAATTATCTGGAGCAGCAGCGAAGCGAGAGCCGCCGCTATCATAAGTGATTTTTCGCTGAAAACAGCCAGTCCGCGCCGTTCGGACAACAGACTTCGTTTATTCATCTTCCGTCACCGTCTGCGACTTGATATCGTCAGCCTTTACTTCCTCAGCGGGAGGAGCTGTCGGGAATAGCAGCTTCACCTTGAACATATCGCCGTCAATGTCGATATCAAATTCTCCTCCGCAGGCAATTGTGAAGCCCTGCGCTATGGAAAGACCAAGACCTGAACCTTCGGTGGTGCGGGATTTATCGCCCCTCGCAAACCGCTCAAGAATTTCCTCTTTGGTGAAATTCATCTCATAAGCGGATATATTCTTTATCGTAATTACCGCCTGACCGTTATCCGTCTTCTGAAGCGTGTAATAAATTCTCGTACCCGCAAGAGAATATTTCAGTGCGTTGTCCATCAGGTTCTGAATGACGCGATACAGACGCTTGCCGTCGCTTATCACCTCCACTGGAGGCTCGCAGATATCGGTTTTTATCACAAATCCCGCAGCGGTGATCTTGTCCTCCATTTCCGCAAGGGTCTGGTTGGAAAGCCGCGTCAGATCTATTCTTTTATGCTCGACTGTGATCTCTCCGCTGGTGGTCTTTGCAAGCTCGAATACGTCAGATACTATGTTCTTCAGCCGCTCGGACTTCTTTTGCAGTATCTCCACATATTCCGCCGCCTGCGGAGGAAGCTGTTCCTTTGAAAGAAGGTCAGCATAGCTGATTATAGATGTCAGCGGGGTCTTGAGGTCATGGGAAACGTTGGTGACAAGCTCTATCTTCATGCGCTCCGCTTTGACGCTCTCCTCAATTCCTTGCCTGTATTTCTCGGAAATGCGGCTGAGTATATCGGAGCTTATCGTATATGCGGAATTTTTGCTGAGCTGCGGGCGATAGCTGTAATTTCCGCGGCTCAGTTCCCTTATCTGCTGCTCCAGCTTTGCTTCGTCCGAAAGCAGTTTATACCTTCCGCAAATAAACAGCCCCAGAATTAAAAGCCATAGTATCACGCACAGCCAAAGACCTACGACACTATTAGTTAAAAAAAACATCAATTTACCAAGGATCAAACTGGACGCCAGAAAAACAATGTCTATAAGCAAAAGCTTCCGCGAAGCCCTGTCGGCTGAGAAAAGCTCTCCGGTGAACAGCTCCTTGCAGAAACGGCAGACCGCGCGAATCCCCCGCCAGATCAGCCTTATTATCACATATATCAGGAAACCGTTCGCAAGTCTGTGGTTCTTGGCTCTTGCGGCAATACTCAGAACAAGGTACAGCGCCACCGCCGCGATACCCGCCGCAGTGAATCCCCACCATATCATATACCAGACTTTTCCAAACGTAAATGAAAAACCGAAATCCGTATTCAATGACAAAGAGTACGACTGAAAAAGCCCCATTGCCGCAAGGAATATAAGAACTGTCCACAGCCCCGCAGATAACTCGAATGGAAGCCCGAAAAAACGCGTCCAGACCTTTTCGCCATCAGGGGTCTCGCTGATAATCCTGCCAAGAATTACTGCGGCGGCAATGCTGACCGCAAGCAGACCTATGCTCGAAAACAAGATGATAAGCATATTGTTCCGAGAAATGTTCCAGTTTTCTTCTTCGCTGCGATAATCCTGCTCAGAGATTCCAACGTAGATAACTTCATCATTATCAAGTTGTCCATAGATCTGATAGCCGAAACGATAACAGTATCTCGGCAGATCTCCGTGAACGGAACATATTCCATCTCTGTCGATCTTGTACAGATATTCCGGTTCAACATCATTTGAGAAGATTACGCCGTCACAGTCCTCTACGCAGATGTACTGCCCATCATCTGATAATGATTCAAGGCTGTCCTCCTTCATATAAACGAGTGCGTTATACGCCGATTCAATGATCTTCATTCCGTATGTATCAGAATATCCATAATCGCTGTTACACAGAACGTCCCACGCATATCCCTGTGATAAATACCGGCTTGCCGGCATATATCCGGTGATCGCGCCTATCGCAGCAGCCGCTCCAATAACTATCAGCACCAACAGCCCCTTAAATCCCCTGCTTCGGCTGAGTTTTCTCCATTTTGTATCCAATTCCCCACACCACCTTTAAATATCTTGGCTCATTCGGATTTATCTCGATTTTTTCACGAATTCTGCGGATATGCACCATTATCGTGTTTTCAACCGAATATGCCGCTTCATTCCATGCTCTTTCATAGATTTCCTCTGCGGAAAACACCCTGCCGGGATTTGACATCAGGAGCTCTACGATGCGGTATTCCTTAGGAGTGAGCTTCACCGGTTCTCCGTCCGCTTCAAGCTGACGTTCCTCCCGGTGCAGCACAAGACCTCCGAGGGTTATATCGCTGTTTCCGCTTCGGTTTGCGTAATCTCCGAGGGTCATGTACCTGCGGAGCTGCGACTTCACCCTCGCGACAAGCTCCGCAGGTGAAAACGGCTTTGTAATATAATCGTCTGCTCCCACGGAAAGCCCCAGTATCTTGTCGCTTTCCTCGGTTTTCGCCGAAAGCATTATCACCGGGATATTCTGATCTGCGCGGATCTTTATAGTTGCGGAGATACCGTCAAGCTCCGGCATCATAATGTCAATGATTATCAGGTGTATCTCGCCCTCGTTAAGACGCTCCACCGCCTGTCTTCCGTTATATGCCGGAACCGCCTCTATCCCCTCCCGCTCCAGCAGAAGCATTATTGCGGAAACTATCTCCCGGTCATCGTCAACGACCAGTACTCGCTGTTTATCCATTTGATTCCCCCCCCCCTTTTTATGACAAATAAATAATAACACGTCTTTCTTAAAAAAAGCATGATAAAATTCTTACAAATTTCTTAACTTTCGGCATAATACGCTTTATTCTGGCAAGAATATTGCTGCAATATTTTATATAAGGAGCACAGCTATGGAAAAAATTGCATTCTTTGATACCAAGCCGTATGACCGTATCTACTTTGACAAGCTTAACAAGAATTTTGAGATAGAGTACTTTGAAAGCCGCCTGCGCCCTGAATCCGCAAGGCTTGCCGAGGGCTGCCGCGCAGTTTGCGCCTTCGTGAACGACGATATAAGCGCAAAAACGGTGCAGACCCTTGCGAACCTCGGAGTTGAGGTGATCGCAATGCGCTGCGCCGGCTACAACAACGTTGCGCTGAAGGAAGCGCAGGGAAAGATGAAGGTCGTGAGAGTTCCCGCGTATTCTCCCTATGCGGTAGCGGAACACGCAATGGGCATGATACTGATGCTCAACCGTAAGCTTCACAAAGCGTATATCCGCACAAGGGACTTCAATTTCAGCCTTAACGGACTTATCGGCTTCGACCTCCACGGCAAGACTGCCGGAGTTATCGGCACCGGAAAGATCGGCAGAGCGTTCATTGATATCTGCCGAGGCTTCGGAATGGAGGTCATCGCGAACGACCCGTTCCCTGCGGAAAACAGCGGTATTAACTACGTCAGCCGGGAGGAGATATTCCAACGCTCGGATATAATCTCGCTGCACTGCCCGCTCACCGAGGACACGAAATATATCATCAACGCGCAGGCTCTGTCCCTCATGAAGCCGGAAACGCTGATCGTGAACACCTCCCGCGGAAAGCTGATCGACAGCGAAGCGCTGCTGACTGCGCTCAACGAAAAGAGGATCGGCGGCGCGGCGCTGGACGTTTATGAGGAGGAAACCGACCTGTTTTTTGAGGACAATTCCGACCGGATAGTTACCGATGAAATACTGTCGCTGCTGGTTTCCCGCCCGAATGTGCTGATAACCTCACATCAGGCATTCCTTACGAGAGAAGCGTTGCAGAGCATTGCTGAGATCACTCTGCAAAATCTTCAGGACTACTTCGCCGGCAGAGAGCTTAAATACGAGATAAAGTACAAATCAGGAAGGGGCTGAGCGTTTTGTATAAAGGATTACCGCTGTTCCTTGCGGCGGTCACGGCGGCTGCGCCCTCAGCGTCAGAATACGCGCGGTTTGAGCAGTACGACAACACAAAGGTCGCCTACGGCATGGGGGTTGAAACGGACTCTGGAAACCGTCCTCTGGGCGCGATTCATGCGCAGAACGAATACGGAGATATGGGTGGACTTTTTATCGGGGACAGCGCCGCAAAACGGCTGTGGCTCACCTTTGACGAGGGCTATGAAAACGGCTGCACCGCCGGAATTCTTGACACGCTGAAAGAGAAAAACGTACGGGCTGTGTTCTTTGTGACCTACGACTACTGCGAACGAAATCCGGAGCTTGTCAAGCGCATGATTGACGAGGGTCACACCGTTGGAAACCATACTTGGAGCCACCCCTCCCTGCCGGAATGCTCGCCGGACGAGCTTTATTCGGAACTGTCGCTGCTGCACAACTACGTCAAGGAAAAATTCAATTACGAAATGTATGTCATGCGCCCGCCTATGGGCGAATTCTCGGAGCGGGTGCTCTCCTGCGCAAAGGAACTGGGATACACTACGGTGCTGTGGAGCTTTGCCTACCCGGACTGGGACGTAAACAACCAACCCGACCCGCAGCAGGCGTTTGATAAGATCACCGGGAAAACTCATAACGGCGCAGTTTACCTGCTTCATGCAGTGTCGGAAACAAACGCTTCGATCCTCGGAAATGTGATAGACTTCTGGAAAGACAATGGATACATCATAACCCCGATGTAAAAATCAGGGCGGAGCTGCATAGTTCCGCCCGATTTTTGATTTATTCAGCAGTTTCAGCAAGCTGCTCCGATATTGCCGAAAAAACCTCGGAAATCCTTGCGGAGGGGCGCTCAAAACGTTCTGCCTGCACAAACACAAGCCTTGCGCCGCCGGAGATCATTCCGGAAAACAGCTCACTGCCGATGATGTCATTCTCGGTCAGGCTATCCGCAGCAATTATGTACTGCGGTATTTCAGAAATGTCCTCATCCGTTGATGTGTAGCCCTCTCCGGTGCAGAGGTTTTTTCCGCAGAGCGACAATACCGCTCCCTCAAAGGTATCAGCCCCCGCGGCGGTTAGCTTCGGAGTTACATACACAAAGGTTCCGAGTTCAACAGCAGACGCGGCTGATCTCAGACGGGAAACTGCCTGTTCAGCGGCTGCTTCTGCGGCTTCCTGCCCCTCAAAAGCGGCTGTGACCGTGCCGTAAAGTTCGCCGTATTCCTCCACAGAGGTCGGCGCAGTCAGGTCTACAACGGTAATTCCCGCCGTTTCAAGGGTGTATATTTCCCTCTCAGCCAGCGCGGACAGAGTAAATACTACCTCCGGCGAAAGCTCAACGAGCTTGTCAATATCAGGGTTTTCGCTGCTTCCGACCTGTTCCTTGCCAAGACCCTCCGGATAATCGCAGTAGCGGCTTACTGCACAAAGCCTGTCGTAATATCCCAACTCCGCAAGTATCTCGGTCGCCGCCGGGGAAAGGCTTGCTGCGGTTTCTGGCGCAGCTTCGATCACAGTGCCGTCCGGAAGCTTTACCGGAAATACGGAACTTTCAGGCTCGGCGCTTGATCCGTCAATAACGATCTCCGTTGGCGCTAAAGAACTTTCACCGCCGCAGCCGGAAAGCATTACAGCCGCCAGAAGCGCGGCAAAGATAGCTGTTGTTTTTTTCATGTTCAATAATCCAGTCCCAGTTCGATCCTTGAGCAGAGCCAGTCGGTGAACTGCCGCGCAATTCTTGGAGAACGTCCTCCCCTCTTCAGTGCAAAACGCTCCGCCGCCTGAGTGAGCTCATTGTCGTCTATGTCTATTTCTCTGTCCTCGGCAAGCTTTCTCACAATGTCAAAGAAAACCTCCCTGTTCGGCTGTGTAAAGGTTATGAAAAGACCGAAGCGGTCTGCAAGCGACATACTCTCGTCCACCGCGTCGCTGCGTCCGATCTCGTCAACAGAACGGTCGCCGTTAGTTTCCTTGATAAGCTTGCGGCGGTTGGTTGTCGCGTAGATAAGTATATTGTCCGGGCGGGCGGAGATACTTCCGTCAAGGGTGGCTTTGAGCACTCCGAAACGCTCGTCGTTCTCAGCGAATGTGAGGTCGTCTATTGTCACGATAAAATGCAGCGGAACGTCCTTCAACAGGCTGAAAAGCACCGGAAGTCCGTCTATCTCCGATTTCGGAAGCTCCACCATGCGAAGCTCCTCATATTCGTTCAGAATTGCCTTGATGGTGGAAGACTTTCCTGTTCCGCGGTCGCCGTACAGCAGAACGTTCTGCGCCGGAAGTCCGTTGAGGAAAGCGAGGGTGTTCTCAACCACCTGATTGCGCTGAAATTCGTAATTCTTGAGGTCGGTAAGGCGGATCGGGTCAATGCTGTCTATCGGCACAAGCTTCTTGTCCCGAAATGTGAACGCTTTGTGCTTTGCAAACTCGCCGGTGCCGTACTTCTGTGCGCGTTTCAGCAGTCTGTCTGCGGTAAGAGTGAACTTTCCGCTGTCGTATTCCGGCAGAGCCGCGTAATCTGCGTCCGCTCCGGGTATCTCTGCAAGCGCATTTTTCACAGCCGTGCTGGTGTAGTCCTTGACGATCCTTTTCAGCAGCGCAAGGTCGTAGGCAAGCGCCTTTTTCCGCTGCTCGGTTGGTTCTTTTACTATTTTTGCAAACAACGGCGATTTTGAATATAGCACTGCTTCAGTGAGGTAATCTCCGAGGGTCTGCCCGTTCATCAGAAGCTCTGAATTGATGTTGGCGTAACCTTTCAGCCGCACCTCCTCCGGTTGCTTCTCATTCAGCCACCTTAGCCCCCTTGAAAAAAGCGGGTTTTCCTCGTACAGTTCCTGAAAAACCATAAGCGGGGTCAGCATTTCTTCACATACTTTCATTGTCCTTTTCTCCTTGTTCTGTCTTTATTTGTTCTATTAAGCGCTCTAATTGTTCAAGCGTTGTAAGCTCACTGCACATATTGCGGAAGTGCGCCGCGCCCTGCATTCCCTTGAGATACCACGAAGCCGGTCGGCGAGCCTCTTTCATGCCGATTTTCTCTCCCTTGTCCGCAACAATAAGCCCGATGTGGCGACGCATAATCTCAAGCCGCTCCGCTGGTGACGGGTCGGGGGAATAATGCCCGGTTTCGAGATATTCCCTTATCTGCCGGAACAGCCACGGTCTGCCATAGCTGCCCCTGCCAACCATTACAAGATCGCAGCCGGTGTATTCGTACATCTCACGGCAAAGCTCCGGAGTGGCAACATCGCCGTTTCCTATGACCGGGATATTCACTGCCTGCTTCACCGCTCGGATAATGTCCCAATCCGCCTTACCGGAATAAAGCTGCGTCTTTGTCCTGCCGTGGACTGCCACAGCAGCCGCGCCGTTTTCCTCGGCGATCTTCGCCATTTCCACAGCGTTTATGCTGTTATTGTCCCAGCCGCTGCGTATTTTCACCGTGACCGGAACGCTCGCCGCATTCACCGCCGCACGGACAACCTCGCCGAAAAGCGCGGGGGTTTTCATAAGCGCACTGCCCGCGCCGCCGGATACTATCTTCGGCATAGGGCAGCCGGAGTTTATATCAATGATATCCGGGCTGAATTTTTCCGCGATCTTCACTGCGGCAGCCATAAATTCCGGCTCTGCGCCGAAAAGCTGCACCGCCATAGGTCTTTCGCCGGGAGTGACCGAAAGCAGCTCCTCGGTTTTCCTGTCGTTATAGCACAGTCCCTTGCAGCTTGCCATTTCTCCTACGACATAGCACGCGCCGTATTCCTTCGCCATAATGCGGTAGGCGCGGTCGGCAACGCTCGCCATCGGCGCAAGGGCGGCGGTTTTCTCAATTTTTACTCCGCCGATTTCGGTATAATTCATTCTTATTCCTCATTTTCATCTGAATTTCACACTATATTGTATCACAAAATTAAAAAGTGTTCAAGTTCTTATTGTAATTTTTTTTAAAATATGATAGAATACTATTTGTACACTAAAAACAAGGAGTTACATAAATGGAAAACACAAAACAGAAGCCCGCTTCTTCAAGAGTGGGAATTCTTGATGAGATACGCGGCTTTGCAATAATCTGCATGGTGGTATATCATGCCATGTACGACCTGAAATATCTTCATAATATTGATGTGCCGATATTTTTCGACGATTGGTTTGATATTATACGGGATATCTTCGCCGGAACTTTCATATTCATTTCGGGGACTGTCTGCCGCTATTCCTCCAACAACATCAAGCGCGGCACGCAGTGCTTCTTTATCGGCATGATAATGACATTTGTTTTGCCGTTCTTCACAAACGGAACAATTTATTTCGGCATTCTGCACTTCCTCGGAGTGAGCATGATGCTGTTCGGGCTGGGTCAGAAGCTGTTCGACCTGCTGCCCTCGGTGGTGGGATTTGCAATCAGTATTCTGCTGTTCATTCTGACCATGAACGTTGGCATGCAATATGTTTCCGGGACGTTCCAGCCGGGTTATTTCGGTATCCCGCACCTGTTCCAGCTCCATTTCCCGATGGAGGCTTATAACATTGGAGTTCTGTTCCCGCTGGGGCTTCACAATGCTTCTTTCCAGTCGTCGGACTACTTCCCGCTGCTGCCGTGGTTTTTCCTGTTCATTGCAGGAAGCTACTTCGGAATATTCGCGAAGAACGGCTCGCTGCCCAAATTCTGCTATCCCACACATATCAAGTGGCTTGCAACGGTGGGACGTTATACGATATGGATATACGTTCTTCATCAGCCGGTGCTTTATCTGCTGTTCAACCTGATATTTCACTGAGTTCCAAAAACTTGTGCTGTAAATCCCACAAATAAGGGCTTGCAATTTTGGTGAAAGTGTTATATAATATTATGAAAGCATTCATCTATAACAACAATTATTCACCCGAAATGTGAAGAAAGACATAAATTATTCACACACAGAGAAAGGGGACTAAAATATGAACAAGAATTTAAATGAAATTATCCCGGCTATCTCGCTCAGAGGGCTGGTGGTTTTTCCGTCAATGGTTCTGCATTTCGACGTGGGCAGAGAACGCTCAGTCAACGCGCTTAAAGCCGCAGCAGACGGAAACGGACATATCTTCCTTGTGGCTCAGAAGGACGCATCGCTGACAGATCCTGAGCTTAACGATATGTACGAAGTGGGAGTTATCGCCGAGGTACGGCAGATACTAACCACCCCGGACGGCTCTACAAGAGTGCTTGTTGAGGGTCTGACAAGGGCGAAGCGCGTCAAGAGCGTCGGCGGCAAGGACTATCTCCAGTTTGAGGTAAGGGAGATCCCGAACCGTGGAGCGGCATTGTCCGAGAGCACCGAAGAAGCCGCAGTAAGGGCGCTCAAAAACGTTTTTGCGGAATACGCGCAGATCTCCCCCAGAATGCCAAGAGAGCTTTTTGAGGGCATAATGAGCGAGGAAAACTGCTCAGAGCTGTTTGAAAAGGTCGTTTTCAACGTAGTACTGCGGGTCGAGGACAAGCAGGCTCTGCTGGAAGCAAACGGACTGCTCCGCCGCGTGAAAATGCTTATCTCCATGCTGGAAAGCGAAATAGAGATAATCGAAACCGAAATCGACATTCAGGAGCAGGTCAAGGAACAGGTTGACAAGAACCAGCGGGAATACTACCTCCGGGAGCAGCTCCGGGCTATCTACAAGCAGCTCGGCGAGGGCGACAATCCTCAGGAGGAAGCCGACCGCTACATAGAGAAGATCCGTGCTCTTAACCTGTCCGAGGAGATAACCGAAAAGCTTGTGGGCGAGGCTGAAAAGCTGGTGAAAATGTCCTATTCCTCTCAGGAGGCAGGGGTTATCCGCAGCTATCTTGATACGGTTCTTGAGCTGCCATGGAATATCCGCACAAAGGATAAGCTTGATATCGACAAGGTCCAGAAGCAGCTTGACAAGGATCACTATGGTCTGAAAAAGGTCAAGGAGCGGATCACCGAGATCATTTCCGTGCGCGCGCTCGCGCCGGACGTAAAGGGTCAGATCATCTGTCTTTACGGCCCTCCCGGAGTGGGTAAGACCTCTATCGGACGCTCTATTGCGGAAGCCCTCGGCAGAAAATATGTCAGGATCTCTCTTGGCGGCGTTCATGACGAGGCGGAGATCCGCGGTCACCGCAAGACCTATATCGGCGCAATGCCCGGCAGAATTGCAGCTGCGCTAAAGCAGGCAAAGAGCATGAATCCGGTAATGCTGCTGGACGAGATCGACAAGATGGGCAGTGATTACAAGGGCGACCCGGCTTCGGCAATGCTGGAAGTCCTTGACAGCGAGCAGAACACGACCTTCACAGACCACTATCTTGAAATTCCGCTGGATCTCAGCGATGTGCTTTTCATAACCACTGCAAACAGTCTTGACACTATCCCCGCTCCTCTGCTTGACAGAATGGAAGTCATCGAGCTGTCAAGCTACACCCGCGAGGAGAAGTTCAACATTGCGAAAAAGCACCTGCTCCCGAAGCAGCTCAAAAAGCACGGCGAGAAGCCCTCGACGCTGAAAATCAGCGATAAGGCTCTCTATTCCGTTATCGACTTCTACACAAGAGAAGCCGGAGTAAGAAAGCTGGAACGCAGCATCGCAGACATCTGCAGAAAGGCTGCAAAGAAGCTTGTTTCCGGCGAAAAAAAGGTTACAGTCACCGATGAAAACATCAATGATTTCCTCGGCGTGAAGAAGTACCTGCCGGAGCATCTTGAAGCGCATGATGAGGTGGGTCTTGTAAACGGACTTGCGTGGACTTCCGTCGGCGGCGTCACAATGCCGCTTGAGGTTCTGGTGCTTGACGGCACGGGCAAGACGGAATTCACCGGCAGCCTCGGCGACGTTATGAAGGAATCCGCGAAGATCGCGGTCAGCCTTACCCGCGCGCTTGCAAAGAAATACAACATCGACCCGGATTTCTACAAGAACAAGGATATTCATGTCCATGCGCCGGAGGGAGCAGTCCCGAAGGACGGTCCGTCCGCGGGTGTGACCCTTACGACTGCGCTTGTTTCCGCGCTTTCCGGAACTCCGGTTCGCCGGGACGTTGCAATGACCGGCGAAATCACGCTGCGGGGCAAAGTCCTCGCAATCGGCGGTCTGAAAGAAAAGACTATGGCGGCTTACCGCGCCGGAGTAAAGACGGTGTGCATTCCTAAGGAAAACGAGCCGGATATCGACGAGCTGGACGATGTTGTAAAGAACAGCCTCAAATTCGTAGTTGCGGAGGACATCTCAACCGTTCTGGAGGCGGCTCTGGTGCTGCCGAACTGCTCTCCTGAGAAGAAAGCTCCGCTGAAAAGACGGACTTCGGCTAAGACTAAGGAAGAGAAAAAAATCCCGGCGCTGACCGCTAACTGATATTATACTGCCCTCTATTGCAAACAACATCGTTGTTTGCAATTCTGACAAAGGCGGCTGCAAATCCTGACGGCTTTGCGAGGGGGTATGAACGGCGTCTCTTGGCGGCGCAGCCGCCGTCCTGCAATACAATTGCAGGACATTGCAAAATTGATGATTTTGCAATAGAGCCTAGTATAAAACTACTGCCGCCGGGGTGCGAAATTCCGGCGGTTTATTTTAAGGTGGATTATGAACTACAATAACGCACAATTTTACACCTCCTACGGCAGCTTCAAGCAGATACCGCAGTCGGAGCGCACCGAGATAGCGTTCTCCGGGCGGTCGAATGTCGGCAAATCCTCGCTGATAAACAAGATATTCAACCGCAAGTCACTGGCGAGAGTCAGCGCAGTTCCCGGAAAGACCGCAACGATCAACTTTTACAGCCTTGAAAACCTGTACTTTGTTGACCTCCCCGGATACGGCTACGCAAAGGTGTCCAAGTCCGAAAAGGACCGCTGGGGCGCGCTTATCGAGGGATATCTCCACGATGACAGAGATCTGGCGCTGGTGTTCCAGCTTATAGACTTCCGACACCCGCCTACTGCGGACGATATTATGATGGTAAACTTTCTGATAGACAGCGAAATTCCATTCGTGGTCATTCTCACCAAAGCAGACAAACTGTCCAAAAGGCAGCGTGAGGAGCGGAGAACCGCACTTATGAACGAACTGCCCTGCGCAGAGAATATCACGATAATCGAGTTTTCCGCCCAGACCGGAGAGGGGCGGGACGAAATACGCTCTATTATTGAGGAGATCGCGGATAGCGAATAATTTTCTGAAAATATTTTCAAAAAGTACTTGACAAATCCAAATCAACGTGATATAATAATCATGCTGTTCTAAAGACAGCAGGTTGCCGAAAGGCTTTAATGGATCAGTCCGCCTGCCGAGGAATGGGAATGAGATCAAATTCTACTCCCTTTCTGTCTTGCAGAGAGGGATTTTTATTTCCGACTCCGGACAGCAAATATTGTAAAGGAGTGAAAATTATGCCTAGTAAAAGCGTACTCGAACAGAAGCAGGCTTATGTTGCTGACTTAGCTGAAAAGCTCAAGAATGCTGCCGGCGGTGTTCTCGTTGACTACAAGGGTATCTCCGTTGAGGACGACACCAAGCTCCGTAAGGAACTTCGTGAAAACGGCGTTGATTACTTCGTAGTAAAGAACACACTGTTAAAGCGTGCCGCAGAGATCGCTGGAATCGAGGGTCTTGAGCCCGCACTTTCCGGAACAACTGCTATCGCTCTTTCCCCTGAGGACATCATCATTGCCCCCAAGATTCTGTTCAAGAAGACCGAAGCTCCCGACAGCACTTTCGCTATCAAGCTCGGCTTCATCGATGGCAAGGTTATCTCCAAGGAAGAGGTTGAGGCTTACGCAAAGCTGCCCTCCAAGGAAACTCTGCTTTCTCAGCTGGTATTCATGCTGCAGTCTCCGATTCAGCGTGTTGCCATCGCACTCAACGAAATCGCAAAGAAGAACGAAGAACAGTCCGCTTAATTGCGGAAAGCCCGGTGATAAGTTCCGGTGCCGCCTGAATAACGGATTGACGGAGTTTTCATCTGAGGACAAACTTACTGCGTGAAAGCGCACAACAAAAATTTATTTATGGAGGATACTAAAATGGCATCTGAGAAGATTTTAGCTATGATCGAAGAAGTTAAGGCTCTTTCCGTTCTCGAACTGAACGAGCTGGTTAAGGCACTTGAGGAAGAGTTCGGCGTTTCCGCTGCTGCTGTTGCTGCTGCTCCCGCTGCTGGCGCTGCTGGTGCTGCTGCCGCTGAGGAAAAGACAGAGTTCGACGTTGTACTCGCTTCCTTTGGCGACGCTAAGATGGCTGTTATCAAGGCAGTTAAGGACGTTATGGGTCTTGGTCTGAAGGAGGCTAAGGAGCTGGTTGAGGCTGCTCCTAAGGCTCTTAAGGAAGGCGTTTCCAAGGCAGAGGCTGAGGAAATCAAGGCTAAGCTCGAAGAGGCTGGCGCAAAGATCGAGCTCAAGTAATTTCTGCTCACTTTACACAGAATTTCCCCGCGGTAATTCCGCGGGGATTTTTGTTATACGGTCACTATTTCTTTTTCCCGATCTTTCTCCGCTATAATCATTATATACTTAAGGAAACTTCGAATTAAATGGAAAATTGTATAAAAGAGGGCTTTGAATTCACGGTTTTATTATTAAATCGCATAAAAATGAATTATTGATTTCAAATAGTTGCAAAAAAACTTGACAACATGGAAAATATGTGATATATTCTAAGTTAGGAAAATCATTATTATTTGCGTTTTCCTGAGAAATATATCGTTCCATGAGCCGAATACCGCTAAGGTTGATTTATCGGCAAACAAAATCATGGATATGAGAGGAGAAAACATTATAATGAAAAAGATCATTTCTATTCTTGCAGCTTCTGCTATGCTTCTTACAGCGACAGCTTGCAGCAGCGGTTCAGGCTCATCTTCCGACAGCTCCAATACAAGCTCTTCTGCCGAAGGCAGCGATGGATTCAAGATCGACAAGCTTCGCGTAGGCTCTGATGTCGCATATCCCCCCTTTGAGTATTTCGATACCGACGGAACAACTCCGATCGGCGTAGATATGGAGCTTGCTGAGGCTCTCGGTGAAAAGCTCGGCTGCGAGGTTGAGATCGTGAACACAGCTTGGGACGGTATTTTCGCAGGTCTTTCTAAGGGCGACTATGACGTTATCATTTCCGCTGTTACCATTACCTCTGAAAGACTACTCGATTTCGACTTCTCCGATCCTTATATCGAAAACTGGCAGTCAATCGTTGTTATGGCTGACGGTGAGGTAAAGCCGGCTGATCCCTCTGAGCTTGCAGGTCTCAGAGTCGGCTATCAGGAGGACACCACCTCTGATATCTACCTGACTGATTTCATCGACAAGAACGGTATCACAGTTGACACTTATGAGTACGCAACCGTAATGAACGCTTACGATGACCTTGCTGCAGGACGTCTTGACGCAGTTATCAGCGACAGCACAGTTGCAACAAAATACATTGCGGACAGCAAGTATGAGCAGTCATGGATCCAGACCGAGGGAGAGCCGGAGCTGTTCGGCGTATGTATGCCCAAGGGAAGCACCGAGCTTCAGAAGGCTGTGAACGACGCACTGACAGAGATCAAGGCTGACGGTACTCTTGACAAGATATTCAATACCTACTTCTGATCTACGGAGATCAATTCAAAATTCATCAGATCCTGCCGCACGGCAAAGTTGAAAGCTGCCTTACTGATCTGATATCCATAATAAATTCAGGCAGACCCCGACAGTCTGCCTGTTTTGTTGAATAGCAGCCCTGCAATTACTTTTCTATTTTATTAAGGAATGGTAACACACATGAATCTAGTGACAAAAGAGAAAAACAACAGCTTCCTGAAATTTGTAAAAAGACACAGAGTACTGCTGATAGTGCTTGCTGTGCTGATAGCGGTATGTATCCCGCTTGTCCTGACAGTGCCGAGCGAGACAGACCTTAAAGGAGCTGTTTCGCAGGAATTTCAGCAGCTAGAAGCAAGAAAAGAATCCTATACCTTCAATTCAATAGGTATTATGTCGGCGTACAAGGCGCAGAAGCAGATAAGCGCCGCCGATGTACGACAGGTAACAATTCTCGGTGTTGCCGGTCAGGCTATAGATACCACAGACAATACCTTTACGACTTTCTTTGTGAATTTCGTATCATGGCTTCCGTCATTGCTTGACGGCGCTTGGATCACCATTTCTCTTACCATAAGCTCGGTTGCGGCGGGCGTGATCATGTCGGTTTTCATTGCGCTGGGCAAGATGTCGAAATTCAAGCCGCTTTCAATGATATGCAGAGCGTATGTATTCTTCTTCAGAGGTACTCCGCTGCTCATGCAGCTATACTTCCTGTGGTTCGGTCTGCCGCTGCTTTTCCCTTCCCTGACTATTTCGGACAGATTTGTTGCCGCTTTCATTGCATTCTCACTGAACAGCGCGGCTTACTGCGCTGAAAATATCCGCGCGGCAATTGAATCCATAGACAAGGGACAGTTTGAGGCGGCAAAAGCCCTCGGCTTCACCTACGGTCAGACAATGCGCAAGATTGTAATTCCACAGACCTACCGCCGGCTTATCCCGCCGATCGCCAACGAGTTCATCATGGTTCTGAAGGACGCGTCGCTTACCTCGATCATTGCGCTTCAGGATCTGTCAAAGATCACGAACTCTATTCTTACTTCGACCGGAGAGGTTTCCGTTTATATCGTATCTATGGTGATCTATCTCATAATCACCGCTGTATTCTCAAAGGTGTTCACGGTTCTGGAGAAGAAATTCTCCATTTACGAATAAAAGGGGGCGCGCAAAATGTCGATGATAAGAACAGAAAATCTCTGCAAGGATTTCGGAGATTTAAAGGTACTCAAGAATTGCTCCCTCACTATTGAGCAGGGCGAGGTCGTATGCCTGATAGGGCCTTCCGGCGCAGGAAAATCCACATATCTGCGCTCGCTGAACCACCTTGAAACCATTACCGAGGGAAAGCTATGGGTAGAGGACAAGCTGCTGGACGACCGGGTAAACGGTGTAAATCAGGTCAAGATCACCCCGCAGGAGCGTCAGGCTGCGCTGCTTGAAATGGGAATGGTATTCCAACGGTTCAATCTGTTCCCGCACCTGACGGTACTTGAAAACATAATGCTCGCGCCCATAACGGTAAAGAAGCGCGACAAAGCAGAAACCGAGCAGCTTGCCCGTGAACTTCTGGCAAAGGTCGGACTTCACGAAAAGGCTGACGTATATCCCGGAAAGCTCTCAGGTGGTCAGCAGCAGCGCGTTGCAATTGCAAGAGCACTGGCAATGCAGCCGAAAATGATGCTTTTCGACGAGCCTACCTCGGCTCTTGACCCGGAGCTTGTCGGCGAGGTGCTTCAGGTAATGAAAAACCTTGCGGCGGACGGCATGACGATGATCGTTGTAACCCATGAAATGGGCTTCGCTAAAGAGGTATCCGACAGAGTTGTATTCATGTATGACGGCGCAATTCTGGAGGTTGACACACCGGAAAAGCTCTTTACAAATCCCTCAAATGAAAGGACCAGAACATTCCTGCATTCTGTTCTGAACGTATAAAATGCACATAAAAAAATTACGCAGCAGCTTTCTGCTTCTGCTTACCGCAATAATCTGGGGCGTTGCGTTTGTATCCCAGTCCGAGGGAATGGAGCACATGGGCGGATTTACATTTACCGCCGCCCGCAGTTTACTCGGCTGCGTTGTACTGCTCCCGGTGATCGCATTCCTCCGGCTCAGAGTTCCTAAGCCGCAGCGAAAAAAACTCCCGCTGAATCCGACAATTCTCGGAGGTCTGTGCTGCGGACTTGCGCTGACCGCTGCAAGTCTGCTTCAGCAATTCGGAATTTCCATGACCACAGTCGGAAAAGGCGGATTTATAACCACGCTGTATATTATCTTCACCCCGGTTCTTGGTATTTTCATCGGCAGAAAAGCTCCGAAAATAGTATGGGTGAGCGCAGGTCTGGCGGCGGTGGGTCTGTATCTTCTGTGCATGAACGGCGAAGAATTTTCTATCGGCACTGGTGATCTTCTGGTGCTGCTCTGCGCGGTGGTTTTCGCAGTCCACATTCTGGTTATCGACCACTTCTCACCTCAGACGGACGGTGTGATACTCTCCTGCATTCAGTTCTTTGTATGCTTTGTCATCAGCGGGGTATGCGCTCTGATATTTGAACAGCCCAGCTTTGAGCAGATCTCTGACGGCGCAGTTTCGGTGCTTTATGCCGGAATAATGTCGAGCGGAGTTGCCTACACACTCCAGATAGTCGGGCAGAAAGGACTTGATCCCACTGTAGCGGCGCTCATTCTGTCGCTTGAATCGGTGGTAGCGACTATCGCAGGATATATCGCTTACATAGTAGGTTTTCTTTCCACAGATCAAACTATGTCGGTTCGGCAGTTAATAGGCTGCGCCGTTGTATTTGCAGCTGTGATTTTAGTGCAGCTTCCGTGGGACAGAATAAAGAAAAAGGATACCGCCCAAAATACGAAGTAAAAATAAGAATGCAGCGGATCAAGGCAACAAATCCTGATCCGCTGCATTATTTTTTCAGATCTCCTCATACACAGTATCAAAGATCTCTTTTTTTACCACATAAACGTCCTTGCTGTCACCGTCTGTGTAGCACAGCATATCGCCGCTGCTTCCAGCCATGTAAGCTTCGTAATTCCACGCCGTGAAAACCTTTGTGAACTTTTCCAGCGGCTTTGCCAGAATAACTGCTCCGCTTCCGGATCTACACCTGCGCGCGAGCGGCATAAGCTCGTAGGATCTGCCCTGCGCAATGTTTATCACCGATGGAGCATACTCAAATTCTCCGGTAAATTTCCCCTCAATGGCAGTGTATTTTGAATTAAAAACCCTTTTCTCCAGCGGGTATACCTCGCCGCGGCTTCCAATCATTATATAGATATCTTCCCGGCTGGTTACGAACACGTCCCCCTCAAGAGTTCTTATCTTAAACTCCGTGCCGGGTTCAAAGATATCTTCTGATCTCACATAGCCGTAAATTCCCGGCTTCTTTCTGTAACGGCGCAGTTTTTCCGGCTCAGTGATCTCATCTGTGTAATTAACCACATTATAACCCTCGAAATACTCGTCCATTTTCTGTTGGAAGTACTTCTCCGGGCTTCCACCGCCGCTGATCTTTTCAAAGTGTTCGGCAAATATAAAGCCTCCCGCCTTGCTGATATGACCGCCGCCGTTGCCTATTCCCGCTGTAAGGAACTCCACAAGTTCGTTAGCTGAAACCTCCAGAGTGCAGCTTCTGACCGACAGCTTATACCCGCCGCTGCATTTATTGAATATCACGCAAACGTCAATGCTGTCTACCTGAATTACAAAATCACCGATAACTCCAAGAATATTCGGGTCGCAGGGCTCGGATCTCACTATCGCCGTGCGGTACTTTTCAATGTAGTTGTTATGGGATATAGCGATACCTGCTGTTTCCAGTTCAGCAATGCTGAAATTTGCGTATTTCAGCCGATTAACAAGGGACTTGTCATATTGCAGGAAGTCTATCATATCCCGGTCAAGCGGGTGTCTTATCTCAGACAACTGGTTGCTGTCCATATATAAGCCGTAATAAAGAGCAGTAGCTATCTGAACATCGTCGTTCACGTCAAATCCGGCTTCCTTTAGCGCAGCTTACAAGGTGGCTGCGTATTTCAGCGGTATCATCGGACTGTCTGACGGTGTTGTGGTGGTAGATAATTGCCACATTCTTAGCTTCAAAGCGCTGTACATTTCCCTGACCGTACTGACAATCCACCGTAAGCAGAAGCTCCGGGATATCCAGTTCCTGAATATGCTCCAGCGGAATGGAAAGTTCTGACAGCATCAGTCTCATGTTGCTTTTACTGACAGCATTCCTGCCTCCGTACACAAGCCTGACATTCTTCCCTGCGGACTGAAAATACCTGTACAGTGCATATCCTGAGCCAACTGCGTCCGCGTCGGGATTGTCATGCACCTGAATTACTATCTGGTTGAATTTATCTAAATCAGCTAATACCATTTGCACTCTCCGTCAATGATATCAATAAATCAGAGGTCAGATCCAACGTCATAGCGGGGCGTATTCCATAGCCCTCAAGACCAACGCTTCCGCTTGCGATCAGTTTATCTGAGTAACTGATATTGATATAATAAGCCTCGCAGGAATTTGAGCTGTTCGCATCTCTGAGCCACCATAAAAAGTCGTCTACGTCATACGCAGACATATCAACGAGATACCCATTTAGACGAATCCTGCTCCACTGCTGCCTGAGTCGGAATCGCGTACACGCTCACATCGGCGTCGTACAGCCACTGCACCTCGTCCGTTGATAGCAGGAACACCTTATCCTCAGTGAGCGTGCTGCCCGTCTTTACCTTTGTTTCGACGATCGCTGAAAGCTCTTCCGTCGTAAATGTGTTCAGAAAACCCGCTTCGGTGTGATATCCGTTTCGCTTTTCCGTCATTGCCTGCGATGTGGGCGGCTGATCATTATATGTAACGATCTCCCGATCGGAATTAAGCCATGTGCGGATATTGGAAAACTCCCAGCGATTGTCGCCGCGGATCATTCTCTGAAGCTCTGCGTCCAGCTCCTCCGCAGCGACATTCCAGTAATCACTGCCGTCGTAGTAATTGAAATTTCCGCTTTCTGCCGCGTCATACGCTTTCATCGTAATAATGCTGTTTGCAATAACAACTGCCTGCGTTTTATCCTCAGACAGATTTATCACCCGCCACTCAACAGGCTCGTTATTGTATGTTCCGAAAAAGATACTGTCGCCAAGCTCCACCTGTGCAGCAGCTGTTTCAGGAACGCTTTCAGCTTCCTGCGGTTCGCTTGCCACAGGAGGCTTTGTCTGAGCAGAGCTGCTTGTGACAGTTGTTTCAGCCGGCTCAGTGACCTGTTCCTGCGGCTGGCTTTCCGGAGCGGATTCCGTGTCCTCCGGTTCAGACTGCACAGAACTGCTGAACTCCGGGTCAGCCGCTTGGCTTTCTTTATCCGTATTTTTCGGATCGCTTTCAATAATTACATAGGCTTCTTCGGCGCTCTGGATTTCCGCCGTCTGACTGGAAATATCACTAGGTTCCAAGCCGTCGGACCCACCTGCGTTGTCCCGTGACTGGGTGTTCAGCGCCACTGCAATAACTGCGCCTGCTGCCGCCAGAATAATAGCGATATTTTTTCGCCGGGAGCTTCCCCGCTCCTCTGTTTTTTCAGGAAGAACCGCAGAATGTTCCAAATCAGCCTTTTCGTGATTTTGCGCGAACTGATCTATACAGCTTATGATCTCCTCATATCCCTTATCCGGTTCAGAGTTGAGCCACTGATGCGTCATAAGGAAATACTCCATGGACTTGCTGAGTGCGACCTCCTCAAGTTTATATACAATGATGGATTTTTTCTTGCTGACTGCTCGTTCTATTTCCCTCAGGACATGAGGGGATTTATTGGCTTCTTCCGACAGCAGCAGGAGGATAATATCCGAATTATCAATACCGTTTATTATCTCCTCTGCATATTCATATCCGGAACGTATATCTCTCGGCGCTAAAAAACACTTATGTCAGCTGGCTTCTATAAGATCGCATACATCTTTCGCTGTCTGGGCGTCCTTCAATGAATGCGACAAAAACACACGCATAACATACCTCCAAAATTTCTCTGTATATTAGTATACCACATCTTCCATTGTTTTGCAATACAAATAAGCTAAGGAAACGCTGATTAAATCAAATTCGCCCCGTTCAAACGCGCATACTCACGCGGCTGAATTTGATACGCTTCGCTTTAATCAGCGTGTCCCTAAAAGCATTCATTTAACACAAGAAGAGCTTCCGTACCGTTACGGAAGCCCTGATATTTATGATGTTCTTCAATCCCAGATAAGCTTGGTCGTCTGCTCAGGCTTTTTCAGAACTCCGCCCATGCTGTCCAAATATTCTATGAACAGCTCTCTCCACGGCTTATCCAGAACAGTGATCTCAAGCTGTTCTATCTCCTCATTTGTGACCGGTTTTTTATCGCTGAAGAAAGCAGTTTTGTAAGTCTTGTTCGGATCTAATTCCGTGCCATCAGGCAGCGTACAGCTTACCAGCCGCTCGCCGGATCTACGCCACGGAGCATACTCCACCTTCAGTCCGGAAGAAACAAAGTACCAGCTAGGTATCGTGTCGTCCTCATAGTTTCTTCCATTCAGCGCGTTAATGATCTGCTGTCCGGTCAATTCTGCATAAGCAACGCTTGTCCCCTCTGTACTCACTCTTGCGGGATCAATATTGTTGAGGGTTTTATCGTTGATATCCCCGGCGAAAATATTGCAATTTACCCCCTGTTCGCTTATGTGCGAATAAGCCAGCGCTATATCAGCCCCCGTTACCGTTCGGTACATATCCGCAAGCATCGCCACAGTTTCAAACCTGGTAAAATCCTCCTCGCAAGTACCATAAACCTGCGGGACTTTTACAGTTTTTCCCGCAAGGAATTCGTCCCTTGCCTCGTCTGCGCCCCTGAGCCACTCCTCAACAGTGATTTCTCCGGTCAGCATATCCCGGACTGTATCATTCATTTTAGTTTCAACATAACGTGAAGTCGCCCCGTCCGCGAAATAGAAATCCGTGATGATACGACCTTCCTCAATGGTTTTCTGGACTTCAGCAGTGAATTCATCGCCATTTACGGGGACGTTCTTTATGCTTGACACCTGCATTCCGCTTCCTGAAAGCTTTATCTGGGTTTCAGGAGCGCTCAGATATGCCACAATATCTGTCAGAAGCTGTTTCTTCTCAGGGCTTTCCTCTGCGGAAGCCTTGTTTATTCCAAGGAAATAGCTTGGCATTGCGTACAAATAATCACTGTCCGGCTCATCGCTTGTCCAGAATGGGAACATACCGATCTCATCTCTTACAGATTCGTCCTCCTTCAGGTTATCTTCATAAGCGCTCTGCTTCTCAATTATCATCGCAGTCGAATGATATGTATACATCATTCCGCTGCGAAAACGCGGACGGAAATCCCAGTCATCAAGCCGCAGTATCCCGTCATTCACAAGCTGTTTTACGGTGTCTGCATACGGCTCCATGTGTCCTACCATGCTTCCCTCGCCCTGCTGATATGCGGTCAGCCACTCCAGATTTTCTTTTCCGGCGAACACCTTATCGTATGCAAAAGAGTGAACCAGAAGCTGAAAAGCGTCAGAAAAGAACAATGAAGGACGTATCGCGCGGAGAGGAACTTCATTCTCTATTTCGTCAAAATTTTCAATTGCGGTCAGACCGGAATTGTCAATAGTGTGGATCAGCTCCTTGAATTCCGTGTAGCTGTGCGGGATTTCCCAGCCGTTTTCTTCAAACATAGTCTTGTTATAGATGATCCCATACACGTCCATGGGACCGGGAAGGTAGTATAATCCACCATCGGAATGCGCGCAGGAATCGAGAGAGGTAAGAAAATAGTTGTTTATAAACTCCTCGCCGGACACGTCAAGAAGATACTCCGGAGCGATATCATTCAACTGCTGCAAATAACGGCTTAGAATAAGGTCATTTTCGCAGCCGTGAGCAAATCTGTCCCTCATGAGATTAATGGAGTCAGTCGCGCCATCGTGTACCATCACAACGTCAACATCAGGAAACTCCTCCTCAATGACAGATTCGATCTGCTTGAGATTGTTCTGCCCATACTCGTAATGAATCGTTACAAGCTGTTTGTTCTGATCCACCGGTACAAATGTTATGATTTCATTTTCAAATGCTCCGATCGGAAGATCTGACATATTGTTTGTGGAACAGCCGGTCAGTGTGATCGCGGCTAAAATCGCCGAAATTATGCGAACTGTTTTTTTCTTCATGCTTTTTCCCTTTCGGGGCGTGCCTT
>CAMAGG010000014.1 GCA_945833805.1 uncultured Clostridia bacterium | reverse complement strand
CCGGATCTGTATTGACAATTCCGGTTATTTATTGTAGAATAATGGTATGTTCACTTTCATATATCTGCAATATTAATGTATATATATGCCAAACAAAAGCATATCAGAGAAAAAAAGTAAGGAAAGGGTGGTAGAATTTGTCAAGGCTGCATTCAGTAAAGCTGCCGCATTACAGCGGCTCGGCGGAGCAGCTGACCCGCGAGCTTCCTGTCCCGGAGGTAGTCACGATCAGCATGGCGCAGCACATCGGCGCGCCCTGCGATCCGTTGGTTTCCGTGGGCGACAGGGTACTGGTGGGTCAGAAGATCGGCGACACGAACGCATTCATGTCCGCGCCGGTTCATTCCTCCGTCAGCGGCGAGGTCACGGAGATAAAGGACGTGATGAATGTCGGCGGGCGGCTGTGCAAAACGGTAACGATCAAATCAGACAACCGTATGG
The DNA here is from genome assembly GCA_945833805.1 of uncultured Clostridia bacterium. Taxonomy (GTDB): domain Bacteria; phylum Bacillota; class Clostridia; order Oscillospirales; family Ruminococcaceae; genus CAG-115. The sequence goes on along the minus strand of CAMAGG010000014.1, from coordinate 23,986 downwards.
AGGTAAGTCCGGAGGTGAAGCCGCCGAAAATCGAGTCACGGGAGGACTTCCTGAAGGCTGTGCGGGAGAGCGGCGCGATCGGTCTTGGCGGCGCGGGATTCCCCACTCATGTTAAGCTTGCCTACGACCGCAGCAAGGTGAATATCGAGTATCTGCTGCTGAACGGCGCTGAGTGTGAGCCGTACATAACCTCCGATTACCGGGAACTTATGGAGAACACCGACGCTGTCATCGGCGGAATAAAGCTTATACTGAAGTGGCTGGAAATTCCCCATGCGATAATCGGCATAGAAGCCGACAAGCCGGAGGCTATCTCAAAGCTGATGAAGCTTACTGCGGCTTTCCCGGAGATAGAGGTAAAGAAGCTGCGCAGCAGCTACCCGCAGGGCGCGGAAAAGGTGCTGGTGCATTCCCTGACCGGACGGGTTATTGAGGAGGGCAAGCTGCCCTCGGACGTGGGGTGCGCAGTTATGAACGTATCCACCGCCGGATTTATTCACACCTATTCAAGGACTGGAATGCCGCTGGTAAAGCGCAGGATAACCGTTGACGGAAATATCGTAAATTCCCCCTGCAATTTCTTTGTGCCGATAGGTACGCTGCTGCACAGCGTTGTGGGATTTGCCTCCCTCAGAAAGCAGCCAGACAAGATAATCATGGGCGGTCCGATGATGGGTATGTGTGCCTTTGACCCGGATACTCCTCTCGGAAAGACCAATAATGCGGTACTTCTTTTTGCGGAAGCCCCGAAGTACGAGCCGTCCCCCTGCATTCGCTGCGGACGGTGCGTTCGCGCCTGCGCTGTGAACCTCATGCCCACGGAGCTGGAACACGCCTACGACACCCGCGATGCGGAGCTGCTGAAAAAGCTCAAGGTCGGTCTGTGCATGAACTGCGGCGCGTGCAGCTTTGTCTGTCCCGCAAGGAGAAACCTCGCGGAGAAAAATCAGCTTGCAAAGGACTTCCTCAGACAACAGGAAGCCGCGCAGAAAGGGAAGTGAGGTGTAACGCATGAATAAGCTTATTGTTGAGCCGTCACCGCATATCCGCAGCGCAATGAACACCCAGAAGGTCATGCTGAACGTCATAATTGCCATGCTCCCGGCGCTGGCGGCGGCTACCATTATTTTCGGAATAAAGGCGCTGGTGCTGACGGTGATCTGCTGCGCCTGCTGCGTTCTGTTCGAGTGGCTTTTCTGCAAGGTCACGAAGAAGCCCAGCACCGTTTCCGACCTTTCCGCGATCGTTACCGGAATGCTGCTTGCGTTCAATTTGCCGGTGGATCTTCCGGTATATATGGCGGTCATAGGCTGCTTTGCGGCGATAGTTATAGTAAAAATGCTGTTCGGCGGTATCGGACAGAATTTCGCCAACCCGGCGATAACCGCGCGTATCATTCTCATGCTGTCCTTTACGGCGAGCATGACCACATGGACTAAGCCGTTCGCGTATCTGGACGGAGCTGCGGACGCAGTTTCCTCCGCGACTCCGCTTGCGGCTGAGCCGGAGGCATTGCCCTCGCTGCTGGATATGTTCCTCGGAGTAAGGGGCGGCTGCCTTGGTGAAACCTGCGTTGCGGCGCTGCTTCTGGGTGGAGTTTACCTCTGCCTGAGGGGGATCATCACTCCGACAACTCCGCTTGCGTTCATCGGCACTGTGGGAGTTCTGACGCTCCTTTACAGCGGGTTTGATGTTAATTATACCCTGTATCAGCTCATGTCCGGCGGTCTGTTCTTAGGCGCAATATTCATGGCGACGGATTATTCCACCACACCACTCACCCAGAAAGGAAAGCTGCTTTTCGGTATCGGCTGCGGAATTTTCACGTTCCTGATACGTCAGTTCGCGAGCCTTCCGGAGGGCGTTTCCTATTCGATATTGCTGATGAATATTCTCACACCCTACATAGATAAGATAACCGTTCCCAAGCCGCTTGGCGCGAAAAAGCAGCCGAAGGAGGTCAAGCAGAAATGAGTTTTTCTTTCAGACCTGCGCTGACGCTTGCCGCGATAGTGGCGATAATCTCGGCGCTTATCATTGTAATGTATAACGTCACCTACGTTGACACCTCCGGAATTCTGACGGATAAGCAGTCTGCGGCGGCTGTAACCATTTACGGCGGAAGCGACGGGGATTACGAGGTTGTCCCGGCTGCGGAATGGAGCGAGAAGCTGTCCGCCGAGGTGAACGCGGATTTCAGCCGTATCACAAAGGTTATCCGCAAAAACGACGGCAGCCTTGCGTTCGAGGTAGTTGTAAAGGGCTACAAGGAGGGCTACGATATCCTTGTGGGAGTTAAGGACGGCGCTGTTGCGGGAGTTGCCGTGGTATCCGTTGGCGAGGAAACCCCCGGACTTGGCACAAAGACCAACGACCCCGCGTTCCTTGATAATTTCAAGGGAATTTCCGGCGAGGCTGTGATAGTTAAATCGACCCCTGCCGCAGACAACGAGGTACAGGCTGTGACTTCCGCAACCTTCTCCTCAAAGGGCGTTGCAAAGGCGGTAAACATTGCGCTGGCGGCTTTTGAGCAGTATCAGGGCGGCGCAGCCCCGACAGCAGACGGAGGTGAACAGCAGTGAGCTACTTAAAGGAATTTACAAAGGGACTTATCAAGGAGAACCCGACGCTTGTCACTCTGCTTGGAATGTGTCCCACCCTCGCCATTACAACAATGGCTTCAAACGCGATAGGAATGGGCGCGGCGGCGACTTTCGTGCTAATCTGCTCGAATGTAGTTATTTCGCTGCTGAAAAAGGTAATTCCGTCACAGGTTCGCCTTCCCTCATATATCGTAATAATCGCGGGCTTTGTTACTCTGGTCGGATTGGTGCTTCAGGCATACGTTCCGGCAGTGTATGACGCACTGGGCATCTACCTGCCGCTTATCACCGTAAACTGCATAATCCTCGGCAGAGCGGAGATGTTCGCGAGCAAGAATAATGTTGCCGCTTCCGCGCTGGACGGCGCAGGAATGGGCATAGGCTTCACGCTGGCGCTGCTGGCGGTGGGTTCTGTCCGGGAGATATTCGGCGGCGGAACATGGTTCGGAATTCAGGTATGCCCGGAATTCATGCAGCCGATGACTATTTTCATTCTTCCTGCGGGTGGATTTTTCGTGCTGGGCTGCGTTATAGCGTTGGTAAATAAGTTATCCAACAGAAAGCCTCCGGAGGCTGCCTGCTGCGCTGCCTGCCCCAACCGGGAGGGCTGCATAAGCTGCCCGTCCGCTGAAACAGAGAAAAAGGAGGAGAAGTAAATGGAGCTTGCAAAGAGCATGATGATAATTCTCCTGACCGGAATACTGACGGACAATTTCGTTCTGTCAAAGTTCATGGGTATCTGTCCGTTTCTGGGAGTATCCAAAAATCCCTCTGGCTCGCTCGGTATGGGACTTGCGGTAACGTTCGTCATGGCGGGTGCGACTGCGGTCACATATCCGCTGTATCAGGCATTCCTTGTGCCGCTGCACCTTGAATACCTCAATACGATACTGTTCATTCTGATAATCGCGCTGTTTGTGCAGCTTCTGGAGATGTTCCTGAAAAAGTACGTTCCCGCGCTGTATAAGGCGCTTGGCGTCTATCTTCCCCTCATCACCACAAATTGCGCGGTGCTTGGCGTAACGCTTCTCAACATCGAGAGCAATTACAGCTTCGGCGAGGCAATAGTGAACGCAGTCGGCGGCGGTCTTGGCTTTATGCTGGCTATGCTGCTGTTCTCCGGAGTCCGGGGCAGGCTTGAGCGCTGCAACGTTCCGAAGGCATTCTCCGGTATGCCGATAACTCTGGTGGCGGCTTCTATCGTGTCGCTGTCATTCCTCGGCTTCGGCGGAATTGTTGACGGAATTTTCGGAGGTGCATGATGGACATTTTTATGACATATATCCTTCCGGTGATAATTCTTGCTGTGATAGGCGCGGCTGCCGGAGTTCTGCTGACAGTAGGTTCAAAGCTGTTCCACGTTGAGGTGGACGAAACGGTTTCAAAGATCGTTGAGGTCCTCCCGAACGCTAACTGCGGCGCCTGCGGATTTTCCGGCTGCGAGGGCTACGCGAATGCGGTGGCAAAGGGAGAAGCTCCCACAAACCGCTGCAAGCCCGGCGGAGCTGCGGCGGCTGAGAAAATAGCGGGTATCATGGGCAGCGAGGTGCTTGCCTCTGTGAAAGAGGTCGCATTCGTTCGTTGTAACGGCTGTGCCGGCGCTGTGGAGGACAGATTTGAGTTTGACGGAACTCCTAGCTGTGCGGCGGTGGAGCGTTTCTACAACGGAAAGAAGATGTGCCGCACCGGCTGCGACGGCTACGGCGACTGCGTTAAGGTGTGCGACAACGACGCTATTTCCATTATCAACGGAGTTGCAGTGGTCAATCCGTCCAAGTGCGGAGCCTGCGGAAAGTGCGCGGCGGTCTGTCCTAATCATCTGATAGTAATTCGTCCGGCGGAGAAGCCCTATGACGTGCGCTGCTCCTCAAAGGACAACGCAAAAACTACCCGCGCGATATGCAAGAACGGCTGTCTTGGCTGTAAGCTTTGCGAGAAGAAATGCTCTGCGGGGGCGATTTCGGTCAGCGACAATCACGCGAGCATAGATTACGACAAATGCACCGGCTGCGGAGCCTGCGCTGCGGCGTGTCCCGCTAAGTGCATAACGCTCATTCAGCAGTGTCAGTGATCCGCTGAACAAGCGGCTTAATCAGCAGATACCTCGGACTTTTGTCCGGGGTAATTCTGTTTTTTGCTGAAAGAATAATCAGAAAATCCCGCAACCAAACGGAATAATTTGCGGTATTACTTATGAAAGCATATCGCGCGAATGATTTCAGGAAGGAGGGGAACGCATGGAGGACAGCGAAATACTGGAACTGTACCGCACCCGCAGCGAGGAGGCGATCCGGCAGACGGATCAGAAATATTCCCGCTATCTGACGGCGATAGCGTATAATATCCTTAACGACCGCGAGGACAGCCGGGAGTGCGTGAACGACACATACCTCCGGGCATGGGACACGATCCCGCCGCATTTCCCGGAGAGGCTTGCGGGTTACATCGGGAAGATATGCCGTGATATCTCTATCGGGAGATATCGCAGGAAAAAGGCGGCGAAGCGCGGCGGCAGCGAATACGCTATGTCGCTGGAGGAGCTTTGCGACTGCGTTTCCGGGAATGAAACCCCGGAGCAGGCACTTGACGTGAAGCTGTTGGCAGCGGCGATAGGGGAATATCTGCGTACCATTTCTCAGCAGGCGAGAATTGAGTTTGTGCAGCGATATTATTTCTGCGACCCGGTGAAGAATATCGCATTGTATTCCGGCAGGAGCGAATCGGCGGTGAAAAGCGGACTGCTCCGCACCCGCCGGGGACTGAAAAACTACCTTGAAAAGGAGGGTTTTATATTATGAAACCAGAAAAAATGAGCGACGCAATAGGCGAGCTGGACGAGAAAATAGTTGAAGAAGCGGACAATGCGCGGACAGAGAAAAAGCGGAAAATATCCCGCAAGCCGCTGTGGATAAGCATTGGCGCAGTTGCAGCCTGCGCGGGTATCGTGGGGGGAATTGCAATGATGAACATTCCTCCGGTGGGAGTTACTGCGGCAGCGCAGGCGGTTTACCCGGAGATGGCGCAGTACCCGGACGAGATGAGCCTTTCCTTTGAGGCAGACTATGACAAATGGTGGAACGACCGCAAGGCGCAGCGCAGCGACGTCATGGGCTACGCCGACAACCTGTGGGATTTCTACGGCGACAGCACTAATACATTCCTTTCCGGGAGCGAGGAGAACCGTGTGTATTCTCCGCTGAACGTGTATATGGCGCTGGCAATGCTGGCGGAAACCACCACCGGCGACAGCCGTCAGCAGATACTCGACCTGCTTTCGGCGGAGGATATCGAGGCCCTCAGGTCGCAGGCAGGCAAGCTTTGGAATGCGAACTACTGCAATGACGGTGCGATCACCAGCATAATGGGCAATTCTGTGTGGCTGGACGACTGCCTTGATTATGATCAGAACACGCTGAACCGGCTCGCGGAGAGCTACTATGCGTCCAGCTATTCCGGTAATTTTGGCTCGGAGGAAATGAACACCCAGCTTCGAAACTGGCTCAATGACCAGACCGGAGGACTTCTGAAAAACGCCGTTGACGAAGTGGAGCTTACCCCGGACATGGTGCTTGCGCTGTATTCAACGGTGCTGTTCAAGGGCAAGTGGGATTCTCAGTTTAATGCGGCAAAAAACGACCAAAAGGCATTCCATGCGCCGGGCGGTGATATAGAAACAGAGTTCATGAACAAGACCCAACAATTAAACTACTACTGGGGAGAGGATTTTGGGGCGGTATTCCTTAATTTTTCTTCCGGCTGCGATATGATGCTTATTCTTCCGGACGAGGACAAGAGCATTGATGATGTGCTGAATTCCGGAGAGTATATGAAGTTTGTGCAAAACCCCTACGAACAGGAGAACCAAAAGTTCCTGAACGTGAATTATTCTGTGCCGAAATTCGACGTTTCCTCAACCATAATTCTTAACGAGGGACTGAAAACGCTTGGAATATCTGATGTGTTCAGCCCCGAAGCAGGGGATTTCAGCATACTGAACGGCGACAACAGCGGTATCTATGTCAGCAAGGTAAACCACTCCGCGCGGGTAAAGATAGACGAGGAGGGCTGCGAGGCTGCGGCTTTCACTGAGATATCATACGTCGGAGCGTCAATGCCGCCGGACGATGAGATCGACTTTGTGCTTGACAGACCGTTTATATTTGTCATCAGAGGAATGGACGGACAGCCGCTGTTCGTGGGCACTGTCTATAATCCATGACCAATAGGTTTAGGGACACGCTGATCAAAGCGTAGCGTATCAAATTCAGCCGTGAGAGTATGCGCGTTTGAACATGGCGAATTTGAATTAAACAGCGTTTCCTTAGAACAAGAGCAAATCAGCACCGGTTTTAGGGCGCTGTCAATAAATCGGTTTTCGACCCGCTCTATAAACAGATCCGCACTTCCCTTTGAGAAAGTGCGGATCTTTTATTCACTTTTTCGACTGCTGTGGCGCACCAGTAAGTCTGTATAAACACAAAACCTCCGCAGGGTCAACTGCGGAGGTAAGGTTATTGAGCCGCTGTGGAATATCAACCGAGTGAGTATTCTGCAACGATAGCGTCAACGATCGGTGAGAACTCAGCGCTGGTCTGAGTCCATGAAGTGCCGTTCTCTACAACGTCCATGACAACTGTTGCGAGCTGTGACTGGAAGTCAGAGTTGAAGCCGTAAGCGTCTTCACTTATGAATGTGAAGTTAGCAGGGTCGCACATTTCTCTCCAGAGATCGTATTCCTGCTCACCCCATGTGATCTGCCACTTCTGCTTGCCTGTGTTGCTGCCCTTTTCAAAGAGGATCTTCTCAGGATTAATATGGTCGTTCTTTACCTGTGCCTGAATTACCGGGTCAACATCATAAGCTCTGTTGAGGTTGATGAACTCGATAGCGCCGTCCATGTTCTTAGCTCCCTTGGGTACAAGGTATCCGAAGGTGTCGTAGCCGGAATAGTAAGCGTCAGCCTGAGGATCTCTGGGGAACGGAACGAATGCGAACTCAGAAACAGTATCAAAGATATCGTTGTCTACACCCTTGGGGTTCTGGAGCTGTTCGGTTGCTGCTATGTAAGTCCATTCAGGCTCCATGCAGAGGAACAGAAGTCTGTCGCACTCAGTTGCAAATGTCTGCGGAGGAACCCAGTCGCCCAGCTGCTTAGCGTAGGAAACGCCGTCACGGCAGAGGGTTTCAATGAACTGCATTGCTCTTGTTACATTCGGGTTCTGGATATTGTTGGTAATAACACCGGTGGGCTGTGTATCAATGATAGATGTACCAGTGGTGAGAATAAATGCATCAACAGTGGTATCGGTTGCATAGAAACCGATGTTGTCCTCGTCCTTGTCGCAGAACTGGATCATCATGTCACGCCAAGCGTCCCAAGTCCATTCGCCGTTTCTGTACAGGGTGTAAGGATCGGGGAGGTCATTTTCCTCAATAGTCTTCTTGCTGTAATTGAGAGCAAAAGAAGTTGTTATTCTGTGGGGATAATAGTAGTGTTTTCCGTCCCATGCGAATGATTCTGCAACGTCCTTCATGTCTTTCCACAGAGCAGAGTCTATGTCAATCTTGCCGTCCAGCGGTTCAAACATATTCTTGGAAATGTTACCGGGGTAGAGCATAGCGCTCTTTTCTACGAGGTCAGGGGAGTCATCGGAAGCGATGAGGTTTGACAGCTTTTCATAGAAAGCGTCACCGGAGGGGCAGCTTGTGTATTCGATCGTGCCGCCGAACAGGTCGGACTGGAAGATGAGGCACTGTTCAGTACCCTTCTGGTCTGATGTGATATCGTAATAACCGAGGTACTTGAGGATTCCTGCGTTACCGGAGGGCTGATACAGGGAGGTGTCAAATTCCTTGGTTCTCTTGTCGGTCATGTCAAGAGCGTCGTTGGGGTCAATAGTGGTTGAAGCCTGTGTTGTAGTAGTTGCGGCAGCAGGTGTAGAAACGGCAGCGCCGCCGTTGCTTGCGCCGGAGCCTACAGCAGGTTCTTCATCGCAGGCGGTGAGTCCGGCAACCATTGTGAGAGCCAGACCGCAAGCGAGTAATCTTTTTGCGGTGTTCATTTTATAATTCCTCCTTAATGAAATGCAAAATAATATAATATCCGGGAGTCCGGAGTATTAACTTAAGAACGGAGCGATAACTCCGTCAGCAACGGGAGAGAACTCGGCGCTGGTCTGTGACCACGATTCACCGCGTTCTACAACACCCATAAGCAGAGTGCCAATTTCGGCGTAGAAGTCGTTGTTGAAGCCGTATGCGTCCTCGTAAACCATTGTGAACTTTGATGGGTCGCACATTTCGCGCCACAGATCGTACTCACGCTCGCCCCACTTCATCTGCCACTTTTCATAGCCGGCATAAGATCCTTTTTCATAGAAGATCTTTGTGGGGTTTACATGGTCTTCTCTGACCTTTGCAATGATATCCGGATCGGTATCATACATTCTGTTAAGATTGATGAACTCAATCGCGCCGTCCATATTCTTCGCGCCCTTCGGGATAAGGTATCCGAAGGTGTCGAACTCGGTGTAGTATGCGTCCGCTTGCGGATCCCGCGGGAACGGAACAAACGAGAACTCCGAAACGGTGTCGAAAATATCATTTTCCACGCCCTTGGCATTCTGCTGGTTTTCGGTGGCAGCCATGTAAGTCCATTCCGGCTCGGTGGTAGTGAACAGCAGATTATCGCAGCAGGTCGTGAATACCTGCGGTGAAACCCAGTCGCCCCACTGCTTGCCGTAGGTAAGACCATCGCGGTACAATCCCTCCATAAAGGACATGGATCTGGACAGTTCTGCCGACAGGAAGTTGTTGGTGATGGCTCCGTCCGGTTCAACGTTTATCATAGTTGTGCCGGTGGTGGCGATAAAGCTGGTTATCGTGTCGTTGGTGAAATATACACCGACATGATCCTCGCTCTTGTCGCAGAACTCGATCATAAGATCGCGCCATGCGTCCCATGTCCACTCGCCGTTTTTATACAGGTCATAGGGATCGGTGAGGTCATTTTCCTCGATTGTCTTTTTGCTGTAATTGAGGCAGTATTTGGTGGTTATTCTGTGAGGGTAGTAATAATGTTTTTCCTGCCAGCTGAAGCGATCCACCACGCTTTTAATATCTGACCACAGCGGTGAATCAAGGTCTATTTTACCGTCCAACGACTCAAAGAGGTTTTTGTTGATGTTTCCGGGATATAGCATTGCGTCCTTTGTGACAATATCAGGAGAATCATCGCTTGCGATGAGGTTTGCCAGCTTGTCATAGAAGGCTGTGCCGAAAGGCGCGCTGGTGTAGTCGATCGTGCCGCCATACAGATCCGACTGGAAGATAAGACACTGCTCAGTACCTTTCTGGTCAACGGTAATGTCGTAAAAACCGAGGTACTTAACCGTTCCTGCGTTTCCGCTGGGCGGGCAGGCGGAGGTGTCTATCACCTTGTTTTCCTTATCTGTCATGTCAAGACCTGCGTTGGGGTCTGTCGTTGTGGAAGCCTGAGTCGAAGTGGTAGCCTGAGGAACTGCGTTGGATGCGCTGCTGTTTGACTGAACCGGAGCTTCTTCATCGCAGGCGGTCAGACTGAGAAGCAGGGCTGCGGTGATCGCACAGGCAGCCGTTTTCTTGATCGCGGACATTTTTTCCTCCCTTTTTATGAATAATATCTGTGCTCATGAACACCAGAAAATCACTCATAGAGCGGATCTAAGAGGGAATTGCAGAAGTTTACTTAAATTAACTTATGCAAAACTGACAATATGTAATCGTTATCTCTGGTGAATATGCACAAATGTTTTTGCCTTTTCTATATAATATTATTATATTCTCTATAATCGTTTTGAACAATTGACAATATTCCCGATTTATATTATAATATTCCCAAAGGCATTTTTGTTTTGTAAAAGGATTTATTTATATGATCAGGAGGTGGGCAGATGGAAGAATTCCGTATGCCGCTTAAGGAGAACTTTCAGGAGCTTATCGAACATGGAAAGGCGGATTTCCCCATACAATATTATGTGAATTCCCTGCATATCGCCGGGAACAGCGTACCTTTGCACTGGCACCCCAATCTGGAATTTTTTGTGGTACACTGCGGCAGAGTCCATGTTCAGGCGGGGAACGGAGAGGTCACTCTTGAACAGGGAGAGGGGATTTTCCTAAATACCAACTGCCTGCACAGCTATGAAAGCTGCGGTGGAGAGCCGTGCTACTGCCCGAATGTGGTGTTCCTGCCGGAGTTTATAGCCCCTGTGAACAGCGTAATAAACACTCATTACGTTATGCCTATCACGCTCAATTCCCAGATACCGTATGTGGTGCTTGACCGTTCCGCAGAGTGGAAAAGTGAGATACTTGAGTGCCTTGACCGGGTTTTTTCGATGCTTCAGGTGTACGGAGAAATAAGCAGCTACGGTGAAACTCCGGCGCTTGAGTTCAACAGCCAGCCGGGTGAGCGGGAATGCTTCGAGATACGGGTGCAGTGCGAGATAAACCGCGCGTGGGCGCTGCTGTATTCCCACATGGGAGAGATCGAGCTTGCGCCGGCGGTGAAGAACGAGCACGTTCTCCAGATCAGAATGCAGAAGATGATTGGTTTTATCCAGCAGCATTACGCGGAGGACGTGTCCCTTCAGGATATCGCAAATTCCGCTAGCATAAGCCGCAGCGAGGCTTCGCGGTGCTTCCAGAGCTATCTTCACACCTCGCCGGTGAGCTATCTGCTGAAATACAGGGTGGAGCGTTCTATGCAGCTGCTTCGTGACAACAATCTTACGGTGGAGGCAGTGGCGCTGGAATGCGGATTCAGCTCTTCGGCGTATTTCTGCAAGCTGTTCCGCTCGCATACAGGAATTACCCCGAAGCAGTACCGAAGTAAATAACATTCTGCCCCGCCGCAATGGAACGACGGGGCAGAATTATGTCAGAGGTAAAACAGAATGGCAGAGAGAGTCAGGTCATCTCTGGGAATAAGCCGGGACGCTGTTTTTCTGCTTGAATTTCAGACGGAGATGATCGGCGATGAGCGCGATGAACTCTGAGTTTGTGGGCTTTCCCTTTGTCGTATGTACAGTGTAGGAGAAAATTCTGTTCAGCACGTCGATATCCCCTCTGTCCCATGCTATCTCGATAGCATGGCGAATAGCGCGCTCCACTCTGGAACTTGTGGTCTGGTAGCGCTTTGCGACAGTGGGGTAGAGCAGCTTTGTGATGCAGTTTATCATCTCATCGTTGTTGACGGAAAGCATGATCGCGGTGCGCAGATAGTGATAGCCCTTAATGTGCGCCGGGATACCTACCTGATGGATTATCTCGGTGACTGCACATTCAAGGTCGGTTTCGTCCGGAACTGCCTCCGGCTCGTCGCAGGGGGTGCAGAGTCTTGTTACTCTGCTGACGAGGTACTGCGGGTCTATCGGCTTTACGATAACTCCGGCGGCGCCTGCGTTTATTGCATCCCGCTCCAGTCTGGGATCGTCCGTTCCGGAAACGATCAGCACATTGGGACAGTATTTCTTCTCGGTTTTAAGGCGGCGGATAACCTCAACTGCGTCGCAGTAGGGCATTTTTGCTTCCAGCACTGCAACGTCCGGGGCTTCGGATTTTATGGAGCTTAACACGGCGTTTCCATCGCAGTGTCTTGTGATCGCGTACATTCCCGCTCCCTTGAGAGCGCCTGCCCATGCCATTCCGCAGTCGGCGGTGTCGCTTCCGATAAGTACCTTGATTTTGTTGTTCATGATTTTTCCTCCTCAATAAATCTTTCCCGAATTCTGGCCGATCCCCCATAATTACCGGCTGCCGCCTTTTTGCGGCGGCTTCCCCAGATTGCCGATCCGGCAGTGTATTTCCGGCGTATTCTCTGTCTTATTTGGCGGTTTCGGGTTTACCTGTTGTTTTTCGGTAACTAAATAATACCATATTCTGGATAAAATTTCAAGAGGTTTTTGGAAATTTCTTGAAATGATCATCTGCGGCAAAAAAAATCGCCGGACTGCCAACAAATCCGATAACAGTCACATTTTCTGGACATATTCTCCCACCGAGGAAGCTTTTTGCGTGTCGGAAAATGAAAAGAATTAACGGTTTCTTAACATTCTTGGCATGCGAAAAAATGCATATAACTGGAAAAGAAAAAACCAGAACCCCCGGTGTGCAATCCGAGGGTTCTGGTAATTGGAGGATCAAATATATCATGAAATATATTGGAGATTTCTTTCTTTCTGGCTATATTGTATCACCTTTGGAGGATAAAATCAATATATATGACAGAATTGTAACCGGATTTGAGCGGATTGTCATTTTTCAGTAACCTTTTCTACGATTTTGTAACCATTTTGTAACCTTTTGTAATTACCCCGTAATCACTATGAAATCATGGTGAAAATTTTAAAAAAAGACTGTTCAAATACAAAAAAATGTGATATACTATTATAGTATATAAAATGTAGTACTATGCTATATGGGAGAAAAAAGAATGATCTATCTGGACAGCGCCGCCACCACAAAGCCCTGCAAGCAGGCGGCGGACGCGATCTTGAATACAATGGAGGAGAGCTTCGGAAATGCCAGCTCTCTTCACAAAATGGGCATACGCTCCGAAAAGGTGATCGCCTCGGCGAAAAGGACGCTGCTTTCCAAGCTCGGAGAGGGGGATATCCTGTTCACCTCCGGAGCTACCGAGAGCAACAACACTGCCCTGCGGAGTGCAGCGGAGATTTACCGCCGTACCGGAAACCGCATAGTCACTACCGCGATAGAGCACCCCTCGGTCGCAAACGTGATAAGTAAGCTGGAGGAGCAGGGCTTTGAAATTATCCGGCTCGCCCCGAAGGATCACCCGGATCTTGCTCAGGCGCTGGCGGACGCCATGGACGAAAAAACTCTGCTGGTGAGCTGCATGGCGGTGAACAACGAAACCGGATTTACCACAGATGTGAAGCGGCTGTACAGGCTGGTGAAAAAGAAAAATCCCAAGACGATCGTACATATCGACGCGGTACAGGGATTTCTCAAAGTCCCGCTGGACGGCGATCTTGTCAGCATTTCCGGACATAAGATCCACGCTTGCAAGGGAATAGGCGCGCTCTATATTAAGAAAGGAATACGCGTTGCTCCTCTGCTTTTCGGCGGCGGTCAGCAGAAGAACCTGCGCAGCGGCACAGAGCCGGTGGAGCTTATCGCGGGGCTTGAAGCGGCGGTAAAGGCTTATCACGGCACAACGGAGCATTTCACCGCGCTGAGATCAAGGCTTCTCTCCGGTTTGTCGGAGTTATCCGGGATCACTGTGAACTCCGGCGATGACTGCGTGCCGAATATCGTGAATTTCAGCGTTGACGGCGTTCGCTCGGAGATCATGCTGCATTCTCTGGAGGAGCGGGAGATCTACGTTTCCAGCGGCTCCGCCTGCTCACGGGGAAAAACAAGCGGAGTGCTTGCGGCTTTCGGTATTCCCGATAAGCTTGCGGACAGCGCGATCAGGGTAAGCATGTGCGCCGACACCACAAACGAGGATATCGACGCTCTAGTTTCCGGCATCAGGGCGGGAATTGAGCGCTTCCGCAGATAAAATACAAAAAGGAACAGATATAATGAAAGAAATAATTCTTGTAAAATACGGCGAGATCGCCCTCAAGGGTCTGAACAAATCCACATTTGAGGATATGCTCCAAAGGAACATCAAACGCAGGCTGAAAAAGCTTGGCACATTTGAATTTTACCGCAGGCAGTCCACGATATACATTACTCCGCCGGAGGGCGCGGATATCGACGAAATAATCGACCGCCTCCAGAAGATATTCGGAATAAGCGCGATACAGCGCTGCGCGGTATTCCCGAAGGATTTCGCGGTGGTTGCGGAGAATGCCGGGGAGTATCTCCGGGAATCGCTTCAGGACGCGAAAACCTTTAAGGTGGAGGCGCGCCGCAGCGATAAATCCTTTCCGATGAAGACGCCGGATATCCAGCAGGAGCTTGGAGCTGTGGTGCTTGAAGCGTTTCCGCATATCCGGGTGGACGTTCACGAGCCGGAGGTCACTGTTCGGCTTGAGATAAGGGACAACGGCGCGTATCTCAGCGCAAAACGCATTCCCGGCGCGGGAGGAATGCCGGTGGGCAGCTCCGGAAAGAGCCTGCTCATGCTGTCCGGAGGGATTGACAGCCCGGTAGCTGGATACATGATGGCAAAGCGCGGTCTTATCGTGGATTGCATTCACTATGTAAGCCCGCCCTACACCTCGGAGCGCGCCCGCATGAAGGTGGAAGCCCTCTGCGAGAAGCTGACCGACTGGTGCGGTAATATCATATTCTACTGCGTTCCGTTCACCGAGCTTCAGGAGGCGCTGCGGGACAACTGCCCGGAGGAGTATTTCACCGTGCTGATGCGCCGGCTGATGGTCAAGATCGCCAACAGGATATGCGCAAAGTACGATTACGGAGCGATAATCACCGGCGAAAGCGTGGCGCAGGTCGCAAGCCAGACCCTGCCCGCGATATACTGCACAAACGCGGCTGCGGAGTATCCGGTATTCCGTCCGGTGATCGGAATGGACAAGCGGGAGATTATCGACGTTGCCCGGAAGATAGACACCTTCGATGTATCCACGCTGCCATACGAGGATTGCTGCACGGTATTTTCGCCGAAGCACCCCCGCACCCGCCCGGATCTTTCGGATATTCTGGCGGCTGAGGCTTCCTTTGACTTTGAACCGCTTATTGAAAAAGCGGTTGCGGAAACCGAGGTGAAGCAGTTCAAGTACGGTACAAGGACTGTTGAACTGGATATATGACGGCTGAGCGATATTATGAAGGTATTTCGGAGCTTGCGGGAGAGGTCGTGCGGGAATGCGCCGCAAGGGGACTTAAGATCTCCACCGCGGAGAGCTGCACCGGGGGGCTTATCTCCGGGGCGATTACGGCGGTTTCCGGAAGCTCGGCGGTTATTGAGCTGGGGGTATGCTCCTACTCGAACCGCGTAAAAAGCGGGATACTTAACGTAAGCACCGAAACGCTTGAGAAATACAGCGAATACAGCGTCCAGTGCGCCGGGGAAATGGCGCATGGCATCCGAGAGCTGTCCGGAGCGGATTTCGGAGTTTCCACCACCGGGGTCGCAGGGCCGACGGGTGGGAGCGAAGAACACCCGGTAGGCGAGGTCTGCATTGCGGTGAGCAGCGGGAAAAGGTCTCACAGCGAGCGGTTCCTTTTCAGCGGCGACCGGGAGCTTATCCGGGCAATGGCGGTGCAGAAAGCGCTGGAGATGCTTATTGAGGAAATAAAAGACTGAATTATTCAGGGGTGAATATATTATGGCAAATTACACAGAAAAGCCGAAGAAAAAAAGAACCTCGGCTTCGCGGGATATTGCGGTGGACAAGCTGGATTTCTATACCGAACCGCATAATTCCCATAAGAAACAGGACAAAATAAAGGGCAGACCTAAGTCCGGCTTGCAGCGCTTCTGCTATGCGGCTTTTCCTCAGGCGGAGGACAGCGGCGGCGAGAAAATGCGCAAGATCGTGCTGATCGCGGCGATAATCGTGTTTGTCGTTACCATAGGAATACTTATCTGGCAGCTTGCAAGCATGGGAGCTGACAAAGACACAAACTCCCAGATAGCGGACATTGCGGGCGTTCCCAGCGATGACCTCGTGAATGTTAATCCCGACTATGATCCGTTCAATACCAGCACGGGAAGCTCCGTTTCTCCTGAAGAAGAGGAGGAGATAGACGTGACGCCTCTTACCAACACGCCGATATATCCCAACTGGACGGATCTTAAGGCTACCAACCCTGACGTAAGGGGCTGGGTCAAGATCACCGGAACGAGCGTAAACAATGTTGTTGTGCAGTCGGACGACAACGAGTATTATCTGACCCACAACCTGTACGATGAATACAGCATCTCAGGCACGGTGTTCTCCAACAGCAATAACAGGTGGGACGGCACGGACGAAAACATCATTCTCTATGGTCACAATATGATGAGCGGCGAGTTTTTCGCGCACGTCACCCACTATGTTCCAAACGACGCAAGCAGAGAACCTCTGGCGTTCTACAAGGTTCACCCGACGGTGATGCTTGCAACGCCGAACGGCGGCTGCGAAACCTACAAGATCTTCGCCGGAGTTCTCGCGAATACTCAGGAGGAGTACGGCGATGTGTTTGATTACGCACACAAGACCTCTTTCTCCGGCAGGGACGATTTCAATAACTTCATTATAAACATAATGGACAGAAGCTGGTTCTTCACCGATGTTGACATAACCTACGGCGATCAGCTGCTCACTTTGTCCACCTGCTGCTGGCCTCTGGGCAAGAGCATTGATACCCGCTGGGTACTTTTCGCCAGAAAGGTAAGACCCGGCGAAAGCGAAACTGTTGATGTTACCGTTGCCGAGCGAAACTATAATCCCAGACTGTTTGACTACTATTACAGCATGATAGGCGGTTACTGGACAGGAGAGAGCACATGGGACAGGTCAAAACTCCTGAGCTATTGATCGTTTCACGGCGAAAGGAAAGGGTATTATGGCAAATTTTGTTGAAAAGGAAAACGTATTTCTGCGGATCGTAAAATATCTGATCCCGTGGAAAGGCGATAAAACGACCGAAATAATCCGCAAGGTAATATTCCTTGCGGCGGCAGTTGTGCTTATCGTTTCGACGGTGATGATAATTTCGTTCCTTACCGGAAGCGCACAGGATCAGCGGCTGAACAACCAGATAAGCGAGATCTATCACGGCACCGCGAACGTGACGATAGACGAGGTGAAGCAGGAGCAGCTTGCCGAGGAGTATCCTGAGGTGAATGAAAAGTTCCTGCCGCTGCTTGAGCAGAACGAGGACGTTATCGGCTGGATAACCATGGGCGATCCTGAGGATCCGTTCATTGATTATGTGGTGGTTCAGGGCGATGACAACGACTATTACCTCAACCACAACCTGAATGGTGAGAAGAACCTCTGCGGCACGATCTTTGCGGATTACCGGGAAAAGATCACTCCGGAGCACACCCCGGCGAACACGATACTCTACGGTCACAATGTTCAGTCCGGCGAGTATTTTGCAAAGCTGACCCGATATTTCAATTACCGCATGACAAATTACGGCAGTGATACGGGGCTTGACTGGTACAAAAAATATCCAACCATTACCTTCAACACGCTGTATAGGGACTCTACCTACAAGATATTCGCCGGAATGCTGGTGAACACAGATGAAGAGGACGGCGAGGTGTTCTATTATCTTCAGGGCAGGAAGTTCAGCAATAAGGCAGAGTTTGACGATTATATCGCGCAGATACTGGACAGGACCACATTCTACACCGATGTTGACCTCAAGTACGGCGACAATCTCATCACACTGTCCACCTGCATACTTGACTACGGAATTAACGCCCGCTGGGTGCTTTTCGGCAGGGAAGTCCGGGAGGGCGAGGATCCCACAGTCGATGTAAGCAAGGCTTATGAAAATCCCGACCCGCTGTATTTTGATTACTATTATAATGTATATGGGGGATCATGGGGCGGAAGGAAATGGGATGCTGATATGATCTATGATTACAGCTATTAATTGATATACCGGCATTTTTCGGCATAATTCTGAAAGGACGATCTTTACAATGGCAGAAATGGACATGGGACTTTCCCCAAACAACAAGAAAAAGCGCAAAAAGAAGAAAAAACAGAGCCTCGGAAAGAGCATAGTCACCGGACTTTTCCCCTGCAAGGGGGACAGCTCCTCTGAAATCGCGCGGAAGCTGATATTCCTCGGATCTCTGTGCCTGATGATCGCGGCGCTGGTGATAATCGCGGTGCATTTCATCTCACTTCTCAAGCCGGAAGCGCCGATAGGAACTTCAGTGGTTGACCAGGACGGCACTCAGGTCATTCAGGACGGTCAGCAGGTGGTCGTAAATCCCAATGCTCCCACCAAAGAACAAATCGAAAAACTCCCGGACGGTTCGGTGAACGAGGAATACGCGGCTTATTATGAGGCAAACAATGATTTTGTCGGCTGGATCACGATAAACGGAACCAACGTAGATTATCCTGTCGTTCAGGGCGAGGACAACGAGTTCTATCTCCACCACAACTTCAACGGCGAAGATGAGTTCGCAGGAACAATATTCACCGACTATGAGGGAGTATTCGGACCGGGCGTGATGCCGAACAATACCATTCTGTACGGTCATAATATGCTGTACAAGTACAAGTTTGCGGCGCTGAACAACTACAACAGCAATATCGAGTTCCTGAAGGAAACTCCTGTCATCGACTTCAACACGCTCTATCAGGACAATAAGTACAAGATCTTCTCTGTATTCATTGTAAATACCGACGAGGAGCACGGTGAGGTGTTCGATTACACGAATTATGTTTATTTCAGGAACAGCGATGAGTTTTATCAGTATGTCCTTGAGGTAATGGACAGGAGCAAGTACAACACCGGAGTTGACGTTGAATACGGCGACGAGCTGTTGACGCTTTCCACCTGCGATGGTTCCACCGGGTTTGAGGATATGCGTCTTGTTATAGTTGCAAGAAAGGTTCGGGAGAACGAAAGCCCGGACGTTGACACCTCGAAGATCACCCGCAAGACCAGCATTAAGTACTTCCAGGCGTACAACGATGTATACGGAAACAAGTGGAAGGGCAGAACATGGGATATTTCCCTTGTCAAGGGTATGAAGGAATATCTTGAAGAAAACGGACTGATGGACGAACCTGAAAATTACTGAGAGGGACAATGAATAAGCTATCACTGGTAAAAATACTGGCGGCGCTGTTGATCTTGAACTGTTACATATTTACCTGCGGAGTAATGGGAACGGTCGGCGGAGAGGAAATGACGCAGCAGCCGGAAGAGGCGCCGGAAGGAATACCTTCGGACGATCCCGGAGCGGACGGGCAGGGAACTCTGGATTTTCTTGTGCCGGACGAAACTCACAACGGTTTTGTGGAGCTTAATCTGCTGAATATCGCGCCGACATCGCTTATCGACAAGACGGTACAGAGTACATACAGCGAGCGGCACGAGGAATACAGCGAGCCAGAGGAGGAAGACGAGGAGATACTCGGCGTAGATGACGACTATGGCGAGGACGAGTCCGAAGACCCGAACGAGATAGTCATACAGGTTCCGGATGAGCCTGATGACGCTGTGGAGCAAAGCTCGACCCCTGTTGCAACCACAACAGAGCCTGAGATAATAACCACTCCGGCGGTTACTACGACTACTCCCCCGGCTACTTCCGCAACGCATGACGGAATCCCGGTTGACGGAGATGATACGCCGTCCACTGCTTCAGACGATCAGCCGGACGCGATCGTGCCCGATGACGAGCCGGACACCGGCGATAATACATCGGCAGGTGAGATATTATATGTACGCAGTAACGGCGGCGTGGTTTCCGGAACGGCGCTGGAGATTGTTTCAAAGATCACCCAGAACGAGGTGGGATACACCTTTGCGCCGGAGGCAATAAAGGCGCAGGCTGTCGCAGCGTATACCTATGTGAAATTCTGCAACGAATACGGCACATATCCTAGCGTGGGGCTTGCAAGCACCGTTGCTGATTCAGTGGAGGTGCTGGTACAGTCGGTCATCGGCAAGGCGGTTTATTATAACGGCGCGATTATTCAGGCGGTCTATTCTGCATCCAGCGCAGGATATACAGCCTCCAGCAAGAACGTCTGGGGAACGGATTATCCCTACCTTGAGAGCCGATTTTGTGATCTTGACGCAAAATATGACCCGAACTATGGCAGGACTGTTCAGTTTTCGTCTGACGATATAAAGAGCCGCGTGTATTCCGTCACCGGGATAGAGCTTTCCGGCGACCCGTCGGATTGGATAGTGATCGAGGAACGCGTCGATGGAAACTACGTAGGACAAATGAGTATCGGCGGTTATCACAGCTACACCGACAACGAGGGAGACACGCTGAAAATCACCGGGCGGAGATTTCGAGAGAGGATAATGAGCTTTGATCTGCGTTCCAGCGCATTTGACGTGGCTTACGACAGCACAACGGATATGTTTACATTCACGACCTACGGCTACGGTCACGGAGTCGGACTGAGCCAGAACGGAGCAAACGCGCTGGCTACCTACCTCGGTTATGATTATAAGCAGATATTGACTTATTATTATTCTGGAACTGAGGTAATGTGAGTAAAACAGCCGGAGGAGCGTGACGCTTCTCCGGCTTTGGAATAAATACAGAAAAAGTCGCCTTTGACGCTGCAAAAAGTATCAAAAGCGGCTTGAATTTACTGCCTTATATATATCCCTTGATCCTCAATGTAATCCTCCAGCTCCTGCTTCATGTCGTCCACCCATGTGTGAGTTGACGGTTCGGCGGCATTTCCTGGCATTGTGGGGTTTTCTTGAGGCTTTTCGGATTTGGTTGAGTTTTTTTCGTCGATCATTTTGATACTCCTTTCGTATAACTATATTCTACCACAAATCACGGATCTTTGCAACAGAAAGAGGTGATAATTCTGGCAACGTGGCTTGCGCATCTTCGCGTCGCTGACAGGCTTCTGGACGAATTTGACTTTTCTCAGCGGGAATTTCTCGCCGGGAATATAGCCCCGGACTGCGGAGAGCCTGTACATGGCGGCTTTGATCCCCCTAAGGAGATCACCCACTGGACAAATTCCGGCAAGGGTCACTGCGATTACGAACGCTTCCGCAGGGAAATACTCGCGCCGGAGCAGGACGGGAACAACCGCACATTCCTTACCGGGTATTTCTGTCACCTCATGGCTGATGTGCTTTGGGTAAAGATGATAAACGACCCGACAAAGGAACGCTTCCGGGAGCTTTACACCTCCGACCGGGAGGAATATTACCGTCGGGTGAAGCCGGAATGGTACGCAAACGATTTCCTGTTCCTGCGAAGCTGCCCGGATTTCCGGAGTTTCCGACTGTTCTGCGAAATTAACAAGTTTCCGGTGAACTGCCTGCCCTACTACCGCGTCGACAGCGTAGAGAAGCAGATACGGATTATCCAGCAGTATTATACCTTTCCGCAGTCGGGTGTTACTTCGGTAGTACCGCTGACGGACAGTATTCCGGAGAATTTTGTGTTCCTTAATCCTCAGCAGATGAACTGGTGGGTAGAAGAAGCGGCTAACCGTATCGCAGAACGGCTGTGCGAGGGAATATAACATATTTATGCAAATCCCCCCGATTGCTGTCGGGGGGATCTGCTGTTAATGTATATTCAGGAAGGTGAGTAATGAAGCTTGTTTATTCTACGTCCTGAAGAGCGTCATATCCGGTTTCGCCAGTGCGAACCTTAACTACGTCCTCAACATCGTATACGAAGATCTTGCCGTCGCCGATCTTGCCGGTGTAGAGAGCCTGCTTTGCAGTTTCTACAACTGTTTCAACGGGAACCTTGCATACTACGATCTCAACCTTTACCTTAGGCAGCAGGTGAGTTTCGACCTTAACG
Source organism: uncultured Clostridia bacterium (assembly GCA_945833805.1). Classification (GTDB taxonomy): domain Bacteria; phylum Bacillota; class Clostridia; order Oscillospirales; family Ruminococcaceae; genus CAG-115. Next base: position 1,918 of record CAMAGG010000014.1, on the reverse strand, counting down.
CCGCGGTAGAATTCAGTTGAGCCCTTCTGTATTCCGCAGCCGAGTACGTTGGTAACTGTCATACCGGTAACGCCGATCTCGGACATCGCAGCCTTGAGTGTTTCAAACTTATCCTGCTTAGCGATGATGACAATCTTACTCATCTTTGTGCCGTCAGAAGGAACGGTCTTTTTATAAGCAACGGGAACCGCAGCCTCAACAGGAGCAGCGTCGTGCTTGATAGTTTCAACTTCCTTCTCCTTACCGCTGCCGGAAACTTCGACCTGCATAGAGGGAACGAAGTCTGCATAAGAGGAGGGAAGACCATGCTCTGTTGCGTCCAGACCAACGATTTCCTCGTGGCGGGAAACACGCAGACCGATCGTCTTTTTCAGTACAAAGAACAGAAGACTTACTGTAAGAACTGTCCATGCAGCGATGGAAACGAAGCCGAGGAGCTGGATACCGAGCTGCTTGAAGCCGCCGCCGTAGAACAGACCGGTGATACCGTCCTGACCGTTGCCGGTTGCGAATAGACCAACTGCGATAGTACCCCAAATACCGTTCATCATGTGAACTGCGACTGCGCCGACCGGGTCATCGATCTTGAGCTTGTAGTCGAGGAGCCATACACCAAAGCAAACCAGCAGACCGGAAACAATACCGATGCAGGTCGCGCCGATGGCGTCAACGTCTGCGCAGGGAGCGGTTACACCTACAAGACCTGCGAGCGAACCGTTAAGGCACATGGAAACATCGGGCTTGCCGTGTCTTAACCATGTATAAATCATTGTTGTTACCGTAGCGACTGCCGGAGCGATCGTGGTGGTAAGGAAGATCTGACCGAGGTAGTTGGAATCAGCGGCAGCAGCTCCGTTGAATCCGTACCAGCCGAACCACAGAATGAATACGCCGAGCGCACCGAGGGTCATGGAGTGACCGAGGATAGCCTTAGGCTTGCCCTCCTTGTCGAACTTACCGATACGCGGACCGAGCATCCATGCGCCGATGAGAGCGGAGATACCGCCGACCATGTGAATTGCAGCTGAACCAGCGAAATCAACAAATCCGAGCTGTGAGAGCCAGCCGCCGCCCCATACCCAGTGAGCCTCGATCGGGTAGATGAACAGGCTGATCACTGCGGAATAGATGCAGTAGGTGGAGAACTTTGTTCTTTCTGCCATGGCACCGGAAACTATCGTTGCGGTGGTCGCGCAGAATACAAGGTTAAATACGAAGTTGTGCCACGGGAAGTTGGAGAAATCAGTGAAGATACCGAGGTTCGGGATTCCGACAAGTCCGAACAGTGCGTCCTCTCCGCAGAGAAGACCAAAGCCCAGCAGGGTGAATACCACAGTACCGATGCAGAAGTCCATGAGGTTCTTCATGATGATGTTGCCGGCATTCTTTGCTCTTGTGAAGCCTGTTTCCACCATTGCGAAGCCGCACTGCATAAAGAATACCAGCGCAGCGCCGATCAGAAACCAGACACCCTCCGTGCCGAACATGACGCTGTTGACAGTTTCGGTTACGCTGTCCGCAGCAGCCTCTGAAACTACCGTTAAAATTGGGTCCATACAAGACCGCCCCTTTCTTTTTTGAAGCTTTCCGCTGTCTGTCAAACCAAACCGGTTTTCAGCAGTGCTTCTTCGTTAAAACACAAAACGGGGCTGTGACCGGCAGGCTTCTCCGTTGAAGTCTGTCAGTCATAGCCCCTTTGCTATGGTCTAAGTATACACCAAAAATCAGATTTTGTCAAGATAAATTTGCAAGTTTTTTTATCAAAAATTGCATTTTGTCATAATGACAATATATTCTCAGGCGAACAGGCATTTGTATATGCAAACATAACAAAAAACACCGATTTTGACAGAAGCGGCTCAGAAATCTGTCAGATTTTCTCATGATTTCTGCCTTGACGACCCGGTTTGTGAAGTAA
>CAMAGG010000013.1 GCA_945833805.1 uncultured Clostridia bacterium | reverse complement strand
CGCAAACGTCCTGTTTGCGCCCTCTCCCCTTTTCCCCCTTGTCCGGTTTTTCACGAATACAAAGTAAAAGATACTTCGACTGGGAAAATGTGCGCTGCCGACGGCATTCAGCCCCATTCATTCGGGCAGGTTGTTTTGCGAATAATCAAGACTTTTTGGGGCTTCGCCCCTCGCCCCCATTGCCCGACAAATTACAATTTACAAGAAAATTTTCAGCATATCCTGCCTTTTTCCGGACAAATATGCGGCAAGCGCCGGATTAAGCCTGAAATCAATGGCGGACATTGGGCATTTATAAACGCAATGCAGGCAACGGATACATTTCCTGCCCGTCTTTACTCTCACGCTCCGGTCATGCCTGATATTCCTTACAGGCATTTTCATCGCTCCCATGGGGCATTCCCGCTGGCAGATCCCGCATTCGCTGCACTTGAAATTTCTTGTCATCTTTACCCCCAGTCTGCTCCTCAGTGCCGGGAAAAGATCCGCGAAAATATTCTTTCCCTCACGGGGAATAACGACGGCGCGAGGACTGCTTATCCTGTCAAGAATGACCGAAAGCGGCGCAGTTTCAAGCTGCTGTTCTTCCCGCAGCATTGAATGCCCCAGCGGAACATAAGCCCCGGCGATCACCTCTCCGCTGATCAGCTTTTTTGCCTCCCAAAGCACATTTCCATGGGATATTCTGCCGTAGGTCGCAACAAGCACGACATATTTCGCCATAAGTTCTTTCAGAAACCGCCTTACCGGGTGGGGTATGTTCTGACAATAAACCGGGAAAACCACCACCGCCGTTTCACACGCTGTCTGCTCCGGTGTAAGTTTCCCGATATCCGAAACACCGGAATTAAATTCAGCAGCGAAATATTCTGCGACAGCACGGCTCCTGCCGCTCCCCGAAAAGCAGTACACGCAGGTCATGATTTTTCTCCTGTATCATCTATGTATTCCCGAATAACTGAATACTCCGGAAGCTCCTCAAGTGAAAAGCCCAGCAAATTCTCCATTTCGTACATGATCTCCTCTCTGGATCTGACGCAGCTTCGGCTCGCAAGGGATATCTCGATCGCGCTGAACGGAATCAATCTGCTCCTGCACTGATAGAACCGCATGAACTGAGAGCAGTCCTTGCACCTCTCAAGCTGGCAGCTGGTATGAAGCGCTTTTTTGTCATCGTCCGGCGGTACCCAGCCGCATTCCTTTATCAATATATCACGCGTCTTGTTCCAGTCGTAGCTTTCGCCAAGTATCCTGTCGAAATCAAGATGAACAAAAGCCGGAATCTTGCCAGACCACGATGAGCGCCGGATACTCCTCCTGACAGGAGGCAGAAGCTCCGGGACAGCCTTTATTGCCCGAACGACATTTGACACCAACTCATTGGAATAGCCGCTGATCTTCTTTAACGGATTATCACCGTATGCAAGCTGCTCCATGGTTATGAGCGTTTGAAACTGCCCCTGCTTCAGCGGCGGGTGCAGAATCAAGATTCTCGCGGCATTGAACAGAAAAGTCAAGAATTTGTTATCCGCAAAGGAATATGCGATCTTCGGCGCGATGTGATTGTAGTAAAGCCCCAGCATCTGCGCCGGCTCGTTTCCGGCTAGTAAATACGGGACCCGGTTTTCCACAAGGGTGGGATAAAACAGCAGATAAGCAAGGGACGGACAGGCACAGGTGTTTTCGCTCAGAGAATACAATTCAGTGTAAAATCTCTTCAGATCATTCTTGTTTACAGTATGCGAAATGAACTCCACATTGTCGAATTTCTTCTTTGCATTCTCAATGCTTGCCCTCGCCGACTCCGACATAAATGGTATTTCCCATGTCAGCGCAAGTACACGCAGCCCCTTTACTTTGGACAGATAGTAAAGCAGAAAGGTGGAGTCCTTCCCGCCGGTGTAAAATAGCGCCGCGTCGAACCGCGACTTTTCTGAATGCGGGATATCCTCAATGACAGGCAGAACGCTTCTGAGATTTTTCGTTTCCTCCGCAGTCTGACAGAACGGACAATACCCGTCACTATCGAACTCCAGACCCGGAATAATGTAATCATTCGCGCAGCACCCTTTACAGAACGTGGCTTCCGACAGTGACTGCGGTATTCTTTTCCGCTCGCTCTCACAGACCACCTGCACTCCAAGAAGACCGCCGATACATTTTTTCTCGTCCTCTGTCAGTTCCTTTGGCATAGCCGAAATGATCCGTGCCTGCCGCTTAGGGACACGCTGATTAAAGCGAAGCGTATCAAATTCAGCCGCGTGAGTATGCGGGTTTGAACGGGGCGAATTTGATTTAATCAGCGTTTCCTTAGATACCGGGACGCTGTTTCTGAACATATTTTCCCCGCTGCGAAGCCCATAATAGCAGAGCTTTCTGCCCTCAAGCTTCCACCGGGACTGAATATAATACATTGACGCTCTCCTTCCCTTTTTATCTGTTCCATCTTGGAAAAGCGCAAAGCCGCCCCAAAATGGAGCGGCTTTAAACAGCTTATTTTATCATGCCCGCCGTATCAATACGGTTGAGAGCGCGTTTGAGCTTCGCTTCCGCAAGACGCAGCTCGTTGTCGCTTTCTGCCGCTTTCATGCGATCCTCAGCGATCTGCTTTGCGTGCTCTGCGCGGCTGATGTCGATATCCTCTGCCCATTCGCAGGACTGAACAAGGACAACGGTTTTCTCCTTCGATACCTTGATGATACCGCCGGAGGTAGCAGCGCGCCGGAACTGCCCATCTATCATAATGCGCATCTGACCTATTCCCAGTGCGGCGCAGTACGGCTCGTGTCCGTTTAGGATACCCGCGTCGCCGACGGTGGTACGGACGATTATCTGTTCCGTTTCACCGTCAAAGAAAGTCTTTTCGGGCGTGATGATTTGTAACTTAAACGGCGTCATCAGTGTTAATTCCTCTCATCTGCCGATAATATAAGGACAAAGTTCTTATATTATCAGCCCTTTTTAGCCTTTTCGATAACATCGTCAATAGTTCCCGCGAACAGGAATGCGGACTCAGGCAGGTCGTCGTGCTTGCCCTCGATGATCTCCTTGAAGCCGCGGATAGTTTCCTTGAGCGGTACATACTTGCCTTCCATGCCGGTGAATGCCTCGGCAACAGAGAACGGCTGGGACAAGAAGCGCTGGATCTTTCTCGCGCGGGATACCGTCGTCTTGTCCTCGTCAGAAAGTTCGTCCATACCCAGAATTGCGATGATATCCTGAAGCTCGTTGTAGCGCTGAAGAATGGACTGTACTGCTCTTGCTACCTCGTAATGCTCCTTGCCCACGATATCCGGGGTAAGAATTCTGGAGGTAGACTCCAGCGGGTCAACCGCCGGATAAATACCCATAGACGCAATGTTTCTCGAAAGTACCGTGGTAGCGTCCAGATGTGCAAAGGTAGTAGCCGGAGCCGGGTCGGTAAGGTCGTCCGCCGGTACATAAACCGCCTGAACGGAAGTGATAGAGCCCTTCTTGGTGGAGGTGATACGCTCCTGAAGCGCGCCCATTTCAGTAGCAAGCGTCGGCTGATATCCTACTGCGGAGGGCATACGTCCCAACAGCGCGGAAACCTCAGAACCTGCCTGTGTGAAACGGAAAATGTTGTCGATAAACAGAAGCACGTCCTGACCCTCTCTGTCACGGAAGTACTCCGCCATAGTAAGTCCGGAAAGAGCAACTCTCATTCTTGCTCCCGGCGGCTCGTTCATCTGACCATATACAAGCGCGGTCTTGTTGATAACCCCGGATTCGGTCATCTCGTTGTAGAGGTCGTTGCCCTCACGGGTACGCTCGCCAACGCCGGTGAATACCGAGATACCGCCATGCTGCTTTGCGATGTTGTTGATAAGCTCCATGATGAGGACGGTCTTACCTACGCCGGCACCGCCGAACAGACCAATCTTACCGCCCTTGAGGTAAGGCGCAATAAGGTCTACGACCTTGATGCCGGTTTCGAGGACCTGATTGGAGGCTTCCTGCTCCTCAAAGGTCGGAGCGGGACGGTGGATCTCCCACTTTTCCTCTGTTTCGGGCTGCGGCTTGTTATCTACCGCTTCACCCAGCAGGTTGAAGATACGTCCAAGTGTTTCCTTTCCGACAGGAACCTTGATAGACGCACCGGTATCAACCGCTTCCATGCCTCTTACAAGACCATCAGTGGAGCCCATTGCGATACAGCGGACGATATCGTCGCCGATATGCTGAGCCACTTCGACAACCAGCTTCTGCCCGTTGTTGTCGATTTCGATGGCATTAAGCAGATTTGGCAGATGTTCGGGGCTGAATCTGATATCCAGAACCGCGCCGATTATCGTGACAATTCTGCCTACGTTCTGATTTGTCATATTCTGATTTTTCCTTTCCATTTGATGTGGTTGGAAATTGCTCTGGCAATGCCGTGCGAAATCCACAAACGTTTTCGCACCGACCTACCTTTATTAATCCAGTGCGTTCGCGCCGGACACGATCTCGGTGATCTCCTGCGTAATGCTTGCCTGACGCGCTCTGTTGTAAAGCAGCGACAGACTCTCGGTCATTGCGTCGGCGTTGTCGGTAGCGGATTCCATAGCAGTCCTCCGCGCACCCTGCTCGGAAGCGTAGGACTCGACCACGGCGCACTGCACAAGGCTTGCCGTGAACTTCGGCACGATACGGTTGAACACCGCCTCCGGAGATGGGTCGTAGTCCATAACGCCGTAATTTTCCAGCTTCTGGGTCTTCATCGGGAGTACAGCCATCTGCTGCGGCTCCTGAGTAAGCTGAGATACGAACAGTGTGTAGAATATCTGCACATCGTCCACTTCTCCCCGCCGGAACATCTCAACTGCGGTATCCGCAATATCCTGTGCCTGTGCCGGCTTGATGCTTTCAGCTATGTTGAAATAGCTTCCCACGATGTCATAGCCTCGCTTTGAGAAATACTCGATTGCTTTCTTTCCGACCGCGATGATCTTCGGCTTCTCCGCGTCATCTGCATGAGCGGCAGCCGCAAGCTTCAACACGTTTGAGTTATATCCACCGGCAAGACCTCTGTCGCCCGCAATGACGATAAACAAACGGTGCTTTATCTCACGCTTCTCCGTGAAAACAGTGGAGAAATCGGTGTTCGCCGAGGCAATTTCGCACATGGATCTATACAGCTCGTTAAAGTAGGGACGAGCCAGCTCCGCCCGCTGCTTAGCCTTACGGAGCTTACTTGAGGACACCAGCTCCATCGCCTTTGTTATCTGACGGGTAGAGCCTACGGACTTGATGCGCCGCTTGATGTCCTTCATGTTTCCTGCTGCTATAATATCACCCCCGGAAATAGTTTCCGCCTGCGGCAGAGTTTATCCGCCGCATCGTGTTAAATTTATTCACTGAACGTTGTCGTCCGTAGTGATATACTTTACTTTCTTCTCAATGTACAGCCATGCCACACCGAGAAGCGCAATAACGGACAGTGTTGTGGAAATGATTCCAAGTACAAAAGCAGCCTGCTTCATAAAATCTGCTCCTTTCATAACTCACGCAGCCTATCAAACGACAAAGCTCTTTGCAAAATCAGCCAGAACAGTCTTAAGCTGCTCCTCTATCTCCGGCTTTATCACCTTTTCGTTCTTTATGCTGCTGAGGATATCCGGATAGGTTTCCTTAATGTGATCAAGAAGCGCAGCCTGATAATCCTTTACCTTATCTACCGGGATCTCAGCGAGGAAGTTGTTGATTACCGCATAGATAATAACTACCTGCTCCTCGACCTCCAGCGGCGAGTTCTGATCCTGCTTGAGGACTTCCACGATACGCTCGCCCTTTGCCAGACGATCCTTTGTGTCCTTATCAAGGTCGGAACCGAACTGAGCGAAGCTCTGAAGCTCTCTGTACTGTGAGTAATCCAGTTTCAGCGTACCGGCTACCTTCTTCATCGCCTTGATCTGAGCATTGCCGCCTACACGGGATACCGAGATACCGGGATTTACCGCCGGTCGAACGCCAGCATTGAACAGTTCGGACTCAAGGTAGATCTGACCGTCGGTGATGGAAATTACGTTGGTCGGAATATAAGCGGAAACGTCGCCCGCTTGTGTTTCGATGATCGGCAGAGCGGTAAGAGAGCCTCCGCCGTAGTCCTCGTTAAGACGCGCCGCGCGCTCCAGAAGTCTTGAATGGAGATAGAAGACGTCGCCGGGGTAAGCCTCACGTCCCGGCGGTCTTTTAAGCAGCAGAGAAAGCGTTCTGTAAGCTACTGCGTGCTTTGAAAGATCGTCGTAAACCACGAGAACGTCCTTTCCCTTTTCCATGAAGTATTCACCCATTGTGCAGCCGGAATAAGGTGCGATATACTGAAGCGGAGCAAGCTCCGAAGCGGTAGCGGAAACCACGATGGAGTAATCCAGCGCGCCGCCTGCGCGAAGCTGCTCAACAACTCCGGCAACGGTGGAGTTCTTCTGACCTATCGCAACATAGATACAGATAACGTCCTTGCCCTTCTGGTTGAGTATGGTGTCAATAGCAATTGCTGTTTTACCGGTCTGGCGGTCGCCGATGATAAGCTCACGCTGACCTCTGCCTATCGGGATCATGCTGTCTATTGCCTTTATTCCGGTCTGGAGAGGCACGGAAACCGGCTTTCTGGTGATGATACCGGAGGCGATCTTTTCGATCGGGCGTGTTTCCTTTGCGAGAATAGCGCCCTTGCCGTCGATCGGCTGTCCCAGAGAGTTTACAACACGTCCCAGCAGCTCCTCGCCGACGGGAACAGACACGATGCTGCCGGTCCTCTTGACGGAGGAACCTTCCTTGATGTCCTCGTCAGAGCCGAGCATTACCGCGCCAACAAAATCCTGCTCAAGGTTCATTGCCATACACTGAACGCCGTTCTCAAATTCGAGAAGCTCGTTCAGCATACACTTTTCAAGACCGTGAATGCGAACGATACCGTCGCCTACAGTGACAACAGTACCAACGTCGCCGAGCTGGATCTTGGAGTTGTAATTCTTTATCCGGGACTTGATAAGACCCGTTATTTCATCGGGGCGTAAATCCATTAAATACATCCCTTTCTGTTAATTTTTTGCTGTCCGGCTGTTACACGATCACGCCGCCAAGCTCCTTTTTAAGTCCGCTCAGCCTTGCGCGTATGCTGCCGTCGTAGCGTGTGCTGCCGTAGTCGATGACAATTCCGCCGATGATTTCCGGGTCAACCTTTTCCTTGATGGAAACGGTTTTTCCGGTGACCTCGGACATCTTCGCCGTAATTTTGTCACGCATCTGCTCCGACAGCGGTGAGCTTGAGGTGACGGTTATCTCAGCTATTTTGAAATGCTCGTTGTATAAATTGCGGAACTGCTTCACAATGCCGCCGAAACAGCCCATTCTGCCGCGCTCTGTCAGAACGCACAGCAGATTTCCGGTCAGCTCTGAAATACTTCCGTCGGCAATGATCTCCTTGATCATGCCCAGCTTTTCATCGACCGGCACAGTTGGTGTTCCCAGCAGCTTGACAAAATCTCCGTTCTCAGTGAAAATACCGTCAAGCGCGCCAAGCTCTCCGAGTATGTCCCCTAGCCTGTCGGGAGCTTCCTCCAAACACAGCTCGAAAAACGCCTCGGCGTATACCTTTTCAGCCTTGTCGTTCATAAAAAATTCCTTTCTCTGACCGCGGTCACTCTGCCGTTCCTACACTGTCGAGGAAGCCAGAAATAATTGCCTCGTTGTCCTTCGCGGAAATTTCCTTTTCAACGACCTTTGACGCTGCCATGATAACGATATCGGATATTTCGTCCTTGATCTCGTTAAGTGCGCGCTGCTTGTCACGTTCGATGCTTTCTTCGGCTTTGGCTCTGATCTCCGCTGCCTTCTGATTAGCCTCGTTCACGATCTCCTCCTCGCGCTTCTGCGCTCTGACGGTCGCCTGCTTCATGATCTCAGCGGCTTCCTCCTTAGCTGTCGCGAGTCTTTCGAGGTATTCCTGCTCGGTCTTTGCAGCGGATTCCTTTGCGCGCTGAGCCTCGGCGATCTCCGCCGCAGCCATTTCCTTGCGCTTTTCAAGAATGTTGCATACCGGCTTGAACAGGAAGATCCTGAAAAGAATTACAATAATGACGGTGTTTATCAGAGTGAACACAATCGTTCCGGGATCAATCGTAACCAGCGCCAGATTAGTCTGTGCTGCGCTTTCACTTATAAGTGTCAGCATTCTTGTTCAACTCCTCCCTTTATGCTGTAAGCGTCGTCTTAGCCGCCGAACTTCTCAAGGGCGGAAGTAAGAGAACCAAAGAGCGGGTTAGCATAAAGAAGAAGCAGAGCGATAACCAGAGAGTAAAGACCTGTGGTTTCTGCAAGAGCGTCACCAATGATCATGGTTCTTGTAACTGCACCGGAAGCCTCAGGCTGTCTGCCGATTGCCTCGACTGCCTTGCTGGCGCAGATACCTTCACCGATACCAGGGCCAAGACCTGCAATCATTGCTGTGCCTGCGCCGAGTGCGGACGCACCAAGTACGATGGCATTAGCTAAAATCTTCATTTCATCCATTGTGATATCCTCCATTGTTTAATGAATACTATTCCCGAGCAGGGATTATAGTTGCGAAAAACCGGGGATCCTGCTCCCCGTCTGTCTGACGCGTCATTCACACTCCGCGCCGGAGATATATGCCATAGTCAGCGTTGTAAAGATATACGCCTGAATGACAGCCGAGAAAATGTCGAAATACAGCGAGGTTACTGCCGGGATAAGGATCGCGAAATTACCAAGGGCAAAATAGATCAGACCGCCGATAACCATACCTGCGACCATGTTTCCGAAAAGACGGAGCGCCTGAGATACCGGGTTCGCTATTTCGCCGATGATGTTGAACGGCAGCATGAACGGCATAGGCTCAATGAACGAGTGGAAATATCCCTTTACCCTGCCGGTCTTTGCGCGGTTGTACTGGGTCAGAATAAAGGTGATTATCGCCATAGCGCCGGTCACCGAAATATCCGCGGTAGGATTACGGAGTCCGAGCAGGCTCATCAGGTTGTTGATCAGGATGAAGCAAAGCAGCGCACCAATATAGGTGGTGTACTTCTTGTACTTTTCTCCCATTGTCGTGTCAACCATTCCCTGAACCAATGTCACGATCCATTCCGCCATCACCTGCCGCTTTGTTTTGGGAATTACCTCCATTTTGTGGGTGAGAACAATCATGACCACAAGCAGGATAAGCATGACGATCCACTGTACAATGACTGATTCAGTGAGATTCCATGTTATTCCAAACAAATCGAAGCTGGCGACGACAAGCGGTCCGTTGACCGTAAAGCCGGCTTCTGATGCCATAAGCAAAGCTGCTGGCATTTTTTATCAGTCCTCCTTTACCAATAATTTCCCCGCACTGCGGGAATTAAAACAGAGCCGCCGTAGCGTCAATGCCTTAATGATCTTAATAATCCTTGTTGCGCGAAGCTCGTGTTTCCCAGAGGTTCTTCAGTGTAATAATGATTTTCGGGAAAAACAGCGGAACAGCCGCCGCAACAAGATTTAAAAACGGTGCGACAGCCGCGATCGTCATGGATAGGAATATCCCCAGATATCTCATGCAATACACGGCGTTCATATATGTCCGGGCGGATTTTGCGTTTCTGCGCTGAATGGCTTTTTCAGCCGATCTTCCGAGCAGCCAGAAATTGCCGACGCTGACAAGATTGCCCCAGACGCCGCCCAGAAGCAGCGTATAGTCCAGTCCGGACGCGAAAAAAAGCACGAGCAGCAGCGCAAAGTATACAGCGTTCACCGCCAGAAACCACGGCAGCATACTGCGCATTTCCTCGGCGGTTATATTGCTTTTTCGTGCTGCCATACGTTTACCTCACTTGCGCTTGTTGTAGTCATCATCATAATCATTGTCCCGCGGATCGCTGTTATAGCTGCGGTATTTGGATTTATCGTCCCTGCCGTATATCCGTATAAGCTTCATGATGTGGGAGATAGCTCCGCTCACCATGAACAGTATACCCAGCAGTATGCAGACGACCATTACCCAGTCGGGCAGGTCGAAACGCTCGCAGACGTAATGCCCTCCCACAATAAACAGCAGCAGCGGCGCAAGTATCACAAACGCCAGCTGACTTGCAACTGCATAAGCAGCGAACGGGCTTTTCTTTCCGCTCATTGCGCTGCGGAGGTTCTTGTCACGAACTCTGCAAGCCGCCAGCCCTCGTCAAGCTTTATCATGGTCATCTCAAGCACGGAGCCGCGGTTTTCGTCCGTAATGCCATTGCTGGAATCAACGCCGTCAAGATATACCGTCAGACCGCATCTGCCCTCTTCAAGGTAGTCGATCGTGATCGCGCAGCTTGACCAGCTCTTTGATTTATCCGGTGTGAAATCGGAGCTTATTCCCAGCTTATACACCTTTTCGTACTTCGTACCGGTGTCCTCGCTCGTTTGTTCCTCGGTCTGCTCCCCGGTTTCCTCTGCCGGCTCGGATTCTTCCACACGGACAAGCTGCTCGCGGTTAGCGTATACCACAAGTCCCTTGCCGTCGGAATTCTTCAGTATCTGCTCCGCAGCGTCATCTGCGTAAACCGAACGAACCAGCTCCTCTATCTGCTCAAGGGAGGTGTAATCGGTGCTGTTTACTGTATAATATCCGTCCTCAGGCAGGTTGCCGTAAGGCTCGTCCTCGTGGAAAAGTCCCTCGGTGACGAACAGGCGGAGTATCTCGTGGCTTTCATCAAGCAGGTCATGCGCCGCGTACTCACATTCCTCACGGTACTCCGGCGTAAGATAAGATGTGTCAATGACCGCGCCGGGATTGGGGGTTTCGCTTCCGGTCTGACCCTGAGTCTGTGGCTTGTTAAGCATGATCATTGCAGTGACGGCAAGCGCGATAGAGATCAGCGCCACTACGATAGTTGCGATAAGCGGAAGATTGTTTGAGTTCTGTTTTTTACTGCTCATTAGGTTGCTGCCTTTCCTCTGGATATGCTGTAATTATGCCTTGTCCGCGCCGTTTTTGCTGTCGAAGGTGATAGCCTCCGGGAATACGCTGCGGCTGTCCTCTTTGGAAAGGAACGTGGTGTTGACATAACCCTGAATGATAGCGCCGTCAGTTACCGCGATAGTCGAAGCGTTGATATCTCCGAAAACGATCGCGTCGCGCTTAAGCTCAGCCTTTCCGCCGATCTCCAGCTTTCCTCTCACGCGTCCGTTCACGTCAGCGTACTGAGAGGTAAGGTCGCCGATAAGTATAGTATCCCTGTCCATGCGGAGCTTGCCCTTAAGGATCATATTGCCCTGCATTGCAGCGGAATTCATATTTGCGTTGTTGCACTTTATGTCGCCGACGATCTTTCCGGACATATCCACATCTCTGGTGGTTTCAACGTTGCCCTTTACGTTGCCGTCGATCTGCATATTTGCAAGACTGCGCACATTGCCGTCTATAACGGTGTTTCTGGAAATGACTGTGACCTCGTCGGTGTCGCTGGGAGCGTCCATTGATCTTCCTGCCGCCGTGGGAGGAACATATCCGCCGCCAAAGCCGTTATTTCCGCCGCCAAATCCGCCGTTTCCGGCGTATCTCTGGACGTTAATGTTCATCTCTGGAGCAGGAGCTGCGCCCTGGGGCTGCGCGGACTGAGCCGACTGGGCGGACTGGGCGGGCTGACCCTGTTGATTAGGCTGATTTCGGAAATAGGGAGTTTCCAACGGAACTCCCGCCACATTTACGTCCTGCTGCGACTGATTTGCGCTGAACTGATAGCCGTTAGTATCCGGCTGGATAGTCTGAGCGGGTTGCTCAGGCTGAACCGGAGCCTGCTGCACGGGAGCCTGCGGCTGCGCCGGAGCGGGCTGCTCTGTCATTCCGGGCTGTCCGGCGAGATATTTGTCAAGCTCGGTAGGCTGGGCGCTCTTGTCGGTTCTGCCGTCCCCGGTTTCCTCCTGACCGTCCTTCTTCCACAGCTCCTTTACCGCCTGTGAAAAGTTATCCTTGATACCCATAGCAATATCCTTTCTTTTTGAACATTCCGATCAAACCCAAGCTGTAACAGCGCGGCAAAATCTGTTCTGATCGTGTTTTTTCAATTATCCTGACTTTCCGCTGTATTTATGCCCGTCAGATCACGCAAACGGCCCGGTGAACTGGACAGGCAGAGTGTCGTTGTTTATTTTATCGAATTTATATCCCTCATTGGTAAGAACATGAAGAACATCTCCCAGAACGAGCACCGTATTCGGAGTGGAAGCGGAATCGTGCATAAGCACCACCGAGCGGTAATTCTCCGCAATATCCGCAGGGATAGAGTTGTACATTTCCGTCCAGTTTGCCCCGCCTGCGTCGTTGCTGTCCACGTTCCAGTCAAAGAAGCGGAAGCCCCTGCGGGTCATCTCTTGAATTATATAGTCGCGGGTGTCAGCGTTGAAGTCATTCACGCTGCCGCCGGGGAACCGGAAGATCTCAGTTTTTATCCCGGTTGCGTCATAAATTATATCCCAGGCGTCGTGGAAATCCTCAAGGAAAGCCTCGACAGAGGAATAGATATCATCGTAAACATGGGAGGCGCTGTGTACTCCGATGGAATGCCCCGCCTCGGCAATGGCGCGGAGCTTTGCGTAGCAGGACTCCGTCCTCGTCGGAACGACGAAGAATGTCGCCTTTATGTTATACTGCTCAAGATAGCTCAGTATGCTGTAAGTATTGTCGGACGGACCGTCGTCAAAGGTGAGATACACCGTACCCAGCTCCCGGACATAATCGTCCTCGGAGGGCGGTGTGACCGTCATCTCCGGATAGATCCCGGCATACTGGCTGACCGGCTCTGTATCGGTCTGCAAGGCGTCCGGCTCATCAGAAGCGGACGAATTATCCTCAGTCTGCTGCTCCGGCTGAGAAACGTCAGATGTCAACGCTGCCGAAGTAGCCGTATCAACCGCATCATCGGAAACTTCCTGCGCTGCGCCGTCCTTACCGTGCAGGACATACTCGATAAGCTCCTCGTCGGAAAGCCCGCTGCGGGCATAGATATCATAGAAACCGCTGACCGTCGGCTCTCTTTCGCCGCTGAGTATTAACGAGTAATATTCCAGCCGCTCGTTGTCCTTCTTCAGCTCGTTCACCTCGGCGTTGCTGTTCCACAGAAGGACTGCGAATACAATGCACAGAACCAGCGGCAGGAAGAATATTATGCTGAGAACGATCTTGATCAGCATTTTGAAGAATGCCACACTGCCAAACTGCATTTTCAGACCTCTTTTATCCAGAAACGCACCCATCAGCTTTGATGTACGCGTCATCTTCATAATGTACAGACGATGCAGAAGCTGCCTGTATTCCTATTCTTTTATGATACTATAAAATGGCGATTTTGTCAATAGCAACAACGGCGAAAAGTGAATTATTACCCGGAATATGGACAAAATATGCTTTATTTATTCCACTGATATAGTAAAAATACACAAAAAGAACGCGCAAAAAACGGCTGCGCCGCTCAGCAGGTAAAGATTTCCTGCCGAGCAGATGCTCAGCCGTGAAATTTGATTATTCTGCAACGTAAACGCGCTTCATCGCGACATCGTTCAGAGGTCTGTCGTTAAAGTCGGTCTTGACGTTTGCTATCTCGTCAACCGCGTCCATACCCTCGACCACCTTGCCGAATGCCGCATACTGTCCGTCAAGGAACAATGAATCCTTGTGGACGATAAAGAACTGAGAGCTTGCGGAGTTGGGGTTCTGCGCCCTCGCCATTGAGATAACGCCGCGCTCGTGGCGGATATCATTGGGAACGCCGTTCATCAGGAATTCGCCCTTGATCTTGTCCTTCGCTCCTCCCATACCGGTTCCCTGTGGGTCGCCGCCCTGTATCATGAAATCCTTGATGACCCGGTGGAAAATAAGCCCATTGTAGAAGCCCTCGTTTACCAGCTTGAGGAAGTTCTCCACCGTGATCGGCGCCTTGTCCGGATAAAGCTCCAGCTTGATCTCTTTGCCGTTTGCAAGTTCAATTACTACCATTTCAGTTTCTCCTTTTCTTTTTTATACCGCATAATTTCCGCCGTAAATTCCTGTGATCATCAGCGACAGGAAGCGGAAGTCGTTGCTTAGGTCTATTTCTTCGCCCGCGCCTACTCCGTGAATTCTCACCACAGGCCGCAGGACATTGGAATTGTGCTGTATCACCACGCCGTGTCTGCCGTCCGACAGGGAAACCATAGTCCCCACCGGATAGGGATTGAACGAACGCAGGAACGCCGCCGTAACGTCATAGTCGAAGTGTATGCCGCAGCCGCCCAGAATATATTCCTCCGTTTCCGCCACAGACCACGGACGGCGGTAGGGACGGTTCGAGGTGAGCGCGTCGAACACGTCTGCGACCGTCAGTATTCTCGCTATCAGCGGTATCTTCTTTCCGGCAAGCCCGGTGGGATAGCCGCTGCCGTCAAACTTCTCCTGATGAAACAGCACTCCGGACATGACGTTGGCGCTGTATCCTCCGGTGTTTTTAAGTATCTGATAGCCAATGTAGGGGTGCCGCTTTATCTTTTCAAACTCATCATCAGTGAGCTTTCCGGGCTTTACAATGATCTCGTGGTCGATGTTGGACTTCCCGATATCGTGGAGAAGCGCGGCAACTATGACCTCCTTGATATCTCCCTGCTTCATGTGCAGCTCGTTTGCGATACTGGTGGAAAGCATCGCTACACGCAGGCAGTGCTTGTATGTATAGTCGTCATAGTTCTGAAGCGCGATCATCTGATTTCCGAGGTAGGAGGAATCGTTGCCGATATCCACAAGAATGTCGTCCGCAATTCCGTCTACCTGCTCGATCGCCTTCTGCGACAGCTCCTTTATCTCTCCGTTATGATCAAACACCGAGTTAAGCTCGCTAAGAGCCTTTCCGATATGCTGATTCTTTATCATCTCCGCAGCCTCCGCGCGTGAGATGTTCTCTAGCTGCGGTTGCTGCACAGACTTCGGCTCAGTTTCATGAGTATCCTCGCCCTTGACGGTGATATTCTTTATTCCCTTGCTTTTCAGCAGGTGTATCATATCCGAAGTAATGGTCGTGCCCTTCATCAGCAGGGTCTTATAATCCCTTGCCGATGTAGAAGATACGTCCTTTGCAAGAACCATTCCTTCGGTGACGTTATCTATCGGAACAATTATCATAATGGCAGCTCCTGACTATCTTGATATACTCAGTCCCACAGCGGCGAGGTGTAAACTCCTGCGCTGACGCTGTTTTTCAGCGTTTCCCGCGCCGAAACCGCGTCCGCTTCATAGGTTATTCCGAACCATCGGCTGTCCGTAGCTAAATTCTGTACCTTAAAGCCGCTGCTGTTTATTTCCGCGTCCACAGCGTCCGCAATTGTAAGCTCCGCTTTCAGTTCGTTATCCGGCAGCTTTTCAAGGAAAGCCGCAAGCTGCCGGGACAGCCGCGGCATGAAATCCGCGCCGAAGCCCCACATACTCATGGATACGGTGTCGTTTTCTCCGAGAATGCGCTTTTCTCCGCAGAATTCGCCGGAAATAACGCCGTCCTCTCCCCGCGCGATCTTCTTGGTTTCCTCAACGCTCGTGAGCAGTCCTGCGGAATTCGTTCTGCACACTCCTCGGTTCACCGTGCCGAAATCCGACAATGTGTTTTTCAGCAGAAATCCCACGGAGCAGGCGTCCGCAGTGAAGCTTTTGAGAAACTCGCCCAGCCGCATGAATGCGTCCTGCCCGTAAAAATCATCGGCATTCACTATCGCGAAAGGCTCATGAATCTGCTCCCGGCAGCAGTACAGCGCCTGCGCCGTACCCCACGGTTTTGTCCTGTCCGGGAAATCCTCGCAGCGGCAGGGAAGCTGATCAGTGGACTGGAACACATAGTCCGTCCTGATTCTCTTTTCCACCCGTGCGCCGATAGTTGACCTGAAAAGCTCCTCGATATCCCGGCGGATAATGAACAGCACCCTGTCAAAGCCCGCCCGGATAGCGTCATAAACCGAATAGTCTATCAGCAGCTCTCCTGCCGGTCCCAGCGGTTCAAGCTGCTTTATTCTGTCGCCGAACCGGGTTCCCATGCCCGCCGCCAGAACCACAAGCGTCATTTTTGCCATAACTGCCCCCTTTTTTAATTCGGAATGCGGAATTGTAGTATCACAAAAGATTTTTCGGAAAGTGAAAAGGCTATATAAGCGCTTCTCTGTAAGACGCTTTTGTGATATTTCCGGCGAAGCCGGACATATAAATTACGAATTCTGCATTCATAATTCCGAATCTCACTTAAGTCCCTCAATAGAAGCGTTGATCTTAGCCAGACGCTCCTCTGCCTTAGCAAGCTTCGCCCGCTCGTTTTCTACCTGCTGCGCCGGAGCTTTCGCAAGGAAGCCGGGATTGTTCAGCTTCTTAGACAGGAACTCAATGTCCTTTTCAGCGGCTTTCTTTTCCTTGTCCAGACGCGCAAGTTCCTTTTCCTTGTCAACAAGCTCGCCCATCGGAATGAATACTCTCGCGCTGTCGGTGACTACCGTCATCATACCCTCGGCAGCCTCAGCCTTTTCGGTGACGGTGAATTCTCCCGCCCCCGCAAGCTTCTCAAAGAACTTCCGGCAGTCGCTGAACAGACCGGTATACTTGGTTTCAACCGTCATCGTAACCTTCTTTGAGGGAGGAACGTTCAGCTCGTTGCGCTGTACGCGGATAGCCTTGATAGCGCCCACAACTCTTGAGAATTCCTCCGCAGCCTCGCCAAAGTGCAGCTTCTCGTCATACTCGCACCACTTGGATATCATGATGCTCTCGGTTTCAGTGCCGGGCATAGACTGCCAGATCTCCTCGGTGATGAACGGCATGAAAGGGTGCAGCAGCTTCAGAATGCCCTGCATGATGAATACCAGAACATTCTGCGCAGCCAGAGCAGTATTTCCGCCCTCAGCAATTCTCGGCTTGGTAAGCTCGATATACCAGTCGCAGAATACGTCCCAGATGAAGTCGGTGAGGTTCTGAACCGCAATACCCAGCTCGTAGGACTCAAGGTTAGCGGTAACATTCTTCACAACGTCATTGTAAAGGCTCAGCACCCACTTGTCCTCGATAGGAAGTTCCTCCGGGAGCACCGGTGTGCCGAAATCCTCCGGCAAATTCATCAGGATATATCTGGAAGCGTTCCACAGCTTGTTCGCAAAGTTTCTGGAATTCGTTACCTTTGTTTCAGTCCAGCGCATATCGTTTCCGGGAGCGTTTCCGGTGACAAGGGTAAGGCGAAGCGCGTCCGCGCCGTATTTGTCGATTATCTCCAGCGGGTCAACGCCGTTGCCGAGGGACTTTGACATCTTGCGTCCCTGCTCATCGCGAACCAGACCGTGGATAAGCACGTCCTTGAACGGCTTTTGTCCGGTGTGCTCAAGTCCGGAGAATATCATTCTTGCTACCCAGAACGGGATAATATCATAGCCCGTAACCAGTGTAGAGGTCGGATAGAAGTAATCCATTTCCGGGGTCTTGTCCGGCCAGCCGAGGGTCGAGAAAGGCCACAGCGCAGAGCTGAACCATGTATCAAGAGTGTCCTCGTCCTGCTTTACCGGAGCTCCGCACTTCGGGCAGACGGTAATAGTGTCGAGGGATATCTCGGTGTGATTGCAGGCGGGGTTCTGGCAGTAGTATGCCGGAATTCTGTGGCCCCACCAGAGCTGTCTTGAAATGCACCAGTCGCGGATATTCTCCATCCAGTAGAGATAGCCGTTCTCAAAACGCTTCGGGATATAGCGCAGCTCGCCGCTCTTTACAACGTCGATAGCGGGCTTCGCAAGCTCCTTCATGGAAACAAACCACTGAAGGCTTGCTCTCGGCTCAACGGTAGTTCCGCAGCGCTGGCAGCAGCCTACATTGTGCTTGTGCGGCTCTACTTTTACAAGAAGTCCCTGCGCTTCAAGGTCGGCTACCATTGCTTTTCTTGCCTCATAGCGATCCATTCCCGCGTATTTGCCGCCAACGTCCGCGCTGATAGTAGCGTCGTCGTTCATCATGGAAATTACCGGCAGGTTGTGCCGCTGACCTACCATGAAGTCGTTGGGGTCGTGCGCCGGAGTTATCTTAACTACTCCGGTACCGAATTCCATATCAACGTATTCGTCCGCAATAACAGGAATTTCACGATCGGTGAGCGGGAGCTTCACCATTTTGCCTACGATGTCCTTATAACGCTCGTCCGCAGGGTTTACCGCCAGCGCGGAGTCGCCCAGCAGCGTTTCCGGACGGGTGGTGGCAATCTGAACAAAGCCGCTGCCGTCGGAAAGCGGGTAGTTGATGTGCCAGAAAAATCCGTCCTGCTCCTCGTATTCGCACTCGATATCGGAGATAGAGGTGCGGCAGTTGGGACACCAGTTGATCATTCTAACGCCGTGGTAGATAAGCCCCTTGTTGTAGAGATCCATGAACACCTTCTGAACGGCTCTGGAACAGCCCTCGTCCAGTGTAAAGCGTTCTCTCTCCCAGTCGCAGGAGCTGCCCAGCTTCTTGAGCTGCTGTACTATCCTGCCGCCGTACTCGCGCTTCCAGTCCCATGCACGCTCTAAAAATGCCTCTCTGCCAATCTGCTCCTTGGTAAGACCCTCTTCCTTCATCTTGCCGACTATCTTCGCCTCGGTAGCAATAGACGCGTGGTCTGTTCCCGGCAGCCACAGCGCGGAATAGCCCTGCATTCTTCTCCAGCGGATAAGTATATCCTGCAAAGTGTTGTCCAGAGCGTGTCCCATGTGGAGCTGTCCGGTGATGTTTGGCGGGGGGATAACGATAGTGTAGGGCTTCTTCTTGGGGTCTATTTCCGCATGGAAGTAGCCCTTTTCCTCCCAGTTATGATAGATACGATCCTCGAATTCCTTCGGGGCGTAGGTCTTTGCAAGTTCCTTTCTCATTGCAATAAAGTCCTTTCCTTTTGTCGAATATATTTACGCGTTTGTGCGTTTGTTTTCCTGTTTCAGCGAATTCACAAGCTCCTCGTCCGGGGCGACAAACAGCGTCCTGTTGTTGGTGAAGATGACCATTCCCGGCTTAGCGCCGGCAGGCTTCTTCACGAATTTCACCGCCGTGTAATCCACCGGAACCTGCGCCGAAGCCCGCCCCTTTGAGTGAAATGCGGCAAGCTGCGCGGCTTCAAACAGGGTCTTTTCGCCGGGCTGCTTTCCCTCGGTGCGGATTATGACGTGGGAACCCGCGATACCCTGCGTGTGCAGCCAGATATCGGCGGCTTTCGCGGTTTTTAGGGTAAGCTGGTCGTTCTGGCGGTTGTTCCTGCCGACAAGTATCTCAAAACCCTCTGTGGAGCGGAAATGCAGCGGCTCGGAGGTCTTTTTCACCCTCTCGTCCGGCTTTGCCCCGCCCTTGAGGTAGCCCTGCTCCCGCAGCTCCCGGCGTATCTCCGCGAGGTCTGCTTCGCTTTCTGTGCGGCTCGCCGCATCAAACACGCTGTCAATGTAGACAAGCTCCTGCTGACCCTTTGCGATAAGCTCAGTCAGCTTCTTTTCCGCAGTGTCCAGCTTGCGGTATTCGTTGTAGTATTTCTGGGCGTTCTGCGCCGGGGTGAGCCGCGGGTCAAGCTGTATCTCCCGCACCTCTCCGGTGTAGAAATCCTCCAGCTCCGCCCTGCTCTGACCCTTTTCCAGACGCCAGATATTCGCGTTTATGAGGTCGCCGCAGACTCGGAAAACCTCCCGCTCGCCGCACTCTGCAAGCTCCTTTTTCTGTAATTCCAGCTTCCGGGATACCCTCTCATAGCTGTTCATCAGAAGCTTAAGCAGGTCGTGCGCCCGCTGACGGGTGCGCTCGGAGCGGTCTGTATTAGCGAAAAATACATCCAGAAGTCCGTTCGCACTGTCGCAGTGGGATATCAGCATGGCGGTGGAATACTGCTCAATATTGATGAAGCAGAAGTCCTTTTTCCTGCCGGAAAGCTCAGAAATAACCGTAAACTCGCACTCGCCGCCGGATATCGCGGATTTTATCTTATTCAGAATGAACCTCAGCCTGTCCTTTCCGCTGTCGGAAAGCTCATTGCAGGCAATATCGGTGTTTTTCGCGCAATAGTATGCTATCTCCCTCGTCAGCACCGGGGAAACTCCCTCCAGCACTGCGGACAGCTTTTTGAAAAGCCGCTCCGGAGAGCCTTCAACAGCGTCAACGACCTGCTGCGGCTCGCAGTCCAACAGGCACAGCCGCTCCTGCCGGGGCGGGGCTTCATACTGAATGCCCGGAAGCACTCTCCGCACCGAGGAAATATCATCAGTTACGCGCTTTATGCTGTCGATAACTCTTCCGTCACGGACAAGGATTATATTGCTGTGCCGTCCCATTATCTCCGCGATAAGGGTATTAGTGACGATATCGCCTATCTCGTTGGTGCATTCAAAATCAAGGCATACTATGCGCTCCAGACCGTCCTGACGGATAGCCGTAAGCTTACCGCCGCCGAGGTGCTTTCTCAGCAGCATACAGAACATTGGCGGCTGCTGGGGATTTTCAAACCCGGCTTCGGTGAGGTTTATCCGGGCGCTGACGCTGTTTGCGGACAGCACAATTTTCTTGCCGCCGTCCCGGAATGTCCGAAGCGACAGCACTGTTTCCTCCCGGGAGGGCTGATATACCTTGTCCACCCGTGCGCCGACCAGCGGCTGCAATTCGTTTGTTACTATATGAAGAAACGCTCCGTCAAGCGACAAGATTACCCCTCCTCCCATATAGTTTCAAAATAATTTCAGATGTATCTGCAAGGCTCTTTCTCTGACTCCGCAGCGAACACCGGAATCTCCGGAAACGCGCGGCTGAGCAGAGCCGCAATGCGGTGGCTGGCGCACTTCTCAGTGCCGTAATGCCCCGCGTCAATCAGCGCCATGCCGCAGTTGTGGGCTTCCACCCAGACGGAATGCTTCACATCCCCGGTGACAAGCGCCTGACAGCCGAGGGCTTTCGCTTTCTGGAGCAGGTCGCCGCCGGAGCCGGAGCATACGCCTATCCGGGTGATAGCCTGAACCTCGCCCTCGCAGTATTTCACGCTCTCAAGGTCGAGGGACTTCTTGCAGTGCTCCGCAAGCGCCTTTGCAGTGAAGCCGAGAGGAAGATCCACCACCGCGCCTATTCCAAGACCGGTGGGCTGGGTCTGTTCGATAACTCCGCAGCTTTCCCAGCCGAGGAGCTCCAGCAGTGCGTCATTCACGCCGCCCTCGCTCATATCAAAATTTGTATGTATCGCGATCGCGCTTATGTCGTTGCGTATAATCTGATAGACCGGGCTTTCAGCCATAACTCTTTTCATCGGCTGAAATATCACCGGGTGATGAGAAATGATCAGGTTAGCGCTTTTGGCAACAGCTTCGTCTATTATTTCTTCTGTAATATCCAGACAGGTGGCAGCGCCTGTTATCACAGCGTTGGCGCTTCCGATGAGAAGTCCAACGTTATCATAGCTTTCTGCTGTACTTAGCGGCGCGATGGTGTTTAAATAATTCAGTACCTCTCCCACTGTTACGGACATAATGATACCCCCTGTTCAGTGTTGTTCAAATTCCGCCGCCCGCGCAAGGATCTCCTCAGCAAGCCGGCGAAACTCCGCGGACTGTGGCTCATCGTCGGTTCTTTCCGACTTTTCCATTCCCGCAGCGTTTTTTTGCAGCTTTTCCGCGATATACCGCAGCATTTCCGGATCGGTTATCTTTCCGCAGCGGCAGAAAATCTCGTCCGGCTGCCGTCTGTTTCCGGTGTATTTTACCAGCATTACGGTGTAAAGCCGCTTCCCCTCTCTGGCGATGCGCTCCTCGATTATCTCAAAGCCGCCGGAATACAGCTCCCGGCGCAATATCTCAGCCTTTGTCATAGGCTGGAGAATGAACCGGGTGTCCTCCGACAGAAAACGGCAGCCTGCGATTATCCTCGCGATAAGCTCGCCGCCCATTCCGGCTATTATCACATCGTCCGCAAAATCTATCCTTTCCAGACCGTCCGACTTCACAAGAGCCACATTTTTAACTCCCTGCTGCTCCACCGTGCGCCGGGCGGCTTCAAGAGGTCCGTCCCGCACATCGGAGGCTATCACCTGCTTCGCGCCGTTCTGCGCAAGCCAGCAGGCAAGGTAGGCGTGGTCTGTCCCCACGTCGCAGATAGTTACTCCCTGCCGGCACAGCTGGGCGGCAGCTTTAAGTCTTGGAGAAAGAGCTATCACAATTACTCGCCCAGAGCCGCGTTGAGCTGCTCAACGATCTCGTCGGCGTCAACTCCGTGAACCATGCAAGCCTGCTCTACGGATTCACCGCGGGAAGCAGGGCAGCCGAGGCAGTGCATTCCCATGCCAAAGAAGATAGGAGCGGCAGCCTCTGCGTTTACGTCCAGAATATCTCCGATAATTGTATCCTTTGTTACTTTCATTGTTTTAATTTCCTTTCTTTGTTAAATACTGCCATGCGATTTTACACATGGAGATAAATATACATCATATATTATATCACGGTTTTGTTATTTTGTCCAGTAGGAAATAATATATTACAAGATTTTTCTTTCTTCGCAGCGCGGAATTAATTTCAGGCGAAATAATTCGCAGCCTTATTAGGGATAAGCTGATTAAAGCGAAGCGTAACAAAATCAGCCGCGTGAGTATGCGCGTTTGAACGGGGCGATTTTGTTTTAATCAGCGTCTCCTTAGATACGCATTCAAGAAAACGAAATCGGCTGCCCGGTACAGGGCAGCCGTTAATTTGATTATATCCGGAGGAATTAATCCTCAATAGCCTTTGAGTCCTTGGCTTTCGCCCGGGTGAACAGCTCGTCTACCTTTTCCTTATCCACCTTAGTGCAGAGGGAAACGATGACAACCGCCGCAAGCGCAACGAAGAACGCAGGCAGCAGCGAGTAGATTCCGGTGCCGTTAAGGAAGGTTTCCCAGAGGACAACAGACGCGCCTCCGGAGATTATTCCTGCGACCGCGCCGCTCATGGTCATTCTCTTCCAGAACAGCGACAGCATCATCGCCGGGCCGAAAGCAGCGCCAAGTCCCGCCCATGCGTAGGAAACAAGTCCCATAACAGAGCTGTTCGGGTCAAGAGCAATGAAATATGCAATAATTGCGATCACGATAACCGTTCCGCGGCTTATCCACATCAGCGTCTTTTCCTTTGCGTCCTTCTTGAACAGCTTGAACATATCGTTGCTTACAGAGGAAGCGGTTACAAGAAGCTGGGAGTCCGCAGTACTCATGATAGCCGCAAGTATCGCCGCCAGAACAATTCCGGCAATAAGTCCCGGAAGCAGTTTTCCGCTGAGGAACATGAATATCTTTTCCGCATCGCCGAGAGCCGTGAACTCCGCCAGCAGCGCTTCGTTGCCCTCAGAATGCAGGAAGATATAGCCGAATACGCCCACCAGAACCGCAGCGCCTAAGGTAATAAATACCCAGATAGTGGCAATGATACGAGACTTTTTGATGAGGTCGCTGGACTTTATCGCCATGAAGCGCACCAGAATGTGCGGCATTCCGAAATAGCCAAGACCCCAAGCCAGACCGGACAGTATCGTTGTCCATGCGATCCCGCCGTCCGCTGTCTGGAACATATTCAGATAGTTTCCGATCACCTCTCCGGTGGAATCGCTGACGAACTGAACTGCGGAGAAATCCGGAGTCTGGAAAATGCACACCAGAGGAACAATGACCAGCGCCGCAAACATCAGCAGACCCTGAATGAGGTCAGTCCAGCATACCGCAAAGAAGCCGCCGAGGAACGTATAGGAAATAATGATAAGCGCGCCAATGGTCAGCGACAGAGTGTAATCCGTGCCGAAAAGGTAGTTGAACAGCTTTGCGCCGCCGCTGAACGCAGAAGCGGTATATACCAGGAAGAATATGAAAATAATTGCGGCGCAGGCAAACCGGATAACCGGATTTGTGGTGAAAAAGCGCTTCTGGAAATATTCGGGTATCGTGATCGCGTCCCCCGCAGCATACGACATTTTACGTAGTCTTGACGCGATAATTCGCCAGTTGAGATAAGTTCCGATGAAAAGTCCTATCGCGATCCAGCTTTCTGTAAGTCCGCTGACGAGTACCGCTCCGGGCAGACCCATGAGAAGCCAACCGCTCATGTCAGACGCCTGCGCTGAAATTGCTGTTGTCCAGCTTCCGAGCTGACGTCCGCCTATAAAGTAATCGCTCATGCTCTTGGATTTCTTGTAGGAAATAATTCCGATCGCAAGAATGAGCAGGGCATAAACCGCAAACGCAATAATTATGTATATATTTTCCATTTGCTTCCTCCTTTTTTCGTGAATAGTTGTTTGCCGGGTATGGTATTTAACCGGCATATTAATTTATTTTATCATCTTTCACGCATAAATGCAATAGAAAACCGAAAATTTTGTGAATATTATCTGTATTATCATAGCTCAGGCTGTGGATTTTGTATTGAAATTAGTCGGAATTTGTGATACAATAGTAGAGTTGCATAAAATAAGAAGTGAACAGGGCGC
>CAMAGG010000012.1 GCA_945833805.1 uncultured Clostridia bacterium | reverse complement strand
GAACCAGAGTTCCGGCATTCGCGCCCTTTGCGACGGCACTCTTGGAGCACTTGCAGAGAATATTGCTCTTGCCCTCGTTGGTTCCCGCAAGAACTGCAACGAAGCAGTCGAACTTGTCGCCCAGTGAATCGCCGATCTTGCGCAGACCGTCGGCGCCTGTTCCGTCGAGAGCCGCGGTGATTATCTTGACGCCGGCAACCTCCGGGCAGCCTGCGCCGAGATCTCCAAGCTGAGCGTTAGCCGCAGCCTGAGCCATGCTCTCGATCTTCTTGTCCTTTTCACGAAGCTCTGCCATAACGCTTTCGCAGCGGTGAACAAGCTCGTTGGAGTTGGGAAGCTTCAGCGCGTCGGAAGCCTTTGCGATAGTGTCCTTCATGGAGTTCAGCATATTAAGCACGTTCAGTCCGGTGACAGCCTCAATACGTCTTACGCCGCTTGCAACGGAGCTTTCGGAAACGATCTTGAAAAGACCCGCCTGAGCGGAGTTGCTGAGGTGAGTACCGCCGCAGAACTCGGTGGAATATTCGCCCACGGAAACAACTCTTACCACGTCGCCGTACTTCTCGCCGAACAGCGCCATTGCGCCTTTCTTCTTGGCTTCTTCGATAGGAAGCTCCTCGGTGACTACCGGAACAGCCGCCATGATGACATTATTTACATACTCCTCGACCTTTGCGATCTCCTCGGCGGTCAGCGCGCTGAAATGGCTGAAATCAAAGCGGCACTGATACGGGTCAACATAAGAGCCTGCCTGATGAACATGGTCGCCGAGCACGCTGCGCAGAGCCGCCTGAAGAATATGCGCGCAGGTGTGGTTACGCTGGGTAGCGGAGCGCTTTTCGGTATCAACCTTTGCGGTGACGGTTTCGCCCTCGGAAAAGCCGCCGCTCACTACCTTGCCGTTGGAGATGAACTGACCGCCGGGCAGCTTCTTTGTGTCGGTTATCTCAATGACGTTATCGCCGCTGATTACCACACCGCAGTCGCCTACCTGACCGCCCATTTCCGCATAGAACGGAGTTTCCTCCAGAACAACTGAAACATCGTCACCCTCCTCGCACAGCGGGGAGATCTCACCGTTCCTTACGATAGCGAGCAGCTTGGTTTCCTTAGAAAGCTCGGTGTAGCCGACAAAGGTGGTCTTGAACTTGTCCAGATCGGAGTTCTTCGCGTTATCCCAGCCGCCGCTCAGCTTCTTGTTCTTTCTTGCAGTTTCCTTCTGCTCCTTCATGAGAGCGTGGAAGCCCTCCTCGTCTGCGGAAAGTCCCTTTTCTTCAAGGATCTCCTTTGTAAGGTCAAGGGGGAAGCCGTAGGTGTCGTGCAGTTTGAACACATCAGCTCCCGGCAGGGTCTTTTCGCCGGACTTGATGAGATTGTCTATCATCTCATTGAGTATCTCAGTACCCTTGTCAATAGTCTTTGCGAAGCTCTCCTCCTCGGTCTGGATCACCTTTTTGATGTAGGCGCGCTTCTCGTCAAGTTCCGGATAAGCGGAGATGTTCTCGTTTATTACAGTGTCGCATACCTCGTGCAGGAACGGCTTTGTGCAGCCGAGAAGTCTGCCGTGTCTTGCGGCGCGGCGGAGCAGTCTGCGGAGGACATATCCTCTGCCCTCGTTGGAGGGCAGAACGCCGTCGCCTACCATGAATGTAGTGCTTCTGATGTGGTCGGTGATAACACGCAGGGAGATGTCCTTAACCTCGTCCTGCTTGTACTCAACGCCGACAATGGAGCTTATCTTCTTGAGAATATTCTGAACGGTGTCCACCTCAAACAGGTTGTCAACGTCCTGCATTACGCAGGCAAGACGTTCCAGACCCATGCCGGTGTCAATGTTCTTGGTCTTGAGCTGGGTGTAGTTGCCGTGACCGTCGTTGTCGAACTGGGTGAATACGTTGTTCCATATCTCGATGATACGGTCGCAGTCGCCCACTTCCTCAAAGTTGTCCTGACCGATGTGGTCGAAGTGACCGTACTTCTCGCCGCGGTCGTAGTGTATCTCGGAGCAGGGTCCGCAGGGGCCGCTTCCGTGCTCCCAAAAGTTGTCAGCCTTGCCGAGCTTTATAATACGCTCCCGGGGCACTCCAACCTCGTTAGCCCAGATATCTCCGGCTTCATCGTCCTCTTCATAGATAGTCACCCACAGGCGCTCCGGCGGTATCTCCAGAACCTTTGTGAGATATTCCCAAGCCCACGCGATAGCCTCATGCTTGAAGTAGTCGCCGAAGGAGAAGTTGCCCAGCATCTCGAAATAGGTGCCGTGGCGGGCAGTCTTGCCGACATTCTCGATGTCGGGGGTGCGAATGCACTTCTGGCAGGTGGTAACTCTGTGGCGGGGCGGCTCTTCAATGCCCTGAAAGTACTTTTTCAGCGGAGTCATTCCCGCGTTGATGAGCAGGATAGAGTTGTCCCCCTGCGGAACCAGCGGGAAGCTGTTCAGGCGCAGATGACCCTTGCTCTCAAAGAATTTAAGATAGCTTTCGCGGAGGTCGTTTAGTCCAGTCCATTTCATAATTCTTGTCCTCGTTCTTTTGATTTAAGATAGTTATTCCTTTACGAATAACACATACATATTTATTATAATACCTCAGCCATAAAAAGTCAATAGCGGAGCGCGAATTTTCTCACAGCTCCGGGAAATCAGACAGAGAGGTTATGAAAACATCAGAAAACCTGCTCACATCGCCCCGCGGAGCGGTGTTAGGGTCGTAAACTCCCACCACGAAGAAGCCGGCTTTTCCCGCAGTTTCGGCGCAGTAAGCCGCGTCCTCTGCCACAACGCAGTCGGATATCTCCGCCCCAAGCCGCCGCGCCGCCTGAATATAGATGTCCGGCTTGTCCTTGCGCGCCCCGGCTTCGGTGCAGTCGAGATAGAACTCGAGATATTTCTCCAGCCCGAATTTCTTTATGAACGGCTCGGACACCCACCGGTCAGTGGCGCTTGCAATGCACATCGCCGCGCCCTTTGCCTTAAGCCGCTCCAGAAGCTGTACAGCGCCGGGCTTCGGCTGGATATCATCGGCGTAGCATCGGTACATTATCCGGCAAATCTCCTCCATGCGCTGCTCGTCCGGTACGTCCTCCACCGGGAAATTCCCGTACCAATATCCCATGCTGTCCGCCAGCGTTCCGTCAAGGTCAAAAATGTAGTATTTTTTCATGCCCATCCTCCTGCGTTATTGTCCAACTCATATTTTAAAACACCCGAGGAAATTTGTCAAGTGAAGGGCAAATTTCCGCACAAACTTCGGATCTTACGGAATTTTTTATCATATTATAACGAAAATAACCGCCAATCGAGATTTTTTTGCCGTAACTTGTTGCAACCGCCGTAAATATGTGTTATAATAATATTGTGTGCCGTTTCCCGGATCATAGTTCCGGACGGCTGAATATTTACAGATATATGAGAAAGATCAACGTTTGAAATAAAGGTATTGTAAATGATAAAAGAAAACCAGAAGCTGTTCAACCGTCTGAACGTGATAACAGACGCGGCGGCGGCTTTCATTTCAATAGCCGCGGCTTATCTGCTGGTGTTCAATCTGCTGGATTTCGACCGGAATTTCCCGCTGTCGGATTATTTCAAGCTGCTGATAATCTACGTTCCGGTGCAGCTTCTGACCTACGGCTGCATGGGGCTTTACGGCTCATTCCGGAACAAGAGGTTCACAACGGAGCTTGGCAGGCTAACCGCCGCGCTGCTGCTGGACGGACTGTCGCTTATCGCGCTGCTGTATGTGGCGCATATAATCAATTTCTCCCGCTGGGCGCTGGCGATATTCCTCGGTCTGGATTTTCTGTTGGTCGCGGTAAAGCGATTTTTCCTGCGCAGGACGCTCCGGAAATTCCGGGAAAGCGGCTACAACAGGAAATATGTGCTCATCGTGGGCAGCGGAGAGGCGGCGAAGGACTATCTCAGGACTATCCGGGAGGAACGCCACCTCGGTCTTGAATGCGCCGGCTATATTTCCGACGGAGAACTTCCCTCGGCGAAAAAGCTGGGCGGCTTTGACAGCTTGTTCGGAGTACTGGAGCAGCACAGCTACGACGAGGTGGTGTGTGCGCTGGACGCGGACGACTCTGAAAAGCTTGGCGGCGTGGTGGAGGCTTGTGAGCTTACCGGCACGAAGATATCAGTTATCCCGACGATATACAAATACATGAGCGCCACCCCGGATATTGACGTGGTGGGAAATATCCCGCTCATGAATATCCGCCGCATTCCTCTGGACAACATCGGAAATGCGATACTGAAAAGGGCTGTGGACATAATAGGCTCGTTTCTGCTGCTGATAATAACCTCGCCGGTGGTGCTGATAAGTATGCTGGTGATAAAGCTCACAATGGGCGGAAAGGTCATCTTCCGGCAGAAGCGAGTTGGACTGAACAAAAAAGTGTTCACCATGTACAAGCTGAAATCCATGCGGGATAACGCCGATTCGGACACCGCGTGGAGCACCGATTCAGACCCCCGCCGCACGAAATTCGGCGCGTTCATACGGAAGTTCTCAATAGACGAGCTGCCGCAGCTCATAAACGTGCTTAAGGGCGACATGAGCCTTGTCGGGCCGCGCCCGGAGATACCGTTTTACGTCAACGATTTCAAGAATAAAGTTCCGATGTACATGATAAAGCATCAGGTGAAGCCGGGAATTACCGGTCTGGCGCAGATACACGGCTACCGCGGGGACACATCTATCGAAAAGCGGATAGAATACGATGTGCAGTACATAGAGAACTGGAGCTTCTTCCTTGACATATCTATACTGCTCCGGACTGCGCTGAGCGGCTTTATGAACAAAGAAAAACTCTCAAAACCAAAAACAAAACCATACAAAGCGGAGAAACATAACATGAACAACAAAGGAAAAACCGATATCATGGCGCTTGCCATGTTCCTGCCGTCAGTTATAGTGCTGGCGCTGGTACCTGTTATTATCCACATCAATAAAATAGTCACTGATCTCAAGCTAACATATATGTATCACGGCGGCTCTGAGATAACCGGCGATGCCGGTACAACATATGAACTGTTCGACACCTATTCACAGGGCAAGGCTCTGGCGGTGGTGGTGCTGGCGCTCATCATGATCGGAATGGCGCTGGTCTGCTGCATATCGCTGTTCCGCAGGATCGAAAAGCGCTCCTTTGTGTATGTGGGCTGTTCAGTGGTGTTCGTGATAATGTCCCTTGCGTCCGCCCTCAGTTCTCAGTACTCTAATATCGCGTTGTACGGCGAATATGACCGCGCCGAGGGATTTTTCACCACTGCCTGCTACTTCGTGCTTTTTTTGTTCACGATGTATGCGTTCCGTACCTCCGGAAACTTCAAATTCGTGGCGATAGCCCTGTTTATCTGCGTTGGTGTGAACACCATTATAGGAACTTTTCAGGCAGCCGGGAACGACCTGCTGAATCAGCAGTGGTTCAGGGATCTGGTCACTGACAGAAGTCTGCATGGAGAAAACCTAACAGCGGATTATTCTACGACCTATCTGTACGGCGCGTTGTATAACAGCAACTATGTCGGAAGCTTCTCCGGAATGATCATTCCGCTGTTCACCGTTATGGCTATCTACTCTGAAAAGGCGCTGTGGAAGGTACTGTATATCCTGTTCGACCTCATGGCAGTTTTCATGCTGGTGGGAAGTTCCGCGCGAAGCGGTATTGTCGCACTTGCCGCTGCTCTGGTCGTTGGAATTATCATATTTGCGCGTCAGATCGCAAAGCACTGGAAGCGCTGTACAATAATCGCGGTTTCCGCGGCTGTTCTGGTAGTCGGCGCGAATTTTGCCCTTGATAACAAGATCTTTGCCCGAATACCCTCAATTGTTGAAGACGCGGTGGGAATGTTCCTGCCTGCCGATGAGGACGAGAAGGATCTTTACTCTCAGCTTCCGCTGAGGGAGATCACCCCGCAGTCGGACGGCTCTATGCTGTTCATCGGTCAGGACGATACCATGACAATGGCATACGACCCGGACATTATGGATTTCACCTATACAAACAGCGCCGGAGAGCCTATCGCCACCACCACTTTAATCACATTTGACGACCCGGCATACTCCCCCCTCAGTCTGAATATCGATTACTCCGCCGGAACGGCAGATCTTACCGCCGGATCAATGAAAGCAAGGCTTCTGATAAGCGCGGACGGAACCCTGTCACTGGACGAAAGTGCGCAGAATAAGCTGTATTCAGACCCGGAGGGCTACTACATGGTCATCAATTCAACGGGTTTGGCGGAGGTGTCCCTCGGTGAGAATTTCGTGACGGTGGAATATATCCCGGAATACGGCAGGCTGTTCTTTACCGACTCCGATATTGAAGAAATACCGATGAACGAAATAATCAGCTTTAACGACGATACGTTCAGGGATCTTCATTTCTGGCTTCTGGACTCGGATGGTTCCGTTTTCACAAGGGATACAATGGCAATGTATTTCTATGATCAAAGCTCCAGCTCGCTGTTCCTTGATCTGGTAAACAACAAGCGACTTGAGGTGATAAACTACCGTACCGCCGATACCGCAAATCCTGTCAACGCTGAGTATATCGGCTTTGAGGGCAAGGAGAAGATCGGTTCGTCAAGAGGTTATATCTGGTCAAGGACGCTGCCGCTTCTGAAGAACTGTCTTGTTACCGGGTACGGCGCGGACACATTCACATATATATTCCCGCAGAACGACTATCTCGCGAAGTACTATTCGTACACCTTTGAAGACCATAACGAGGGCTTCTACATTACTGTTGATAAGCCGCATAACCTCTATCTTCAGATATTCTACGGAAACGGTCTGATCGCTCTTATCGCGTTCCTCGGAATCGTGGTGTTCTATCTTGTTGACTGCTTCCGGCTGTATGCGTTCCGCAGGGAATACCGCGCCGAGCAGATCATGGGAGCTGCCGTGATGCTTGGCATGGTGGGATATCTTGCCGCCGGAATGTTCAACGACTCGGTGGTACACGTTGCGCCGGTATTCTGGGTGCTTCTCGGCGTAGGAGCGGCGCTTAACACCATTAACCGCCGCGCTGACCGTAATATCGCTGTTGACGAGGATTATACTCCTGTCCGCGAAAAGACAGGTCCCACACCAGAGGAGATAGAGGCAGACAGGAAAGCGACCGAAGCCGGTCAAGCGCTTGCCGCACGCATTCGTGAAAAAGGTGAAGAAGGACGTCTGAATGTTCAGAAACCGCGTCAGATCACGCAAGACGACATAAGCAATCTTCTGGAAAGCGTCCGTGCAATGCGCACCCGGATTCAGGAGGATAAATTAAAGAACGCAGACAATGGCGAGGACGTTCAGGAAAACGACCTGGACGGCAGCGGGGGCAATGGCGATGATAACGGCTGATCTTCATACCCACACCTCGTTTTCCACCGACAGCAGCCAGCCTATGGAGGACGCGGTGCTGACCATGATTGGAAAAGGGCTGAAAACCGTCTGCTTTACTGAGCACATGGACATGGATTATCCCGGCGGCGAATTCCTGCTGGATACAACGGCTTACCGGGAAATGCTGTTCCGGCTCAGGAATAAATATGCCGGTAAGCTGGAGATCCTGTTCGGTGTGGAACTTGGTCTTATGGACTATCTCGCGCCCAGACTGAGGGAATATGCCTCCGGGTGGGATTTTGATTTCATTATAGGCTCGTCGCATTTGGTTGACGGGATCGACCCCTACGAGCCGGATTATTTCGGGAAATTCGGGGACAAAAATGGTATTCTTCGCTATTTTGAGAGTATCCTTGCAAATATAAGGGCTTTCGATGATTTCGACGTGTATGGTCATCTCGACTATGTGGTGCGTTACAGCAAAGCTAAGGCATATTCACCAACGGACTATGCGGAGCTTATCGACGAGATACTAAAGACACTTGTTTCAATGGGCAAGGGCGTAGAGCTTAACACTGCCGGTCTGAAATACGGGCTTGGATTCGCCCACCCGCATCCGGATATTCTGAGGAGATACAAGGAGCTTGGCGGCGAAATAATTACCGTTGGCTCGGACGGGCATAAGTCGGAGCATTATGCGTGGGATTTCGACAGGGCTTCCGGAATATTAAAGCAGGCGGGGTTTGAGTATTACACCATTTTCCGCGGAAGAAAGCCGGAGATGATACGGCTGTGAATATTTAAGGCGCTGCTTACCGCGGCGCCTTTTCTGCTGTGTGATAGTCTGGGGGGAGGGGATAGACAAATTATAATTTGTCGGGCGGGTACGCCCGCCGGCGACTTCCGCGCTTTGTGCGGAAAATGCTTTTTACTTCGCGCTAAGTTACAAGCCACACTGCCCGACAAATTACAATTTACCTCTCAGTCGATAACCTCCAACGTCAACGATTTGATATAGCCTTAATTTATAACCAGTTATAAGAAAATTAGATTTGACAAATACCTATGATTATGATATACTTAATACAGAAAGAAAACAAACCACTTCATGGAGGTGCTGAAATGAGATGTAAAAATTTCATAATAGCCGCAGTCTTTATCGGACGAATGTGTCGAATGTGCTGTTGAACCGCCGGATAAAACCCGAATACTTTTAACGAAATGACGATATACTGGACTATGCTCCGGAAATTACATAATTTAATTATTAGGAGGACATTATCATGTCAGAGAAGAATTACAGATTTGAAACTTTACAGCTCCACGTTGGACAGGAGCAGCCTGATCCTGCTTCAGACGCACGCGCAGTGCCGATATACGCTACCACATCTTACGTTTTCAAGAACTCCGCTCACGCAGCCGCGCGCTTTGGACTTGCGGACGCTGGCAACATATACGGCAGACTCACCAACTCCACTCAGGACGTTTTCGAGAAAAGGATCGCAGCCCTTGAGGGAGGCGTTGCGGCTCTTGCCACCGCTTCCGGCGCTGCTGCTATCACCTATACGATAGAGGCTCTTGCAAAGCAGGGCGAAAACATCGTGGCAAGCAAGACCATTTACGGAGGTACATACAACCTGCTTGAACACACCCTCCCGCTCTATGGAATCACTACAACTTTCGTTGATCCAGACAACACCGCGGCGATTGAAAACGCTATCAACGACAAAACAAAGGCGCTTTATATAGAGTCACTCGGCAACCCCAATTCCAATGTCGGCGATATTGAAACATGGGCTAATATCGCTCACAAGCACGGAATTCCGCTGGTTGTGGACAGCACCTTTGCAACTCCTTTTCTGCTCCGCCCGATCGAATATGGCGCGGATATCGTGGTACATTCCGCAACCAAGTTCATCGGCGGTCATGGTACTGCTATCGGCGGCGTGATCGTGGACAGCGGAAAATTCGGCTGGAAGAAATCTGGTAAATTCGCATGGATCTCCGAGCCGAACCCCTCCTATCACGGAAATTCCTTTGCCGACGCGGTGGGTGCGGCTGCGTTCGTTACCTACATCAGGGCGATACTGCTTCGTGACACCGGCGCAACGCTTTCTCCGTTCCATGCGTTTATCTTCTTACAGGGTCTGGAAACTCTGTCCCTGCGTGTTGAGCGCCATGTTGAGAACGCTCTGAAGATCGTTGATTATCTCAGCAAGCACCCGCAGGTTGAAGCAGTTCACCACCCCAGCCTTGCAAGCGAGCCCACCCACGAGCTTTACAAGAAGTACTTCCCGAAGGGCGGCGGCTCTATCTTCACATTCGAGATCAAGGGCGACGCTCAGACCGCGCAGAAGTGGATCGACAATCTGCCTATATTCTCGCTGCTGGCTAACGTTGCTGACGTTAAGTCGCTGGTGATCCACCCGGCTTCGACTACCCACTCCCAGCTCACCGAGGAGGAGCTGCTTGATCAGGGTATCAAGCCCAACACGATCCGCCTTTCCATCGGCACAGAGCATATCGACGACCTTATCGAGGCTCTGGATACCGCTTTTGCGGCTGTAAAGTAATGCAGCATTTCTTCCGGACTTTTTCATTGTAATGCACATTGGTTTTTTCCTGACAAAATAAAATTATTTCACCGGCTTTCTAAGGCGTGCCGCCTTTGGCAGTTCCGCCGAGCATTTGCCCTCATCTTTTTGAAGGTAGTTTTACTCGGCGGGTCGGAAACTTCTTGATCGGCAGCCTGATATAGAGAGCCGTTTTTTTGCCGGAAAATTTTCCAAAGCCCCCTTGTAATATCCGCGATTTTATGGTAAAATAACTATGTACATTGTGCGGCGAACCGAACTGCGGCTCAACAGCCGAAATTAATGTTGCGCAGCGCAGAGGCTTTCTGCGCGAAAGGAGAATAAAATGGTAGTTAAGCCTAAGGTAAGAGGATTTATATGCACCACAGCTCACCCGGTGGGCTGCGAGGAAGCTGTAAAGCAGGAGATAGACTATGTTAAGGCGCAGAGCGCAGACGGAAAGTACAACGGTGTGAAGCCGAAAAAGGCGCTTGTTATCGGTAGCTCCATGGGCTACGGACTTGCCAGCAGAATAGCTCTGGCATACGGCGCGGGCGCGGCTACCCTCGGCGTTATGTTTGACCGTCCTGCAAGCGGAAACAAGACTGGTACCTCCGGCTGGTACAACACGAAGGCATTTGAGAAATTCGCTCAGGCTGACGGACTTTACGCAAAGACCGTGAACGGCGACGCTTACTCCGATGAATGCAAGAAAGAGGTCATAGACCTCATCAAGTCCGATCTGGGTAAGGTGGATATGGTAATTTACAGCCTCGCCGCGCCCAGAAGAACGGTAGGGGACGTGACATATAGCTCGGTACTGAAAACCACCGGCGCTCCCTATACCAACAAGACAATTGACCTCCGGAACAACACGGTATCCGAGATTACTATCGAGCCTGCCACCGAGGAGGAGATAGAAGCCACCGTCAAGGTAATGGGCGGCGAGGACTGGGCGGCATGGATCGACGCTCTGAAAGCCGCAGACGCGATAGAGGACGGAGCAATTACCGCCGCATATTCCTATATCGGCCCGAAGATCACCCACCCGATGTATTTTGAAGGCTCTATCGGCAGGGCAAAGGACGACCTGTTTGAAACCTCAAAGCGCATTACCGATAAATATGCCCAGTCGGGAATAAAGGCTTATATTTCTGTTAACAAGGCGCTTGTTACCCAGTCCAGCACAGCTATCCCGATCGTGCCTCTGTATATTTCTATTCTGTACAAGGTGATGAAGGAGCATAAGCTTCATGAGGGCTGCATCGAGCAGATGTACCGCCTTTTCGCGGAAAAGCTGACGGACAATGGCGCTGTGGAAACCGACCCTGAGGGCAGGATACGTCTTGACGACTGGGAGATGAAGCCGGAGATTCAGGACGAGGTTACCAAGCTGTGGAATGACCTCAACGCCGACAATTTCAAGGAATTCACCGATATCGACGGCTACTGGAGTGACTTTTACAAGCTGTTCGGCTTTGGCATAGACGGAGTGGACTACGACGAGGACGTTGAGGTGTGACGCGGCAGGTTCAGGAAAGGGGCTTTCCATGAAGAAGCGGAAAAAATCGGCTATCGTGCCGCAGAGTGGGGCTATTTCCCTGCTGCACAAGACGTGGCTATTTGCGGGATCGGTTCTCGGTCTGGATATTGTCATGCTGATCATCGGAATAATCCTGTCCGGAATGTCGTTTACGGTGAATTATACTGCCAACGGCGGTGAGATCATCAAGGACGACCCTATTTCGTTCTTCGGGGTGATCTCGGCGGTGGTTCTCGGAATAAACTGCCTGCTAATCGCCCTAATGCTTGCAGGAGCATTCACCCGAAAGCGCCGGACTCCGACGATACTTGGGGCGGCGGGACTGCTTCTGGTTTCCCTCGCCATGATTGGAAGCTCGGCATACATGGTTCTCGGCTCTCCGGTTAGATCGGAGCGATATTTCAGCTATACCGACGATAGCCTGCGGCTGATAGCGGAGGAAAGCGATCCCTATTTCGGAAAAGGCACTGTGTCGTTTTATCTGACCTCTGGCACGGAAGAAAGCGGAAAAGCCGTGCTTCTTGCCAAGACGGATATTTCTGAGTATTCAGACAGTGAAGATCGCTATTCGATATCGTGGATCAGCGATGATGTCCTCAGGATAGATTTCCCGGACGGAGCAAGATATCGAAACCTGACTATCACATTAGACAAGTCGAAGCTGGAAACCCCGGAGAACATGGAAAATTCATAACAAAAACAAATGGCGCTCCCGTCAAGGAGCGCCATTAATAATATCGTTCAGTTTCAGCTTATTGTAATTCCGCAGAGATAGAACGCAGAAGCTGCGCCTTCAGGTCCCTTGGGGACGATCTTCAGGGTATGAGTACCGGATGTCATGAAGTTTTTAATTTCGGCGAACTCAACATAGTTGCCCCAGCCGCCGGAGAAATCTGCACTGATAGTGGTAACCAGATCGTCGTCGATATAGATATCGGCAGATCCCGCGTTGGCTGTGAGCTTACCATACAGAATACCGATGTTCTGCGCCTCGACCTCGATCACAAGAGCGTCCTCGTCGGTGTAGCTTCCGTCGCTGGTCTTTGCGATCCACGGGTTGTTAAAGCCGCCGAAGCTCATTTCCTTCTTCTGGAATGCGCCTGTGGAAACCGGCTGCGCGTCGTCGGTGGTGAGGAGATGCGCCTTTTCGTACTTTGCGCCGTTCTCTCCGGGAGCGGCAAGCTCCGGCTCGATTTCGCCGATGCTGTCAAGATTGTCGCTGACATACTGGAGATAGGTGGTCAGCATACTGCTGAGTATCGCGTGACCTGCTACGTTGGGGTGAATATTGTCCCCGGAGATGTCAGACCACTGAACGCTGTCGTTGCTGCTGAGGAAATCCAACATTGCGTCATGGTAGGAAACGAGCGGTACGCTGTATTTTTCCGTTACCTCGCCGTGGGCGCTCTGGACGCTGGTGCCGTTATCCTGAGTCATGGCAATGCAGATAATGCCCGGCGCAGACTCATACTGCCAGATCTTGCGGATAAGTCCCTCGTAGGTGAGCTTGTTTATTGCGATCCTGTCGGAGGTGTCGTTTACCGAGAAGTCGATGAAAACAAGGTCGGGATCGTTGTTCAGCACCTGAGTATCGCAGCGGTGAACGCCGATATATGATCCTGTCGCGCCGATTCCCGCATTGACGTAGTTTATCGTTGCATCGGGGAACTGTTCCCGTAGCCACTTGGTGGTGAGCGCTGCGTAACAGGTCTCGCCGTCCGCGCCGGTTCCCTGAGTGATAGAACCGCCGAGATAAGCGACTGTTACTTCTTCGCCCGCCTTAAGCTTTCTGATTACCTTTGCCACCCGGACCGAATTTCCCTCGGTGTACATCAGCAACGGCAGCATCTGCTCTGCTGCGGCGGTGGCTGCGGATGCGTCAAGTCCGAGTGAGGACTGGATCGCCGCAGAGATCAGGTCGGGCTTCATGGCATTCGCAAGCTGAGCATTGTCCGAGGTTTCTGCGGAGGTGTCGGAGGTCTGAGCGTCCGAGGTTCCGGATACGTCCGAAGCGGAGCTGTCAGAACTGCTTACGGCGGAGCTGTCAGAGCTGCTTACGGTGGAGCTGCCAGAACTGCTTTCTCCTGAGCAGCCTGCCATTGTGAGGATCATTGATCCCGCAAGCATTATTGCAAGAAATCTTTTCATTGGTTAATTCTCCTTTGTATATCCATGTGGTTTAAGTAATAAGACCCATATCTATTAGGTATTATACTATTAATTTTTTAGCCTGTCAAGTATATTCAGTCCTGAAAAGCGTATTCGTTGAGATCCGGAAGCTCGTCCAGAGTTATGCACGCTACGGAGTTAAACGCGTCATGAAGCGACTTCCAGCTTGTGTATTTCTCGGAAAGCTCTCCGTAGTTGTCGATAATGGTATTTCCGCTTCCTATCGAGAACCACAGCCACACGGCGTTGTCGCGTTTCATGCAGTCCGGGGAGGGGAGCTTGTCGCAGGCGGTTATCGCCATTGCTTTGGGTACGTCCTCTGAAAGCCCCGACAGGGCGGAAAATCTTCCAGCAAATGAGTTGGAGCTGTTCTCAAAAAAGCTCTGTCCCACGATGTCGCAGTATTTCTCGCCGGGGAAGTAGTCTGCGCTGCTTCCGTTCCACACCCAGATGAGGTTGTTGAGGGAATGATATTTGTCCATACGCTCAAATACCAGCCGCCAGAGCCACTGATAATTTGTCGGGCTGCCGCACCACCAGTACATGGAGCTTTCTCCGTCCGGAAGCGGCTGGAACACCACCGGAATAGACTCGCTGCGGAACTGCTTGAGAACCTCGGCTACTGCGTCTATGTCCTTCAGCAGCGCGATGGTATCCGCAGTGATAAGCCCGCTTTCCAGCAGCGCTTCTAGCTCCTCGTTGTCTGCCATTGAGATGTCCCGGTCGGTGACGGCTTCGCCGAGAATAAAGTCAGAGGTATCCGCGTAGTAGGCGGAGTTCCCGGTGGGAGCGTACCAGTGCCAGTTGAAGGAAACGATGCCTCCGGAGCGTCCCCATTCCAGAGCCAGCCTTACCTCCTCGTCCGCATAGGATTGGTTTTTCTCATAGACAGATGGGGTGGCGAACATAAGGTCGCCTGTCCTTATCGCCGGGGAACGTCCGGTTTCCTTTGTCACAGCGTCGATCTCAGAGTTGGAGCCGGGAGTGACGCATTGTCCGGTTATCACACGGCTGCCGTAGTTGTCCGCAAGGAACTTCATAAGCCCTATTGCAGAAACCGAAGTATCGGTGCTTGCGCAGGAGGAAGAAATGATATAGCAGGACGACTGTACCTGAGATGAATTCTCCACGGTGATGTAATCTACCGCCGCGCTGCCCTCAATGACCTCGAACGAAAGAACCGCCGGACCTGCGGGAAGGTATATGTTATCCACCGCGAACATGGTGAATTCCGTGGAATCGGACGCCGGGATATAGTAGGAGCCGACGGTTTCGTTCAGCACCTTGAGCCTTATCACCGCGCCGACGTAGGAATGCGCCGCGATCGCTATGCAGTAGTGCTGGGAGGTTTCAAGGGAAGCTATATGCTGGAACTTCATTCCCTCGTCGAGAACGATATAACCATTGCCGTCATATTCGCCGTCCGTCCGGACATTCCCGACAAATGCACCGCCCTCAGCATTAAGCTTTACCGAGAAATCGGTGTTTTCAAGGTCGTATTTTTTGACCGGGATCTCGTCATAGATCGTCTTTTCGTCTGTTTCCGGATCGCTCTGCTCAGGCTCTTCCTGCGCAGGGGCGCTCATTACCTTATCCGGTATCGCCGTGCAGCCGCATAGCATCGCCGCCGCGATGAGAAGCGCTGTGAATTTAAGTTTTTTCATGGCATTACTCTATCACAATACTATCGCCGTCGTGGATCGTTTCGTCCAGCCGGGCGATTTTTCCGTTTACGGTGACATTTTTAGCGTTTGATAGGAGCCGTGTGGGATCATCGGAAAACACCGCAAGTATATCAAGGAAGATAGGCGGCTTGTCCCCTTGCACAGGGAACACCGCTGGACTTCCGTTAAACACGATGGAAATACCATCCGGTTCATTGCTGCGGATATCCGTTGTCTTGCCGGGGCGCTCTGTTTCCTCTCCGGGGTCGGAGAAACTGATCTCATCTCCCGCCGAAAGCGCAGCGGACAGCTCCGACGGGCTGCCGTTCAGCAGAACACGTTCTGTGCTTTCGCCCTCTTCGGAAAGAAGATCTCCAAGAGTGCGGCGGTTAATATGAAGGATTACGTCGCCGTTTTCAATGTCCGCGTCGGCGCAGATCGGCTTTCCGTTCACCAGAAGATAATCCCCGGCGGTGAGCGTCCTGCCGGAGAGAGTTACCTCAGCGGCATACATTCCCGAAAGATCGAAGTAGTCCGAAAGCAGCGCCGCCGCGT
The DNA here is from genome assembly GCA_945833805.1 of uncultured Clostridia bacterium. Taxonomy (GTDB): domain Bacteria; phylum Bacillota; class Clostridia; order Oscillospirales; family Ruminococcaceae; genus CAG-115. The sequence goes on along the minus strand of CAMAGG010000012.1, from coordinate 10,308 downwards.
CCTCGCCGGGCTTCGCCGGAACAACGTTCACCTCGTCCCCCTTGCGCGCCGGGGTGTTGAGGGTGCATTCCCTTCCGTTGAGGGTAATTTCCGCCGGAACGCTGGGAGTACCCCGCAGCAGGATTTTCTCGCCGTCCAGCGTAAAAGTAAGGCTTTTCCCGGATCTCGCCATAAGTTGTTCCGGCTTTATTCCCCCTAGATTACACAGCTCAAATACGGTGAGCCGGCGGGTGTCAAGCGCCCGGATCTTTCTTCCATTGAGGGTTATTGTGGTGAAGTCGTATTTCAGACCCTCCGAGGCAGTTATCGCAATTCCGAGGGGAGTTGCGTGTTCTGCGCCTATTTCGATATTTTTCGGCGCGCAGATACCCCTGATCATCTCTTTAGAGCCTGCGGCTACCCGCTCCGGTGGAAGTCCCAGTCCCTTTGCCACCAGCTCCGGCAAACCCTTGAGCCTGCTTCCTCCGCCGACAAGGAACACCGCCTGCGGAGCTTCGCCGTTCGCCCGGATTATCTCATCGCAGATCGTCCGCGCGAGATCTTCCTCCGCCGGGCGCAGAAGTTCTGCTACCTGCTCAGAGGTAATGGCGTGCTTTGTCAGCAGGATATCGGTGTATTCCGTCTGCGGGTCGGGGCAGGTTTTGACGCGCTCCGCCTCGCTGAAATCCACCAGAAGCTGCTTCATAAGAGCTTCGGTGATCTCGTCCCCGGCGACCGTCGCCATTCCGTAGGCGACTATGCTGCCGTCCCTTGAGGCGGCAACGTCCGAAGTACCGGCGCCGATATCGCACATGGCAATATTTATCAGCCGCAGCTCCTTTGGGACTACTGCGTTTATCGCCGCAATAGGCTCAAGGGTAAGCCCGGCGGTTTCCAGTCCGGCGATATCCACTGCGGCGCAGAGACTCTCCACCACATACGCCGGCAGAAATGCCGCGATCACCTCGGTGGTGAGGGTATTTCCACGGTGTCCTTCCGGCTTGTTCACCTTGTAGCCGTCAAGTTCCAGAGATATGACGCTGTGACCCACGCAGTAGAATGAGGAATCGCCGTTTTCTCCGGTAAATTGCTCCTCGGCGGTGCGAACTGCTTCAAGCTCGGCGGCGCGGATATCCTCTGCGGAGATCACGCGCTTTTCCGATACGTCATAGCTGCTGCTGTGCCGCAGTGTTTTCAGCGCACGTCCGGCTGCTGCGATGTTCACCCGCTGGAGTTTCACTGACTGGCGGCGTTCCAGAGCGGTTTTCACCGATTTGACTACCGCCGCCACTGCTTCGATATCCTCAATCTGCCCGTCCGTCATGGAGCGGCTTTCATGCGCCGCTGTTTCCATGTCGATGACCTTGTAGCCGTCCTTTGACCGCTCCGCGAGAACTCCTACCACCGTCCGGGTGCCTATATCCAGCGCGAAGATAGTATCTCCCTGCTGTCTTTTGGTTCGGCGGGGAGTGGATTTTCTGGGCGCGGCTGATTTAGCCGAAGTTTTGCCTGAGGAGGTCTTGGTGCGAGGTTTTTTCTGTTCCATATTTTATTCCTTAGTTGTCACGGGATATGTTCAATCTCTTAGTCTAAGCGCTTTGCGCAGCTCTCTTTCACCGGTGCCGAGGGTGACTACGAGCAGTACATCGCCGCTGTGGAGCCTTGTCTGACCGCGGGGGATAATTGTCTTGCCGCCGCGGTTAATGCAGACAACGTTGCAGCTTTGCGGAAGGCTTATGTCCATAAGCGTATCTCCCGCGAGCTTGTAGTTGTCCGGCAGAGTGATCTCCAGCAGTGAGGCTTCGCCGTCGTTCAGCGGGATAAGCTCCCGGATAGCGGAGATGTCCACCTCTCTCTCCAGAAACTGAATAATGTAATCGGTAGCGGAAACCACCGTGTCCACTCCGAGGGCGCGCAGCGCTTCCACATTGTTAGGATTGTTCACCTTTGCGACGGTCTTGCGGACTCCGAATATTTTCTTTGCGGTCTGGCAGCAGACGAGATTGCTTTCGTCCTTGCCCATTACTGCTACCACAACGTCCGCATTATCTGCTCCGGCGGCGCGGAGGGTGTTCTGTGAAGTTCCGTCCCCGATGCACAGGGAAACGTCCAGCATATTCGCGCAGCTGTGGCAGCGCTCCCTGTCCTTCTCGACTATCGTGGTGTCGTGTCCCTGATCCCTCAGGGTCTTTGCAAGGTAGAATCCTACCTTGCCGCCGCCGACAATGATTATTTTCATGTATTGCTCCTTACTTCCTCAGCCGCTGTTATTTTCACGGCTTATTTCCCCGGCGGATACGCTCTATGCGCTGCTTCAGGTCATCTCCGCGCATTTCGAGCCAGCGTGCCACTGTGCGGGTGGTCTGACCGTTTGCCGCCATTTCCGTAAGCCGTTCAAAGCTTACCCATTTTGCGGCGCAGACCTCCTCCAACTGAAGAACAAGACGATCTATTCCGACATTCTTATGCACTATGTAGAAATCCCGGAGCATACTATCCGTGGTGAGCGTCCATTCAAGGCATATTTCCGATGGGAAAGCCCTTATGCCGGTTTCCTCGAAAAGCTCCCGGACTGCTGCTTCGCGGCTTGTTTCGCCGCTTATCGCGCAGCCGCCGCTGCATTCCCAGCGTCCGCCGCTGGTTTTTTCGGGGACACGCTGGGTGAGCAGTATCTCGCCCCGGCTGTTCACCGACATTATCTGCACCACGATATGATATTCACCATGGGGGATAGGCGCGCCGCGCTGGATCTTTCTGCCCAGTCTGCGCCTGTCCGCTGTATACAGGTCAAAATACTCGGTCATGCCCTGCGCTCTCCGGAAAGGTTCTTGGAAATGAGCTCGCAGCGCTGCTTTACGCAGTCAGCAGAGCGCAGCGGGTCTGAGGGAGTGTTAAAGGTGTAGTCCATGAGCTGCTCAATAGTCGTGGAAGCAACGTGCAGTCTTGTATCGGAGGAAGCGTAGTAGATGTATACCTCGCCGTTCTCCCGGACTATCGCGCCATTTGTGAACGCAACATTGGAAACGTCGCCCACTCTCTCAATGCCGTGGGGAGCAATGAACAGTCCGGAGGGGCTTGCGATGAGCTTGGACGGGTCGTTGAGGTCTGTCGCGAATACATAGATGACATAACGCAGACCTGCGGCGGTGTTTCTTACACCGTGAGCAATGTGGATCCAGCCCTTCGGTGTCTTTATCGGAACTGCGCCGGCGCCGTTCTTGACCTCTGTGATGGTGTGGTAAACTCTCGGAGAGATGACTACCTCATCGGTGCAGAGGACGGGATTTGTGATGTCCTCGCAAAGCGCGAAGCAGACACCTCCTCCGCTTCCGGTGGAGATGAAGTCGTCCTGCGGGCGGGTGTAGAACGCGTACTTTCCGTCAACAAATTCCGGGTGGAGAACCACGTTTCTCTGCTGAGGTGACTTTGAGATGAGGTTGGGAAGGCGCTCCCATGTGGAAAGATCCTTGGTGCGGACAATGCCTGCCTGAGCGGTGGCAGCGGATAGGTCAGGATTGGACTTGTCCTTGCTCTCTGAGCAGAACACGCCGTAGATCCAGCCGTCCTCATGCTGTGTAAGACGCATATCATAGACGTTGGTTTCCTCCGGGCAGGTGTCCGGAAGTATCACAGGGTAATCCCGGAAACGGAAGCCCTCGGTGGGCTTGTCGCTCTCCGCAACCGCGAAGAAGCTCTTTCTGTCAGCGCCCTCCACACGAGCCACAAGGCAGTACTTGCCATTGAGATAAACTGCGCCGGAGTTCATGACAGCGTTCACTCCAAGACGCTCCATGAGGTTGGGGTTGTCAGCGTAGCTGAGGTCATAGCGCCAGATTATCGGTGCGTGGGCTGCGGTGAGCACCGGGTTCTCATATCTGGTGTAAACTCCGTTGTAGAAGTCTGATGCGGGGTTCGGGCGGCGGATAAGTTCCTCCTGATCCCTTACGAGCTTTGAAAGTCTTGCGTCAAATTCTGTTTTCGTCAACATGAAATTTCCTTTCTCCAGGGCGCTGTAAATCGGCCGCCCGGACTATAAAATCAATATGCACATTCATTATATCACATTTTCTGTTATATTTCAAGGTTGACAGAGAAGAAAAATGAGGGTATAATATAATTTATAGTGTATTTGGATCGGTGAGGTAAGATTTTGAATGAGGAATTTATAATTTTCGCTCACTCTGTTTTTTCGATACTTTTTCAATACACAGATAAAATTACAATAACTAAGCAAAATAGTCACCTCATAGGAGGATAAAAGTGGACAACAAAAAAATCGCTGAAATAGAAAAACTCGCTCAGGACGGCGGCGCGGCGGGCAGCGGCATTGCCGAGGTATTCTCCCGCGTCTACTGCGCCGTTCAGAAAACGCTGGGGATAACTCCATTTGTGGAGCAGATCGGCGCGGCTCTGGCGCTTTCCGGTAATAAAATGGTGCAGATGCAGACCGGCGAGGGCAAGACACTTGCTGCAGTGTTCTCCGCCTGTTATGAAGCAATTTCCGGCGGGCAGGTTATGGTGCTTACCTTCAACGACTACCTTGCGAACCGTGACTATGAGTGGATGAAACCGGTCTATGACGAGATGGGGGTAACTGTGGGCTGCATTACCGCCGAAACTCCCAGAGAAAATCGTCGGGAGCTGTACGGCAGGCAGGTGGTCTACCTCACCGCCAGGGAAGCCGGATTTGACTACCTGCGGGATTTCGTATGCTTTGAGCCGGAGAAAATGGTGTTCCCGGAGAAGCTGAATTTCGCCATTGTGGACGAAGCGGACAGCATCATGATAGACGAGGCGCGCATTCCGCTTGTTATCGCCGGAGATATCGCCGCCGAGGACGACGGCAGCACCGCCAAGGTCTACGCAAAGGTGGCGGACTTCACCGACGAGGACTACGGCATTGACGAGGACAGCCGCAACGTCTACCTCACCGACGCGGGCGCGGACAGGGCAGAGGAGATATTCGACTGTGACATTTACGGCGAGGATAGCGCCGGGCTGCTGGCGAAGATATGCGCCTGCCTGAAAGCGCGGGTAATGCTCGCCGAGGACAAGGACTACATCGTCAAGGACGGCGCAATACTGCTTGTAGACGAGTTCACCGGCAGAGCCGCGCCGGGCAGGGTGTTCCCCGGAGATCTTCAGGCGGCGGTGGAGGCTAAGCATGGGTTGAAAATAACCTCCCGCGGGCGTATCATGGGCAACATCGCGCTTCAGTACTTTCTGCGGCTGTTCCCGAAGATAGCCGGAATGACCGGAACTGCGGAGCAGTCTGCGGAGGAGTTTGATACGATTTACGGACTTCCCACCGAGATAATTCCAACACGGCTGCCCTGTCAGAGAACCGACCACCCACTTGAGATGTACTTCGACCAGACGGAGAAGCGCCGGGCAGTTGTCGAGACAATAAAAGAAGCCCACGGGATAAACCGTCCGGTGCTGGTGGGAACAGGCAGCATAGGAGAATCGGAAAGCCTTGCGGAGGAGCTGAAAGCCCTCGGAATAGACTGCGCCGTGCTTAATGCTAAGAACGACGAAGCGGAAGCGGAGATAATCTCCCGCGCCGGAGAGCCGGGAGCGGTGACTATCTCCACCAACATGGCGGGACGCGGAGTTGACATAAAGCTGGGCGGAGTTTCCGGCGAACGCAAAGAGGAGGTAGAGCAGGCAGGAGGTCTGCTTGTGTTGGCGACCGCAATGCGGGAGTCCTCAAGGATCACCCAGCAGCTTCGGGGCAGAGCCGGACGACAGGGCGATGTGGGCGAAAGCAGATTTTTTGCTGCTTTAGACGATGAAATAATGACCCGTCTGAACCTTAGATCGCTGGTGTCCGCAAGACACTACCCCACGGTGCGGGTGAACGGCGCGATAGAGGACAAGGCTCTGATAAAGGAAGCGGAACGCATTCAGCGCATATCCGAGGGCAACGCTTTTGACGAGCGCGTGAACCTTATGAAATACACCATGATCGGCGAGAAGCACCGCAGCATGACCTTTGAAAAGCGCACCGCGCTGCTTGACGGAAGCCACGACAGCGAGCTATGGCAGAAGTACGCTCCGGAGCTGTACGATGAAGCTGTTAAGAAATTCGGCGAGAAGCCGCTTCAGGACAAGCAGAATTTCATTCTGGCGGCGCTGTTGAACGAGTTCTGGTGCGACTATCTGGATTATACCGCCTACCTGCGGGAGGGAATACACCTAACCCAGATAGCGGGACGAAATCCCGCGGAGGAATACAACATCGCCTGCGAGGAATACTATGACAGCGCGGCGGAAAGCCTGCCGGAGCGCATGACGGAGAAGCTTGAAGCGCTGCTGAATTGTGATACTCTGGAGCAGTACCAGCCGCTTATCCCCAGCAGGACTTACACCTATCTGCTCAACGACACCGGAGAGGAATTCAAGCGCAAGCCGCTGCTGCTCAACGTTTTCACCGATAATGAGGAGATCGCGGACGGAAATCCCTGTCAGAAGCAGGAGGAATACACCTCTATCTTGGAGGATCAGCCGGAAGCCGCCGAAAAGCCGAAGAAAAAGGGCTTTTTCGCGGGATTGTTCGGCAGGAAGAAGCAGGAATGATATGTCAACTATCTGTGCAATAGCAACTCCCCCGGCGGCGGGGGGGATTTCGGTCATCAGAATTTCCGGAGAAAAAGCCGCAGATATCGCCGCGTCGGTATTCCGACCGGTTTCCGGAAAGGATATCCGGGAGATGAAGGGCTACCGGGCGGCTTACGGACGTATTTTTGACGGAGAGGAGCAGCTTGACGACGGAGTGCTGCTGATGTTCCGCGCTCCTCACAGCTACACCGGGGAGGATACGGCGGAGATATCATGTCATGGTGGTATCTACGTCACAAGGCGGGTGCTTTCCGCCTGCGTTAAGGCAGGAGCAACCCCCGCTGCGCCGGGTGAATTCACCAAGCGCGCCCTGCTCAACGGAAAGATGTCCCTCACTCAGGCAGAGGCGGTTGCTGACATAATCAGCGCGCAGGGAGGACAGCTTCTGAGCTGCGCCAATGGTCAGCGCGAGGGCGCATTGTACCGCCGCATGGAGGACTGCGCCGAGAGGATAATGGAGGTTTCCAGCCAGATCTCCGCGTGGATAGATTACCCGGACGACGATACCCCGGTGGTAACTCAGGAATGGCTTACCGAAAGGCTTTCGGCGGTCAGGGATATGTTCAGGGAGCTGCTTTCCGGCTACGACACCGGGCGAATGCTCCGGGAGGGAATTTCCTGCGCGATAGTCGGGAAGCCCAACGCAGGGAAATCCACCCTGATGAACCGTTTGGCGGGGCAGCAGAGGAGCATTGTTTCAGACATTGAGGGAACTACACGGGATATCGTGGAGGAAACCATATCCCTCGGAGATATCGTGCTTCGTGTAGCTGACTGCGCCGGAATAAGGGAAACGGAGGATTTCGTGGAGAAGATCGGCGTTGACCTTATGCTGAAAAAGCTGGACAGCGCGGACATCGTTCTGGCGGTGTTTGACGGCTCCCGGGAGCTGTCGCAGGAGGACAGTAGGCTGCTGGAGCTGCTCCGGGGCAGGAATGCTCTGGCGATAGTGAACAAGACCGACCTGCCGCAGAAGCTTGACTGCGCGGAGATAGAAGAAGTCCTCGGAGATCCGCTGACTATTTCGGCGAAGCAGGACGACAGCGCAGCTGCTCAGCTTGAACAGGCAGTCAGTCGTAAGCTTGATCTTCGGCGGCTTGATCCGGACGCGGGATTTCTTGCCAATGAGCGGCAGAGGGACTGTGTTATACGCGCCTCCACCGCAGTGGAACAGGCTCTGGAGGCCGCTGCCGCCGGAATTACCCCTGACGCGGTGGGAATTATGCTGGAGCAGGCTCTTGACGCGGTTTACGAGCTGTCCGGAAAGCGGGCGGGGGACGAGGTGATAAACGAGGTTTTCAAGCGGTTCTGCGTGGGTAAGTGACGATATTTAGAGGTGATAACATGAACATATTGATAATAGGCTGCGGAAGCGTGGGCAGCGAGCTTGCGGCGCTTTTTGACAAGCGGGGGCATGACGTTTCGGTGGTTGACCGCAGGGAGGAGAGCTTCGAACTGCTGCCGGGGGATTTCGGGGGCTTCACTACCGTGGGAGTGCCGATAGATCAGGATATACTGAAAAAGGCGGGCATCGAAACCTGCGACGCGGTGTGCGCAGTAACTCAGGACGACAACCTGAACATAATGGCGGCCCAGCTTGCGGAGGGAATCTACAAGGTGCCGAGGGTATTCGCGAGGATATCCGATGTGGACAAGGTGGACGTGTTCCGGGGCTTCGGGATACACACCGTCTGCCCCACGCGGCTCACGGTGCAGGCGGCGATCGCTGCGATCGAGGACGTGAACGAGGAAGCCGAGCTTTACATCGACCGCAATCCGGTGCATTTTACCACAATGGATATGCCGCCGGAGTTTGTCGGAATGCAGCCTTCGGATATAGAACTTGAACCGGACGAGATACTGTTCGCTATAATCCGTGAAAACGGCGCATTCCTGCTTTATAACGGGCAGGTCATCACTCTCGGCGAAAAGGACAGACTTGTTTTCGCGAAGAAATCCTAGCAGGATCATGGAGATAATAACAAACACCGCCTGCCCGTGTAAAAGAACAAACTGTGAAAGGTACGGCAAATGCGACTAGTGCAGAGAGTATCATCATAGCAAAAACTCCGCAAATCGCTGGTCAGATGTGAAGATCCGGAAAGGAAAGAGCGAAACCGGGCAGACAGGCAGAGAAAACGTGAACGGTAATTTCTTCATAAATATATCTGGCGGGAAACCTGCCACGGAAAAGAGGTTCGATACATAATGTATAAACTGGTAATATTTGATCTTGACGGCACTCTGCTGGACACTATCGGCGACCTTGCCGCCGCGGGAAATCACACTCTGGCGGAAATGGGCTGCCCTCAGCACCCGGTGGAGAGCTTCAAGCATTTCGTTGGAAACGGTATCCCGAAGCTTATCGAGCGTATGCTCCCACCGGGACACGACAAGTCCACAGAGGAGCGCGCCTACGCGATGTTCACGGAATACTATTCACAGCACAAGTCCGACCTGACGAAGCCCTATCCCGGAATGCGGGAGCTTGTTCGGAAGCTGAGAGAAGGCGGCGTGATATGCGGGTGTAATTCCAACAAGGCGCATGAGTTCTCTGCCGAGCTTGTCCGTCAGAATTACGGCGGGGATATCGCAGAGATTATCGGATTCGGAGCGGGATTTCAGCCAAAGCCTGATCCCGGCGCCGCTCTTGAGATTATCCGCCGCACTGGAGTTGAACTTCGGGAGGCGCTTTATGTCGGCGACAGCGATGTGGATATCCTGACCGGTCATAACGCGGGGATAGATGTCTGCGCCGCGCTGTGGGGCTTCAGAAGCTATGATGAGTTAGCCGCGTGTGAGCCGACCTATTTTGCTCATGACGCTGCGGAATTGAAAAGCATCGTTCTTGGTTGAATTTGTCTATTGTGAAAATACACAAAAAATCATATAAATTCGCACAATGTTTGTGAAAAGTGGTGGACAAATCCGTTTCCATGTGATATAATCTATATAAAGGAAATACCTATATAATATAGGTAAGCATAAAGGCAGACGGAGGCGATCATTTATGTCAAAGCGTATAATCACGATCACTAGACAGTACGGCAGCGGTGGACGCGAGATCGGCGAAAAGCTGGCAAAGCGGCTGGATATCGAGTTCTACGACAATAAGCTGCTGGATATCGCGGCAAAGGACAGCGGCATTCACAAGACCCATTTTGAGGAGAGCGACGAGCGCCGCACCAACAGCTTCCTTTATCTGCTGTCCACAACATACGGACAGGGTGGAGTTCCGTTTGACGACGCGCTGTTTTTTGCGCAGCTCAATGCGATCCAGAAGATCGCTTCAAGAGAGTCCTGCGTTATAATCGGGCGGTGCGCGGACTATGCCCTGAGGGATTTCAACAATGTAGTGAATATCTACATTACTGCTCCGCTGGAGGACAGAATAAAGCGCGCGATCAATTCCTACGGCATAGGCGAAAAGCACGCTGCGGAGTATGTCAAGCGTATGGATAAGCAGCGCATTTCCTATTACAATTACTATACCGACAAGCGCTGGGGAGTTCCAGAAAATTATGAGTTGTGCGTTGACAGCGCTGCTCTGGGAATTGACGGTTCGGTGGATCTTCTTGAGAGCTTTATCAAGATGTATTTCAAAGAATGAAAGCCTTAATCGGCGGAGATAACCCGCCATGATGAACTGAATATTAAGGCAACACCGCACAATTACCGGCTATCGCCTTTGCCAAGCGACGGCTTCGC
>CAMAGG010000011.1 GCA_945833805.1 uncultured Clostridia bacterium | reverse complement strand
ATAAATTCGACGCAGGCGGGCTGGTCTGTCGGTCAGCCCCTCTGGCACTTCGTGCGTAAGGCGAAGCCGTCGCTTGGCAAAGGCGATAGCCGGTAATTGTACGGTGTTGCCTTAGAGAAATGACCGAAAACAATTGGTTATTCAAAACCGATCAGTATACGAAATTAATGTGCGTACATCAGTTGGCTGACAAAGGGGCAACCAATTAGTAGGCTGACTATAAAGCAGTTTTCGCCCCGCCGAGCAAATCATCTATCGCTTAGATGAAGTGTCGGCGAGGCGGAACTGCCAAAAGGGGCAACCCTTTTATTACGACCATTATATTTTTGCGTGAAGTTTACGAATTAACGATAACCGCAAATCCTCCGGAGATCATGTAACGCAGCGTGGGGAGCTTATCCTCAAGTCCAAGCAGATTATATGCGAGGACGATCGCCTTGTCAAATTCCTCACGGCTCGCCTCGCCGTTCCAGCGGACTGCGAACACTCTGGTGTCCTCTTTCATATTCGCAACAATAATGTCCCTGTATTCCTCAACGCTCTCAGCAAAAAGCCCGTTGCTGCGGTAGTATTCAAGGCTCTCGTCGCCGCCGCTGAACTGCGTGAGCTGAGTATCTATCGCGAACAAATCGTCCTTAGTGTAGCCGGAAAACTGAGCAAGACTGCTGTCTGCTTGATAGAGATAATATGGGATCCCGGTGTTGACGGCGTTGTTGGTGCAGTCTATCTCATACCACTCGTCCCCAAGCTTCACCATATTCCAAGCGTGGGGGAGGTTTCCGTCAAGATATCCGGTGACTACAACGCTCTCCACCCCGCTCAGGTCGCAGAGAAGCCGGAACGCATAGGCATAGGACATACACACGCCCTTTCCCTTGACAAGCACACCGTAGGTATTGAACGCGTCCTCGAACTCAGAGCCGTTCACCTTGACAAAATCGTTCTTTTCGGCTTCCTCAAGAGCCTCGTGATCATATACAGAGTTGTTCACAAGATAGTTGTACAGCGCATTTACCTTTGCCGCGCCGTCCATACCGGAGGTAACGCAGGACTCAACAACTTCCTTTGCTTTCTTGGAAATTTCATTCTGTTTGGAAACAATATCGGACTGATCGTAAACATAGTTCAGACACATGGTGAGATCGCTGTAATCATAAGAGAATGAGATAATTCCCATAACATAGGGGTTCTGATAATATACTTTGTAGAACACATCGACAAGATTATAGGGGTCCTGAAGCGATGGGAACGCTTCAACCGATATCTCAGTGTTTCCCTGAACCATATTGAGCGCCAACCATTCCTCCTCGGCGGTATCAGCGTTGATATATACTCCTTCCGGAACGTTTGCAACCGTGTCCTTGTTTCCGTTTTCAATGTGATCTCTGGTATTGTCGTTCTGCGCTTCAATGAGGGGTTGGTCGTAGTCCTTGCTGTCGTCGGCGGGGATTATAGTGCTTACATCGCCGTCAGGAGTTCTGTCAACCTCGTCCTGAGGGGTCACATTGCCGGTTTCGCTGTTCACTCCGTCAGCTTCGGGGGCTTCTCCAATGTCATCGTCAAAGCCCACCGAACCATAGATATATGTTCCCTCTATGGTGTAATCATACTCGTCCCAAGAGTATTCATAACAGTCAACATGAACTCTCTCATAGTTTACCCTGCGCATGGTTGAACTGCCGTCAACGTTTACGACCTCTACCTCTGTGGGGAAATCAGCAGGAGTGGGATATCTTCCCTCCAATTCGCTCTCGCGCTTTACCATAAACGGAAGCTGAAGCTCAGCTGTTGATACAACGTTGCTGAGAGAGCTTTCCCTGCCGTTTACAACAGCAGTAACGAAATATTCGCCCATTACGCCGAAATTCTGACCGCTGTTGCTCTTCTTTCCGGTGAGCATATCTTCTACCTCGGCAAGGCTGTGGCTCTCTGGCCCGGAAAATCCGTCATATACGCACTCGGTGGTTTCGCCTTCCTTGAGCAGATAAAGCTGAGTTTCCTCGGTGGCATTTATTCCGCAGTCATATCCTGTCTTGCTTCCGTCTATAGCATGATTATCCTCGCCGGTACGGAGATTTGTGTCGATCAGATTGTAGACGATGTATTTCTCGGCATTCTCAACCGGCTGCCAACTCAGTGAAAATCTGCCGTCCACGCTGACGTTTCCGGAAATAGTGGGAGCTTCTGCCTCTTTCTTCACTGTAAAGGGTATCACCGCAGGCTTCTCAAGCCTTGTTGGCGTATCTTCCTCCAGAGCATAATGCAGTGCAATGTAATACATAGGAGCGTTGCCCCAGCTGTCCACATCGTTATACACATAGTCATTATCCTGTGAATCCGTCGCAAGCACCGGCGACATGGGAGCAACGGTCAGCAGCGTCTTGCCGCCGTCAACTGCCAGTTCTGCATTGTAGTAGATCTTGCTTGCCTCTTCGCAGGCAGAATCGGTGTGAATGGAAACAAAATCATACAGACCAATATCTGTTTCATAAGCGTCAAAGTTGAAGCTGAACTCAAACTTTTCAGTGGGATCAACATTGTAGAGCGGCATTATGTCTTTGCTGTCGTCATAGTCATAGGCTTTCTTGATATCCTCAACGGACACCGACGCGCCGTAGTTCTTAATGCTCTGGATCTCAGAGGTCAGCCCGGAAGTCAGATCAGATTCCGGATCGGAAATCTTAGACACATTGTTCCCTCCGGCACAGCCGGTAAGGAGTATCGCTGCGGAACAGATTACTGCTATAAATATTGATGAATTTTTCATTGTCAATTTCCCTTTCATTGTTGTCGGATTATTTATCCTTTCACTACATGAACGTTTCAGCAGAGGAAAAGGTTGCATTCCGGGAAAAATAATTTATAAAAAATTCTCCTCACTGCCGGATATTGAGATAACGCCGTTTTCCGCAATAGAGAATTTTGCCGCAGTCATGTCCTCAAAAACCGCCATGTAATACTTTACCTCTCCCTCCGGAGAAGCGGCAGCTGATTCAGCGGCATTCAGCTTTTCAATTATCCCGGACAGCTCCTGCCCGCTGACCGTATCTGCGTCAACAAAGCGGTTTTCGCCGCTGACCGAAAGCTCCTCCAGAGAATTCTCCAGCCGCAGCGCCAGCGCTTTCGTAAGGGGAAGCTCTCTCAGATCGTCGGGGATCCAACTTATATTCTTTACCGGAACTGTATCTATAACGCTGCTATTTGCGGCAGCGCCATGATTTATCATATCCCCCGAAGCGGAACTGTCCTGAGGACCACCTATGATTTCCAGAGTATTTCTGCTGATACTTACCGCCGCAAATATTCCAATACCCAGCGCCAGACAAGCCGCAGCTGCGCAGACAGTTCGTATCAGACGAATGCGCTTGCGTTCCCGCAGATTCTTCTGCTCCTGCTCCAGAGTTTCCTGCAATGAAGCCAGAAACCTGCTGTCCGGCTTGACGCTGTTCATATGTTCAACATAATCCTGCTTGATTTTGTCAGTCATAAAGATCCTCCCCCAGCAGCTCCCGAAGCTTGCTCCTGCCCCTCGACAGCAGGGATTTTATGGTTCCCTCGCTGCTGTCCATTGCCTGCGCTATCTGATGTATCGTCATATCCTCGTAATAAAAAAGATGTATCGGCGTCCGGTATTTTTCCGGAAGCTTCTCCATAGCCTGCCGAATATCCATCGCCTCGCCGCTGTCCTCCTCGACCGAGATATCCTCCGCTTCCTCCAGCGGCGCGGTGCGTTTTCTCCACGCGCTCGCGGCAAGAGAATTAACAGCGTTCACGGTCACTCGTATAAGCCACTTCCTGCGATGATCCTCGTCCACAAAAGTCATGTCCGCCTTTATGTATTTGATGAAAACCTCCTGAGTTATATCCTCTGCGTCAGGAGCATTCCCCAACCTTGAAAAGGCTATCCGATAGACGATATCCGCATATTTAGAAATAAGCTCCTCGGCGGTGAGGGGCTTTGCTTTTCCCGGTTTCACTATGTTTCAGCGCCTCGCTTTCTGTATATTGAACTGTTCGGCAGGGTAAAAGGTTGCATTTTCCGGAAACAATATGTTTTTATTATAAGTTATCCGCCGCACTTTGTCAATAATTCCACCACGTCATTTATTTTGATCTGCGAAAACGCTTGACATATTATTTCAGTTGTGATATAATCACTCTCGTATCACAGTATACAAAATTATTAAAGAAATGGTGGGATCGGAGCAGTGCGGACTAATTCCTGATAACTAGCGGACATACCGAACAGATCTCTGGCTTGATGAGCCGGAAGATAGGTTATGTCTGCGGCAGGAATTACGCGCTGTGCCGGTCTGTTTTTTATGTCCTTTTCGCTATAATGCGTCATTTGCAGAAAATTCAGCCGCAGGAGTGCTATGTTCCTGCGGTCTTTTTGTCATAAGGGGTTCTCTAAAAACCGGGACACGAGCAGATGATACAACTCATAAAAAAGCTGCCGTGAAGGAGGTTTTTAGAGGTTCACATATTGTGAAAGGGGTATGTGTATGTCTTTGATCAGCGTAAATGATCTTACTTATTATTACGACGGAAGCAGCGAGCCAGTGTTCGAGGGAGCGAGCTTCAGCATTGACAGCTCATGGAAAACCGGGCTTATCGGCAGAAACGGCAAGGGAAAGACCACGCTTTTAAAACTGCTGACCGGAGAGCTGGACAGCTCAGGAGCTGTGGTCAGCAGCATGAGATTTGTGTACTTCCCGTTTAAAGTCCCGGACAAGTCCCTTACAGGACAGCAGCTTGCGGAGGTTATCTGCCCCGCCGCAGAAGAATGGGAAGTACTCCGGGAGCTGTCAACTATCGGCACGGACTTCGGAGTATTATACCGTCCGTTCAACACCCTCAGCGGTGGCGAACAGACCCGGCTATGCTGTGCCTGCTGTTTCTGAACGACAATGCGTTCCTGCTGATAGACGAGCCAACCAACTGCCTTGATACCGAAGCGCGTGAAGCTGTGGCGGCTTATCTTGAGCGGAAAAGCGGATTCATTCTGGTGTCCCACGACCGGGATATCCTCGACCGCTGCACCGACCATACATTGTCGATAAACCGTGCTGATATAGAGCTTGTGCGGGGCAATTACTCGGTGTGGAAAGAGAACTACGACCGGAAGCAGAGCTTTGAGGAAATGCAGAACGAAAAGCTCAGAAGCGAGATAACTCACCTGAAAGCGGCTGCGCTGCGCAGCAAGAACTGGGCAGACAAAGCAGAAAGCACCAAAATAGGCTTCGACCCGACAAAGGTGGAGAAATCCCTCACCCGCCGCGCCTACATCGGCGCGAAATCAAAGGCGATGATGAAAAGGGCAAAGGATATCGAAAACCGCAGAGAAGCAGCGGTGGAGGAGAAATCCAAGCTTCTGAAAAACCGGGAATATGCCGATAACCTCAAGATCCCGGCAATGATCCACAGATCCGAGGTAATACTCACCGTTGACAAGGTAGTACCTACCTACAACGGAGAGCCAGTGTGCAAACCGGTGAGCTTCTCGCTTCGCAATGATCAGCGGCTATGCCTGTCCGGGCGGAACGGCTGCGGTAAATCAACGATACTAAAGATTATCTGCGGCGCGGATATCGACTATGAGGGCGGTATCTTCAAAGCGCCGGGGCTGACTATTTCAACGCTGGAGCAGGACGCCTCCGGCATCTCAGGAACTTTGGGAGAATACGCGGAAAGCCGCGGCGCAGACCCAGACTTGATGCGGGCAATTCTGGCGAAGCTGGACTTCTCCCGGCGTGAATTCCTCTCCCGTATTGAGAATTACAGCGAGGGTCAGAAGAAAAAGGTGCTTATCGCGTGCAGTCTGGCGAAACCGGCAAACCTGTTCATCTGGGACGAGCCGCTGAATTTCGTGGATATCCTGTCGAGAATTCAGCTTGAAAAGCTGCTTGCGGAGAATTCCCCGGCAATGCTTCTGGCGGAGCATGACAGGTATTTCTGCAAGAATACCGGCACTGAGAGAATTTTTATTGATTAAGAAACGCTTGCTGTGCGCGACCCCGCCGCGAAGCAGTTATGCGAATATTACGATACCAATATCAGATAAAAAACTGCTCCTGAGCGAAAACTCAGGAGCAGTTTTGTTTCACTTTCCGGACTTGACGGAAGCGATCTTTCCGACAGCGTAAAGCGCCGCGGTAACGCAGATAAATATAAGCACGAAGAAGTTTATTTCCTCATTCCAGCGCAGTATCAGCACCGCCGCGTCGCCTATGACTGCGGCAAGGAACGGCAGCGGAGAAAATCCGTATTCCCCTGTGCCGTTGTAGAAGCCCCGGAGCATTACGGTGAACAATACCACCATACCCGCCGAAACGATGATCTCCAGCGGAATAAACAGCCATTTCAGCTCAATTGCCGTGTGATATACCACCGGAATAGACATGGAAAACGCCACGATATAGCTGAAGGACAGCCAGCGAAGCAGTCCATTTCCATGAGCCTTGACATTCTGAGCAGTATGTATCGCCATAGAAACAAGGATCATGCCGTAGCTTGCGAACTGTATCGGCGGTATAGTGCCCTCGGTGTGAACCATTCCGCCCAGCAGCAGTATACCCGCAGCTATGGAGAGCTTGCCGAATTCCTCGTCCCTCAGCACCGGAGAAGCGGAGGTCTTTCCGTTCGGATAATTCTTCACAGCCACCCGGCATTTCGTCAGAATAAACGCATACGCGCCGACAATAGAGCCGACGGTCAGCCCGGTCATGTACCAGTCGAGAACATCATACCCGGATAAATCCCCGGTGAACACCGTCACAAGGCTGATTACTCTTTCGATCGTCAGTATAAGGAAATACAGCAGCAGGAATATCATCTTTGCCTTGTCCGCAGCAGATCTCTTTTCCATGTAAATCAACTCCCCATATTAATAAAATTAATGATAAGACTAAACGGACACCGCTGGTAGCGGTGCCGGTTTAAAATATCGTTAGCCAAGCTTAGTATTGATGAAATCCGAAATAATATCCACGCACTTCTCAAAGCCGAGGTTGCCGCTGTTAAGGCACAGGTCGTAGTTGCGGGCGTCTATCCACTCCCTGCCGGTGTGCGTTTTGTAGTACGCCGCGCGCTCCTTGTCGGTGGAGGCGATGACCTTTATCGCCTCTTTGCGGTCGGTGATCCCGCGAACCTCCGCAACATTCCTGATGCAGTTCTCCTCGTCGGCATAGATGAACACCCTTACCACCGCCGGATCCTCCCGCAGAACATAGTCCGCGCAGCGTCCCACGATAACGCAGGAGCCTTCCGCAGCGATCTGCTTTATCACCATAGCCTGATAGTTGAACAGGTTTTCCTCTGAAATGAAGCCGGATTTTCCGGGAGCAATGATCTCGCCCTTATATACGCCGGGCTTATTGAAAACTCCCGCCTTGGTCTTTTCGTCGTTCTGACCGAAAAGCGCCTCGTTTATTCCGCTTGCGTCAGAAGCCATACGGATAAGATCCTTGTCGTAGAATTTCACTCCCAGCTTTTCTGAAAGCATCTTTCCTATAGTTCTTCCTCCGCTGCCAAAGCCACGGGCGATCGTCACGATAAACTTTTCCATACCACACCTCTCCCTTCGCTCCTAAATTACTCGCCAAGATATGCTTTCTTTACGGAATCGTCGTTCATAAGATCCTTCGCGTCGCCGGAGAGCACTATCTTTCCGGTTTCCAGAACATACGCCCTGTTCGCGATAGAAAGCGCCTTTTTAGCATTCTGCTCTACCAGCAGGACAGTTGTGCCGCTCTTGTTGATCTCCTGAATTATGTCGAAGATCTCGCTTACATACAGCGGCGAAAGACCCATTGACGGCTCATCCATAAGTATAATGGACGGCTTTGACATGAGCGCCCTGCCCATAGCCAGCATCTGCTGCTCGCCGCCGGAGAGAGTTCCGGCAGACTGGGTGCGGCGCTCCTCAAGTCTGGGGAAGCGCTTGAACACCGTTTCCAGCGACTCGGCGATCTCCGCCTTATCCTTTCTGGTGTATGCGCCAAGCATAAGGTTCTCGTATACAGTAAGCTGAGCAAACACGCGTCTTCCCTCCGGAACATGCGCCATACCCATTGAAACTATCTTATGAGCCGAAGTCTTGGTCAGATCCTTTCCGCCAAACATGATCGAGCCGCGCTTTGCGCCGACAAGTCCGGTGATCGTGTGAAGGATCGTGGTCTTACCCGCGCCGTTCGCACCGATAAGCGCAATGATCTCCCCCTGCTCCACATCAAAGGAAATGCCCTTGATAGCATTTATTGCGCCGTAATATACCTCAAGATTTTCTATTGACAGCATTGCCATGAGCGTTTCCTCCTTATTCTCCGAGATATGCGGTGATGACCTTCGGATCGTTCAGTACTGCGGAGGTTTCGCCCTGCGCCAGCTCCTGACCGAAGTTCAGCACTGTCAGCTCCTCGCAGATCCCCGATACCAGCTTCATATCGTGCTCGATAAGAAGTATCGTCATGTCGAAGGAATCCCGGACAAAATGTATCGTCTGCATAAGCTCCGCCGTTTCGTTCGGGTTCATGCCCGCAGCCGGCTCGTCCAGAAGAAGGAGCTTCGGGTCGGTGGCAAGGGCGCGGGCTATCTCCAGCTTTCTCTGCTTGCCATAGGGGAGGTTTGCCGCAAGATGCTCCGCCTCGCCGTCCAGTTCAAACACCTTTAACAGCTCCATCGCCTTTTCTGTTGTCCGCTTTTCTTCCTTGAAATACCGGGGCAGCCGCAGCACACCCTCGATAGCCGTGTATTTCGTGTGGTTGTGAAGTCCTGCCTTAACGTTGTCCAGAACGCTCATATTCTTGAACAGCCGGATATTCTGAAATGTTCTCGCGATTCCCGCGCGGTTTATCACGATCGCCGGCTTTCCTGTGATATTCTCGCCGTCCAGCATAATGACGCCGGAGGTGGGCTTGTATACTCCCGTGAGCATATTGAACACGGTGGTCTTGCCCGCCCCGTTAGGGCCTATAAGCCCGTAAAGCTGACCCTTGCGTATCTTCATATTAAGCCCATCAACTGCGTGGAGTCCGCCGAACTGTATCGACAGGCTCTTTACCTCCAGCATGGGTACGGTATTCTCAGCTACTTTGATGTTCTCAGCCATTATTCCGCACCTCCCGCCGTATTTTTCTTACGCACAAATATGCTTTTTATCTTCTGTACCGGAGCGGAAGCGCCTATTCTTTCCCGAAGCATGATAAACGACGGAGCGTTGTTGAATATCATCATCAGTATCAGAACTATCGCGTAGATCAGCATACGATAATCGCCCAGCTCGCGGAATATCTCCGGCAGAGCGTACAGAATGATCGTGGCGATGACCGAACCGCGCAGGCTTCCAAGTCCTCCCAGCACAACGAATACCAGAATGAGGATAGACAGATTATAGTCGAATTTCTTTGATACCAGCGAGGTGATAGAGTGGGAATAAAGCACTCCGGCAACTCCCGCGATCGCAGCGGAAACCACGAACGCGATAAGTCTGTACTTGGTGACATTTATGCCCACCGACTGAGCCGCAATGTAGTTATCACGGATAGCCATGCAGGCGCGTCCTGTACGGGAATCAATAAATGTCATCAAAGCCACAAGACATATCATCAGCACAACTACAACCAATATCAGGTTAGTGTCCTGCGGCGCTTTCATTCCAAGAGGGCCGGCGGTGACGTCCGTTTTTGTCGCCGCGTCAATATCAGTTATGGACGCCGCAAAGCTAAAATGCAGTCCGTTCTTGTCCATTGCAATATAGATATTGTTTGCGATAGCCTTGACGATCTCACCGAAGCCCAGAGTAACTATCGCCAGATAGTCACCACGCAGACGCAGCACCGGAATACCGATGAGCAAGCCGAATATCGCAGCCGCAAGACCACCGATGACAAGCGCAAGTATCATTCTCAGCCAGGACGGATTTATCGTATCCTGAGTGATTATCGAGAATATACCGCCGACATAAGCACCGACGCACATAAATCCCGCGTGACCCAGCGACAGCTCGCCGAGAACGCCTACCGTGAGGTTAAGCGAGATCGCAAGGATTATGTAAATACCGATAGGGATAAGCAGTCCGGAAAGCTGGCTTCCGAGAACTCCTGTCATAGAAAGAATACCGAAGATCACGAAAAATCCGAGAGTAATTCCGCAGGTCACCAGATTGTTTTTTGTTGCTTTTCTCATAAATCCGCCCCCTCAGACCTTTTCGTTTATCTTCTTGCCGAGAATGCCAGTGGGTCTTACCACAAGCACTATGATCAGCACAAGGAACACGATCGCATCAGACAGCTGCGAGGATATGTAAGCCTTTGAAAGCTGCTCGATAACTCCCAGAAGAACGCCGCCTATCATCGCGCCGGGTATGCTGCCGATACCACCGAATACCGCCGCAACGAAAGCCTTGATACCGGGCATTGAGCCGGTGTAGGGGCTTATCTGCGGATAGCTGGAGCACATCAGCACGCTTGCCGCCGCCGCCAGCGCAGAGCCGATAGCAAAGGTGAGGGAGATCGTGCCGTTTACGTTTATTCCCATAAGCTGAGCTGCTCCCTTATCCTCTGCCACTGCCAGCATCGCCTTGCCCGCCTTCGTCTTGTTGATGAACAGCGTCAGCGCGATCATAATTACTAACGAAACCACTATCGAAAGGAAGGTTTCCATTGAGATAGTAAGTATCGCCTTTGACCCGGAGGGAGCCGTCGCGAAGAACAGCGGAGCCTGTCCGTCAAGCACTGTCAGGAACGGGGGCATTCCCGCTACTATTGAGGTAAAGTTCTGCGCCGCCGAACCGAATATCAGCAGTGCGAGATTCTGGAGCAGATAGCTTACTCCGATAGCGGTGATGAGCACCGCAAGTGGAGGTGCGCTTCTGAGCGGCTTGTAAGCCACCTTTTCGATAACCACACCGAGAACCGTGCAGACGACAATGCCGATAACCACCGACAGCCAGACAGGACACCATGCGGTTGACATGGCTGTGAACACTGTAAATCCGCCCACCATGATAATATCACCATGCGCGAAATTCAGCATCTTTGCGATACCATAAACCATGGTGTAACCAAGCGCAATAAGCGCGTAGATACTTCCCAGGCTTATTCCGTTGACAAGGTAAGAAACAAAGCTCATCATAGAACTTTTCTCCTTTCGGTTGGGGTAAAAATTCTGCCGCAGATTAAAATAAACTCAGGGCAACACCGCATAATTATTGTCGTTCGATTGCGCCGTCAGATTTTTCGTCAGATTGTACAAATTGAGCGCAGGCGGGCTGTCGCCCGTCAAGCGAAATTTGGGCAATATGACGGAAAATATGCAAGCAAGCGGACGGCAAAGGCGATAGTCGGTAATTGTGCGGTGTTGCCTCAGAATCTAACGGAATTTACTTTAATTTACGGCAGTAAAAGCCGCCGCAATAAATTGCCCTAATTATACAAATAAGACCCGTACAGCTTTGCGGTAAAAAACCGCAAAGCCATACATACGGGTCGGATTTGTGTCAGATAATGTTATTATCCTAAACGGATCACATAGCCTCGTAAGCGCCAACGCCGTCGGTTACAACTATCTTCATAACCTGCGGTGCCTTTGTGGGCTCGCCGTCAGCAGTCCATGTGGTAGTACCGGTGATACCCTCAAGGGTGATCTCGGTCATTGCAACCTTAACCTTGTCGCAGATATCGGAAGCGCTCATGGAAGCGTCGGAAACGCCTGCCTTTTCAAGAGCCGCCTTGACAGCGTAAACTGCGTCATAACCGTCAGCAGCGAACTGGATCGGAACTTCACCATTGAACTTTTCCTCATAAGCCTTTGTGAACTCAGCGGACTTTGCCTCAGGAGAAGAAGCAGCGAAAGGAGTCATAACCATAACGCCATCAGCGATAGCAACCTTGTCAGCAAGCTGGTCGATCAGACCGTCAAGACCGTCGCCGCCGAGAACCGGGATATCAAGACCCAGTGTTTCAGACTGCTGGAGAATGAGGGAAGCCTCCTGATAGTAGATCGGAAGGAACAGGAGATCAGCACCGCTGTCCTTAACCTTCTGGATCTGTACGGAGAAGTCAGTCTTTGCGTCAGCTGTGAAAGCCTCAGAAGCAACGATCTCAAGACCCTTTACACCAGCCTCAGCCTTGAAGCCGTCGAGGATACCGGTGGAGTAAACATCGGAGCTGTCATAGATAACGCCGATCTTAGCACCGAGCTGGTTGTCAGCGATATAGTCAGCAGCGATCTTACCCTGACCCGGATCGGTGAAGCATACACGGAAGCAGTTATCGCCTGCTGTGATAGCGTCGATAGCAGAACCGGAAGGAGTGATAAGGAACATATTGTCCTTAGCAGCCTCAGCACTTACTGCTATGCAGGGAGCAGAGGTAACAGTACCAACCAGAAGCTTCATGCCTGCGTCCTTAAGAGTGTTGTAAGCGTTGACAGCCTTTTCAGCGTCGTGCTCATCGTCCTGGAAGTTCAACTGGAGTGTCATGCCGTTTACGCCGCCCTCTGCGTTGATCTTGTCAACTGCGAGCTGAGCGCCGTTCTTTACAGCGTTGCCGTAAACTGCTGCGCCGCCGGTGAGCGGGCCGATACCACCGATAACCAGAACATTTCCGCCCTCAGAGCCGCCCTCTGCGGCGGAGCCGGAATTGCCGCTCTGACAGCCTGTAAAAGGAACTGTCATTGCAGCAGCGAGAGATAAAGCTGCAACTTTTTTCCAAACATTTTTCATTTTAGTTTTCTTCCTTTCCTGATTTCCGCCCTGCGCCTGCGCGTTCAATTTTGTGCGGAAACGCAAAGCATTGCCTTTTGTTGGACTATGTAAATTTCCAGAATAAACCGCAACGGTATTTTCTGTGCAATAATATAATAACCTTTAATTCAAAATCTGTCAATCATTAAAAAGCATTGATTATTGAGTGGAACAAATAAAAATTTTGTACATTTTTACCTAAACCTTAAATAAAATGCCATTTTCAGAGCAATATACGGCGTCGTGTTTCACATATGGGAACCAAAACACCCAGAAATTGAACACCAGTTAAATGCAGCGCTTCGTCACCAGAAACGATGAAGAGCCTTTTTGTCTTACAATTATATAGTATATCATAAACTTACAAAAAAATCAAGCACGCACAGCCCCGAATTGCAGAAATAAAAAAAGAGCACACCAGACGGTATGCTCTCACAATTCATCAATTTTGGGATCACTCCGTGACGATCGCGGTTTCCCTGCCAAAGATCATTTCCCGCAGCAGATCCCGCTTTCTGCCGGGAACGCAGCTATCCAGCAGCTTCCGGGCGATTCGCTCCCTGTACTCCGGCTCTATAAGCGAGCTTCCGAGAACGGCACGGCTGACAGCAGCCGGCTGCTCTGCGGAAAAAGTTCTGTGCTGTTATTAATTTATAGCATATCACATTTTAAATTTTATTCAAGTCTTTCAGACTTTATATTTGCTTTATAGTCTATTGATGATTTGCGCTTTGTATATCAAAGTATGATTATGGGCATAATTACAGATGCGAGGGAGGAAGCTCCTGTGACGGTGCTGCTTTATATTCCCACCGGGAAATGCTCCTGCGACACCTCCGCCCTGAAACGGACAGAAGCGTCGCCGTCAAAAATGACCGCCGAGGAAGCTGCTGCCGCCGCAGATATCGTCGAGAGAATAGCCAGAACGAGAAGGCAGACCCGATCCCCTGAAAACACCGCCTCCTTATAATAACAAATTACCTCCTGATGCAAAAAGCGTCAGGAGGTTTCGTATACTTCAGTTTCGTGGGTGGCGTTTGTGCTTCGCTTTGTCGGAATACATCAGTCTGTCCGCAAGTTCGATCAGCTCGTCTATTGAGTCCGCCGCCCCTAGAGACGCAGAATAGACCCCGCAGCCAACGTTCACCTGATAGGGCTTGCCGGAGCTGCGGTTCAGCTCCGCGAGAGCGTTCTCAAATCCGGCGCGGTAAAGCTCCGCCTGCTCCTTTGCGTTTCCGGCGCAGACCTTTGCCGAAACAAATTCATCGCCGCCGAACCTTGAGCATACAACTCCGCCGCCGCAGCAGTCGCCTGCTTTGGTCAGCGCCTGTGCAATAAGGCAAAGAGCGTCGTCCCCGGCAGAATGACCGAAGTTATCGTTTATGTACTTCATATCGTTCAGGTCAATGGACACAATGAAAACATCGCGGTTTTCCGTTTTCACCTCATTAAAGCTGTCACCGAAGCCGCGGTAGAAGCCATATCTGTTGAAGATACGGGTGAGCTGGTCATGGGTAAACAAGAACTCAAGTCGGCGGTTAAGCATACTCAGATGCTCATGAGTACGCATATTCTCAAGACAGCGGTTAAGGCTGTTGCAGAATGTGTAAAGCCGCTGATTATGGTGCTCATCATGGGCATAGTGCGTGACAAAATACCCCAGAACCGAATCCTGAAAGTGAAGCGGAATGAGAAAGATAGTATTATGTTCGCTGAAGGAATTTTCCAGCTGCGGCATTATCCTTGAAGCCGGGAAAATCGTTCCGTCAAGCTTTCTGCCGTCATCAAAGGTGCAGGTGAAAACGTGCATATCCCCGAAACCGCTGAACTCCGGAAGCCTGTCATTTTCGCCGCCGTCATTAATGAATTTCCAGAATTCATCCGTAAGGCAAACCAGAGAATTGACGAAGCAGTATTGCTCCAGAACCTTTTTCACGTTATCCGGGGCGGGATCTGCGGCAATTTTATTCTCTATGCTGTTTATATGTTCCTCAAAATTCAGCGTGTTGGTAAAGCCGGAAATGAAATCCGCAAGTCGGCGGTTGGGATCTACGCTGTCGGGACACCCGCAGCCGCAGCTCTCGCTGAACACCGGCTCATACTCAAGCTCCGTCTGATATGGCGAAAGATTTGGATCGGCAGTGACCTTTTCCACAATATCCATAAGCGCCCTGGCCAGAGTACGGTTGTTGCGCACCGCATTTGTAAGCCGTGGCTGGTGGAATTTTTCGGTTTCTATGCCGTCAAATCCGGTAACGATAACATCTTCCGGCACTCTGTATCCATGCTCGTTGAGCTTAAGGCAGACCGCCATAGCCATAGAATCATTGCAGCAGATAAAAGCCTCCGGAAGCGCCTCGCCAGAAGCAAAAAAGCTGTCCATAGCCTCATAGGTGGGCTTTTCCCAGAAGTCGCCGTACATTATATCGCTGTCCGACAGGGTAAGTCCATGCTTTTCCATAATGCTGCGACAGCAGTCTATACGGGTCTGAGAGAAATCATTGCCGCGGTATCCTGCCACCAGCTTTATTCTTTTACAGCCATGCCACGACAGAATATGCTCAACAATAGCGCCGAAAGCTTCTCCATAGCCAAAGGCAACACCGAACGTTCCGTCCAGCTTTTCGTCCACGGAGATAAGAGGAACTCCATGCTCCCGGCAGCCACGGACGATCTCATCGACCACAGAACGGTCGAAAATCGTCCCGGGCGCGATTATCATTGCGTCCAGCATATTATAATTTACCAGCTTGAATATTGAAGAAGCGCCGACATCGCTTCGGGTTTTGTAGTACATATCCTCAAAGCACTGGAACACCAGCATTCTGTATTCTCCGCTGTCCTTTAGCATATCAGCAAGATTGTCAATTATCGGCTTTATCGGCTCTTTGTTCGCCGTTGTACAACAAAATCCGATATACTTAACACTGTTAAGCACTCTCACACCCCCCGTTTCGTTGATAATAATTATTCCGGTTATTTTCTATATAACATAATACCATACTCTACACAAAAAATCAAGTATATCCAATATAATAAGTAGGAATTATAGTACCGCATTGCCGTCCATCAGAAATATAAGCCGAGAGTAGGTGCAAATAACTGCAAAAAAATGTGGGGCAGCTCCGAAAAGCTGCCCCGGTGGGAAAACTGAAATATTAAACGTATTCGTAAGAATAGCTGAACGGATCAACCGCAGTGCCGTTCACACGGGTCTCAAAGTGCAGATGATTTCCGGTAGACCAGCCGGTAGTGCCGACATAGCCTATGACATCTCCCTTGCTTACCTCCTGACCGACATAAACCGTGGTCGCGCTGCAATGAGCGTAAACTGTGGAAAGTCCGCCGCCGTGGTCGATGATGACATAGTTTCCGAAGCCACCGTGCCAGTCGCCGTCATTATAGGCGGTGATTACAGTGCCGCTCTGCGCCGCGTAGATATTCTTTCCTCCGATTCCTGCATTGCCGACATCGATACCGTAATGATTGCCGCCGCGCCATGCGTCATAGCCGAAATAGGTGGTTATGTAGGTGAGGTTGCTGTCCAGCGGCCATCTGAATCCGTCCGAGCTGTACACCGCGCCGCCGCTGTTCTCTGCCTGCTTTGCCCGGATAAGATCCTTTATCGCCTGATTTATCGCCTCAACGTCCTCATTGGAAGCATTTATCTCACTTTGAATCTGGTACATCTGATTTTGAAGCGTGGTGTTATTGTAGCTCAGCGCGTTCAGATCGTCGGTACGCTCGTTTGCTATCTGCTGAACCTCCGACTTTTTGTCCTCCAAGCTTGAAAGCTCGCTTTCAAGTTCGGATTTCTTGTCAAGCAAGTCAGCCTTGTCTGCGTTCAGATTAGCGATATCCGTTTCCAGACCGGAGATCAGATCCTCCTGATGATGAATGTCGTCCAGCAGACCGTTCATGAAATCCAGATTCTGCTTGCTTATATTCTGAACAACGTCAACATATGTAAAGAAGTTGTACCAGTCATCCGAGCCTTCAAGTATCGGCAGAGTGTCGGAGGGATCCATCATGCTGAGCGCCCGGATAAGCTTCTTGAACTTCTCAAGATTTTCCTTGTTCTGCTTCTCAAGCCCGGCTATCTCCACCTGCTTCTGCTGTATCTCTTCTTCCTTGCCGGTAATGCTGTCCTCGATCTGAGCGATTTCGATCTCCTTTTCAGAGATCTTCTGCTGCTGTTTGGTGATAAGCTGACCGTAGGTGTTTATCTCGTCGTTGATACCGTTGATCTGCTCCTCGATCAGGGCCATCTGCTCCTTGTTTTCCGCAACGCTTTCGCTGAGATCGCCTATCTGCTGCTCCCGCTGTTCGTTTTCCTGCTTGATCTTCTCCGCCTTTTGCTCAAGCGCGGCTATCTCCTGATCGTAGTTCTTTGTGTCAGCGAATGCGCCCATTCCGCTTCCGAATACCGGGGCGGCAGCCGCAGCAATTGCAGTCACCGCCGCAAACGCGCTGCGCATGAGCTTTTTTATTATTTTTTTGTTCCCCATATACGTCCCCTTCTGTCAGATTCCATAACACTTTTTCAAGCGATGTTTTTCATTCGGATTCTTCCTTATAGTCACATTTTACTGAGTCATATCCCTCCGGTAAACGTTCACCGTGCAGCCCGGCAGATTACACTCAATTGAAAAAACAAGCAATGCCGCCGCAATTTTCTTGTTATTTTTCATATCTGTCCCTCAGATCGACTGGAATGTACTTTTTATTATACATCACATCGACCTTTCATGTCAAGAGCCACATACTGGAAATCCGTCATTTTCACCGTATTTTCACTATTCACAGGAGGTCCATATATTCAGACGGGAAATATGCGGAAAAGTCGCAGTTTCATTTCCGGCAGATAGTTTCAACAGAGCTGCCGTCCTTTCCCTTGCGGACATATATCTGCATATCCCTGAAATAATCCTGAATGCTCTCCACATGAGTGACGATGCCCACCGTCCGGTTCTGTTCCCTGAGGTGTTCTATAACTGCGAAAGCTTCTTCAAAGGTGTTCTTGTCAAGGCTGCTGAAGCCCTCGTCAATGAACAGCATATCCGCACTTCTTCCCGCGCCACGGCGCAGGGTGTAGTCCGAAAGCCCTATCGCCAGCGCAAACGAAGCCATGAACCGTTCGCCGCCGGACAGGGTGGAAACGTCCCGCTTTGCGTTTGTTCCGGAATTGTTATCTATTATGTCGATATCAAGTCCAGCGGCGGAATTCGCTCTCATTCCTTCTTCCCGCAGCGCAAACCTGTATCTGCCGCCGCTGAGAGCCTCCAGCCGCTTGTTAGCCTCCTCAAGCACCCCGGCGAACATTCTCATCTGAATGAAAGTTTCAAAGGAGATACGCGCTTCGCCGCTGCCGTTTATCACCCGGTTCAGCTCGTTAAGCGTTTTCTGCTTTCCGGTAAGCTCCCCGGCGCTTCTGATGATCCCGTCAATACTGCTCTTTGCGGCGCTGTACCCGGCGATCTGCGCGCTGTACTTCTTTATTAGTTCATTCAGACCGGACTGCTTTTCCCGGAGCATTCTCTCGGCTTCGTCAAACTGACCGACCGCCTGTATCTCCTGCTTGTCCGGCAGCTTTTTTTCCCGTTCTGCAAGAGTCGCCGCCGCCGCGGTGAGCTTCTCGCTGTAGTCGCTGATCTCCTTTTCAAGCTCCTCGCGCTCCTGCTTGTCCGCAAGATATCCTCTCAGTTCCTCCTCGCCGGAAAATCCACACTGATTTACCTTTTCCGCAAGGGCAGCCTCCGCAGACCTCAATCCCTCCGCCGTATTGTCAAGGTTCTTCCTCAGTTCCTCGCAGCGGGCATTCGCGGAAGCCGCGTCCTTTTCAGCCCGGCTCAGGTCCTCTGCGGCGTTTTTCTGCCGCTGCTCTATTTCCCCGACTCTGCTTTGCTTTGCGGAAATGACCTCCGAAAGCTCCTCCGGAGTGCGCCCGTCAAGCCCCTGTCGGTTAAGCTCCACTTCCTTATTCTTTGCGGCAATTGAGGAGTTCAGTGCGGAAATATCCTCGGTGAGGGATCTCTGACCACTTTGCAGCTTTAAAAGCTGATCTTCCCGCTCGGAAAGCTCCCTTGAAACCTCTGGCAGAGTTTCCGCGGCTTTTCTGCACTCATCGAGCAATTCCACGGCTTCCGCTCTCCGCTGCTCCAGAAGCTGCGCTTTTTCGCCTACCGCAGCCGGAATTCCTGTATCATCAAGGCCGCCGCAGCCGATGATCGCCGAAAGCTCCTCAGCCACCGCCGCCCGGTGAAGCTCCAGTCGCCCGGCGATCCCGGAAAGCCCGCTGTCAGCCTCAGCCTTTTTCTTACGCGCTGCCGCCGCAGCTTTCTCCGATTTCTTTATATCCGCTTCGGTGGGGATATCCTCAGTCCACTGCGCCGGGAACGGGTGTTCCTTTGAGCCGCACACCGGACATTCCACCCCGGTTTTCAATTTTTTTGCGACCCTGGCTGCTTCTCCGAGATAGTATTTCTGCTGTATCCTTGCCAGAGTCTCCTCCGCCTGTTCAAAAGCGGTCTGCTCCGCTTTGCATATCTCCTCCGCTTCGGAATATTCCCGCTTCATCTGCTCCAGCCTGCCAAGATTTTCAGAGAGGACGCTTAACCGCTTTATCTCCTTTTCAACGGATCTCAGACCGTCTTCCGAGCCGCTCAGCTTCGCCGCCGCTATCTCCAGACGACTTTTCTCCTCCGAAAGCGACTTTATTCTGTCGGAGCAGACCTGCTGCGCCGCCTGGTTTTCGGTCAGTTCTTTCTGCCTGCGCTCCATGTCGTCTTCCAGACGCTCTGCTTCCTCCTCGGAGCGGCGGGCTTCTCTGCATTTTTTCAGCAGTTCGGTCAGCTTAGGTAATTCTCCGGTGATCTCTTTCAGCTCCCCGGCAAGCTTCTCCGCATCCGCGCTTTCCTTTACGGCAGCCGAAAGCGCCGCTTCGGAATTTTTCTGAGCAATTACAGCAGCGCCGTGCTCTTTTTGCGCCGATTCCAGCTTTTTCGCAAGGCTGTTCCTCTGAATAAGCTCGCTTCTTGCTTCTTCCGCGCGCTTCTGCTTTTCCAGCCTTTCCTTTTTCGCACCGTATTCCGCTTTCTCGGAATTAAGCTTGTCCATTGCCGCCTTTGCTTCGGCGAATAGCTCCAGAGCCGCATTGTTTTTCAGCGCTTCGCTTTTCTGAGCGCTGTTTCTGATAAGCTCCGCAGTAACTGCTTCGCTCTGCTTCTCGGCATTCTCCTGCTCTTCAGAAAGACTATACAGAAGCCTTTGGAGCTCCTCCGACTTCTCCCCCGCGCCGCTCAGCGGAAACAAACCCTCCTGCTCTGTGAAAACGCTTTCCATTACAGCCTGATACTGCTTTGAAAGCCCCTCAAGCTGGCGGTCAACACTTTTGCTCCATTCCTCCACAACGTCGGAGTATTTCTCATAAAGCTGAGTGCTGAAGATCCGCCGCAGAGTTTCCTTGCGTTCGTTGGTTTTCGCCGTCAGGAACTTGTCGAATTCCCCCTGCGGCAGCACCGAAACTCTCAGGAACGACTCCCGGTCAAATCCGGTGATCTCGGTGACAGACTTAGTGACGTTCTTTTTCACGACTGTTCCGTCCGGCATATAAAGCAGCGCTCCCGCGCCCCGGTCGGAGTTTTCCCCCGGTCTTTTCAGCTCCGGAGTGTCCCGGCGCACCGTGTAGTCCTTGTCCCTTACGGAAAACGTCACCTCGGCGTAGCTTTCCGCCTTTTTGCCCGCGTCCTGATTGCGCAGAGTGTCGCCCTTGCGCAGACTTCCGCTTGGCTGCCCGTACAAAGCGAAGCAAACCGCGTCAAATATGGTGGTCTTTCCCGCTCCGGTATCTCCGGAAATAAGAAACACCTGATTGCTGAACTGGGTGAAATCAACCGTTTCCGTCCCTCTGTACGGTCCGAAAGCCGACATTACCAGCTTCTTAATTATCATCGCTCTCACCTCCGGACTTCAATGTATCCTTTTCGCATAGCTGCGGCGGCTGGCTCAGCAGGTCGTTCACCGTTCCCTGTGCAAAGGCTCTTTCCGTCAGCTCATAGATATATTCCGCGCGTTTCAGAAGCTCCTCCTCAGGGTCGTTTTTAGTAACTCTTCTGTAAAAACGGCTGAATTCATCGCCGAAGCTCCAGCTTTCGCCGTCCTCCGGCTCCTCGGTTTCGTCAGCGCCGCCGTCCTTGTTCCGATATTTCAGCGACAGCATATTCGGGAATTTCCCCCGAAGCTGCGCCGCCGCCCCGATAACTCCGTCAAAGTCGCTGACCGTGATATAGCAGTAATCCTCAACCGCCGGGTATTCCTCCGACATGAGCCTTGAAAAGCTGTCGTCCAGTACCCTGAATCCGTGCAGCGGACGTATCTCCCGGTGCTGCACCGAAAGCTCCCCGCCCGGCTCTACGTCTATGATGTCAACGTATTTCTGCGGCTCTTTAGCCTCTGAGCCGGAATAGCATACCGGAGATCCGCAGTACCGAACGCGCTCCCCGACGTTCATCGGAGTATGTATATGCCCCAGCGCAGTGTAGGCAAAGCCCTCGAACACGCTGCCGTCAGCGCACTGCTGCATTCCCACCAGTCTGTCGGAGCATTCGCCTACCGCCTGATGCGCAACCAGAATACAGGGACGCGCTCCGGGCAGTCCGGCATGGCTCAGCACTGTCCTTACCGCCGATGTGATGTCAGGTATTTCCTCATCGGGATAGACCTGGCGCACGTCCGAGGGCGCAATAAACGGCAGCATTGCAATGTCAAAATCCCCAAGCTGTTCCACACGGACAGGGGCTTCCGGCGAGAATTCCCTCGCTATGTAGATACCCAGCTGAGAAAGCAGCTTTTCATTTGCGGCGATCCTGCGGGCGCTGTCGTGGTTTCCGCTGACGCAGTACACCCTCATTCCGAGCTTTACCGCAGCGGTAAGCAGACTGCCGAACATTTCCTCCGCGTCCGCAGAGGGCAGGCTCTTGTCATAAATATCCCCGGCAATGAGCAGCGCGTCTATCGGCTTTTCCTCCGATACCTCGCTGAATATCCTTCCGAGTATCTCCGAAAACAGCGCGTGTTCTATATCGGCGGTCATATCCGTTTCGTTCAGCCGCTTGCCTAAATGCAGGTCGGCAATGTGCATAAATCTCATGATATTCTCCTGTTGCGAAACTTAAAGGGGCTGTTTCAGAAATCGGCAGCCCCTTATGATCATTAGTATTTCTTCGCCGTTGATACCAGCTTGTTGATATATGTCGGGAAAGCCCATTTCAGAGTTGTTCGGTTCAGCATTCCAAAGGTTTCATTTCCCGTGCCGAATGCGTTGTTGTCCCACAGGAATATCGGTATCCCTTTTTCACCGAACACCTTCGGGAAATACTCCGCCCATTTCAGCCGAGAAGAAAGATTATCCTTGTTTATTGTGCCGCATTCTCCGATGATCGCGCCCACACCCTTGCTGATAAAGCGGTCATACAGAGTATCCGCAAGCCATGTAAGCTCTCCGGTGTTGTTCCAGTCGGTTTTCGTCGGGTCGAATGTTGAGGTTCCGTTCGCGTTCAGCGCAAAATTATAGGGAGTGTACGCGTGTATCGACACGATAAGGCTCTTGTCATCAGGGACTGTAAACCCGTCCAGCCCGAGATCAGACGCCGCGTAAGTGGGTATCATCAGCGCACGGTAACGGTTGTTTCCTCCGGTGGCGCGGACTGTCTGGACGAAGATCTCATTATACTTGTTTATAACGCTTCTGCCCTCGGCATTGCCGCCGTTCCACTCGTTGGAGGTGTTTTTCCACCTCGGCTCGTTCATGCCCTCAAAAATCAGCCGCTCGTCATAGTCCTCAAACCGCTCGGCTATCTGCGTCCAGAGCTTCTTTATCTTCTTTTTGACGTCTGTCAGCGTGCTTTCATAGGGGTCGTTCCAGTTCTCGTGGTGCGCGTTCAGAATAACGTACATACCCTCGTCATAGGCATAATCCACTACCTCCTGAACCCTGTCCAGCCAAGCCTTGTCAATGTTGAAATTCCCATCAACATGATTGAACCATGTTGTCGGGATCCTCACCGCGTCAAAGCCCGCCGCCTTGACCGTAAGAATAAGCTCCTTTGTGACCTTAGGGTTGCCCCAGCTTGTTTCGCTGTTTATTCCGCTTCCTGTCGCGTCAAGGGAATTGCCGAGGTTCCAGCCAATGGTGATATTATCGCAAAGCGCCACAGGATCCACCGGCGCGGTCAGAATATCGCTGTCCGACTCTTCCGGCTGTGAAGCTGCGGAACCGGTCATTTCGTTCATGATACTGCTCAGCTCAGTACGGCTCAGCGCCGGTATCGTAGTCAGAAGCGAGATTGCGGATACTACCGCCGCAAGTTTTGTAACTATCTGCATGATATTTCCTTTCCTCCCCTGCGTTATGCATCGTCTGCTGCGCTCTCTCCGGAAGCTCCACGCATCATTGCTTCAAGCAGCATTGGATACTTTACCTCATTGGTACGGCGGTCAAAAAGTCCGAAGGTCTCTCCGCTGATAAAAGCGCCATTGTCCCACCAGAAACAGGGAATGTCTATCTCCCGGAATTTGCCGAAATAGTACTCTGCCCATTGCGCGCGGTATTCCTCATTGTCCCTGTTCATTGCTCCGCACTCACCGATGATGACCGCCTGTCCCTTGCTGATGAACAATCTGTCAAGAACCTCCGCAAGAGTGTCGATCTCCTGAGTACAACTCACCTTTGAAGCGAGCCATTTATCCGATCCAGGATTGGCAAGCGCAAACCCATACGGAATATACGCGTGTACAGACACTATAAGACGGTCGTCATCAGGGATCTTCAGAGCGGAAAGAGCAGACTCACCGGAATTCGCAGCATACGGACATACCATCAGGAAACGATACTGATTATTACCGCCGGTGGATCTTACTGCGTCAACAAACACCTGATTGAGATGATTTACCACCTCTCTGCCCTCGTCGTTGCCGCCGTTCCACTCAAAGTCGGTGTTCTTCCAGCGCGGCTCGTTCATACCCTCGAAGACAAGACGCTCGTCATAGCCCTTGAAGCGCTCCGCGATCTGCGTCCAGCAGGTCTTCATCTTTACGGAGATCTCCTCCTCATCGTCGGCATAGGGGATATACCAGTCCTCGTGGTGCATATTCAGGATAACGTACATATCCATATCATACGCGTAGTCCACGACCTCCTGCACCCGGCTGAGCCACTCCTCGCTGATGACGCTGTTTTCGTCCATCTGCCTTTCCCATGTGGTGGGGATCCTCACCGCGTTGAAGCCAGCGTCCTTTACCGCCTGCATAAGCTCAGGAGTAGTTTTCGGGTTGCCCCAGCTTGTTTCCTGAGAAAGTCCGCTTCCGCCGGTAGCGTCCAGCGTATTTCCTAAATTCCAGCCGATCTTTATGTCGGAGGTAAGCTCCATGGCGGTGATCTCAGTATTGAACTCATCGGAAACGCCGGTTTGCGTATCCTCGGTGTAGCTGTCGTTTTCCATGTCGGAACCGTCCGCTATAACATTATTGCAGCCCGCCGCGGCAATGCAGCATACTCCTGCCAGAGCCGCAGCTATGATTTTTTTCAGTTTCATAATTTAATTCTCCTTGACCTAACCCGGCAATCTACGGGTACTTTTCCATACATTAATATTATATAATATTTTTCCCACAACGTCAAGAGGGGAACGCACAGTTTGCTGCCAAGCGCGATTTTTGAAACGCCGATTTCAGCACGGCAACTGTCCGGTTGACAATGAATATCATTTTTCGCTGTATCGAACAAATGCGGCACCGTTTCCGATACCGTGTTTTAACTTATCCGATTTGCTTGACAGATCCTTTCAGGACAAGTTTCCCGTCAATGGTCTTTATTCTTGTGGGGAGCTTGGGATCGCTTATCCTCTCAAGAATTGTGGACACGGCGAGATCCGCCATTTCTCCCGCGTCAACATTTATTGTAGTAATAGGCGGATCGGAAATTTCCGAGATAAGGTAGTTGTCATAGCCAACCACAGAAACATCATCAGGAATGGAAGCACCCCGCGCTTTGAGATCGCGTATTACCTTGAACGCAGTTTCGTCACAGTTGCAGACAAGCGCCGTCGGTAGCTTATCCGGGAACGTGATATGCGGGAAAAGCTCGTTGTCTATCTCACGGTCGTCGATGATCCACTCGTCCTTTATCAGCAGCTTATGCTCCATCATTGCTTTCATATAGCCCATATATCTGTCAAAAATACTGGTAGTCGCAAGCCGAGTTCCCACAAAGCCGATCTCTGTATGTCCCTGAGAGATAAGGTGCGTAGTCAGATTGTAGCCTCCTAAGAAGCCGTTTGTCACGATACAGTCCGCGTCAATGCCGGGCAGATAATAGTCGAGAAGAAGAATATTAGATTTCAGCCCGATGAGCTTCTTGACGTAATCAGCATTCAGCTGTCCGAGGGATATTATCCCAACGGTTTTATGACCGTTGAGCAGCTTCGGCATTACAAGCGCCGCCTCCTCCTCTGTGGTTATGTTTTCCTGAATACACGAAATGTTCTTATGCTTGAAGCGCTGGACAAGACTATTGTAAAGCGCCCAGTAAAACGAGCCATTTGGGTTGATGAACTTTTCCGGAATGAGTATGCCGATGTTTCCGCCTAACGAAGACGGCAGCTTTGAGGAAACATATCCGAGATCCTTCGCAGTAGAAATAATTTTTGCGCGAAGCTCATCGCTTACACCGCTTTTCCCGGCAAGCGCCTTTGAGATAGTGACATTGCTGGTATTGCATGCCTTGGCGATGTCTGTGAGTGTTACTTTCTTTTTCATGTTGTTTTTCCTCGTCCTGATCAAGTGATTATATCATAGCGCAGACGCGTCATGCAATATTAAACTGCTGCGTTTTTTCCGTAATTTCCCGCGATACCTCGGAAAGATCAAAATATATGTTCATATCCACTTAAAATCTGTTTATCTTCAATTAATCATTATAACATACCCGACAACAAAAAGCAAGATTTTTTTGAACAAAATTATAAAAGCGTTCCTTTCGGAGATACGCTCTTCCGGAAAACCGAAGTTTGTATCTCAGCGTAAAAAAAAGAGCAGTCAAAGCTATTGCAAAAAAACCAAAATAGTGATACAATATAAAAGAACGTATTTTCTGCCGTGCATCCGGCGCAATTTTTATAAAAACAAGAGAGGTTCTGAAATGAAATTAGGCATGGTAGGGCTGCCCAACGTAGGCAAGAGCACCCTGTTCAACGCACTGACCAACGCGGGGGCTGAATCCGCGAATTACCCCTTCTGCACGATCGAGCCGAATGTCGGCATTGTATCCGTACCGGACGAGCGCCTTGACGCGCTTGCCAAAATGTACAGCCCGGAAAAATTCACCCCGGCTACACTGGAGTTCGTGGATATCGCCGGACTGGTAAAGGGCGCGTCAAAGGGCGAGGGTCTTGGAAACAAGTTCCTGTCGAATATCCGCGAAGTGGACGCTATCGTTCATGTGGTACGCTGCTTTCAGGACGACAACATTATCCATGTTGACGGAAGCGTCGGCGCGGCAAGGGATATCGAAACCATAAACCTTGAGCTGATCTTCTCTGATATAGAGATACTTGAACGACGCATCGACCGCGCAAAGAAGCTGATGAAGGGCGACAAGAGCCTCCAGAAGGAGGTTGAGTTCCTTGAAGCGCTGCATGAGCACCTCATGAACGGAAAGTCCGCGAGAAGCTACCCTTACACCGACGATGAGCGCGCGATGATCAAGGATACTCCCCTGCTGTCAAACAAGCCGGTAATTTACGCGGCGAACCTGTCCGAGGCTGATTTCACCGGGGACATCAACAGCAATCCCGAATATCAGGCGGTATGCGCAATTGCAAAGGAGGAGAACGCCGAGGTGCTTCCTATCTGTGCGCAGATCGAAGCTGAGATCTCCGGAATGAGCGACGAGGACAAGGAGCTGTTCCTTGCGGATATGCACCTTGAAAGCTCCGGACTTGCCAGAATAATAAAGACCGGATACCGTCTGCTGGGACTCATCTCCTACCTCACCGCAGGTCCTCAGGAGGTACGCGCGTGGACTATCACCAAGGGAACAAAAGCTCCTCAGGCAGCAGGCAAGATCCACACCGACTTTGAAAAGGGCTTTATCCGCGCGGAAATTGTCGCATTCGACGATCTCATGAAGTGCGGCAGTATGGCGGCGGCAAAGGAAAAGGGTCTTGTTCGGCTTGAGGGCAAGGATTATGTAATGCAGGACGGCGATGTTACGCTGTTCAGATTTAACGTTTGACCGAAGCATTTCTGTGAGCGAGGCGGCGAGGTTCTGATGAATAAGATCATTCGTGGAAGAAACGTCAATACCCAAAAGGTTAAGGTGCTGTTCGTTGCGCAGGTCGCAATGGGCGTAACACCTGTGCTTCTGCTGATTTTCTTTGTATGGAAAAAGCTCTATCAGACGCCTATCGTTGCGATGATATTCATTGTGCTGATATTTCTGTGCAACCTCGCCTACGCATTTCTGGCGAGGAATTACGCGGTGCTTCATTCCGGGGTCAAGGGCGAGCGGCAGCTTTTCCGGACGGTAAAGAAGCTCCACGGCACGAATATAGTTTTCCACAATCTCCCGGTGAGGTACAAGCGCGGACGCTCCGAGCTGGATATGCTTATCGTATGCCATTCCGGGGTGCTTATCATCGAGGTCAAGAACCACTCCGGCACGATCTGCGGAAGCTGGAATGACGAAAAGTGGACTCAGCGCAAGCACTACCGCGACGGAAAGGTGACTGAAACCTTTATGGACAATCCCATAAAGCAGATGCGCCGCCAGCGGGACATTGTGAAGAGCATACTCTGCGCCGCCGGTGAGGACGTATGGATAGATTCCGTGCTGTATTTCTCCTCTCCGAACGCCCGGCTGAAGCTTAACCTGCGTGAAAACGACTACGTTTGCAGCGAAAGCGCCGAGCTGTTGGATTTCCTGAGGAGCTACGAGCGAGGGGAAACCCTTTCCAAATCAAGGATGGAGAATATCGCCCGGATATTGCGGGAAAGCTCGGGGATATGATATTTTTGTAAATTGTAATTTGTATGATAGATATATCATGTAGACGGTTGCTGTTTGGAGCTA
>CAMAGG010000010.1 GCA_945833805.1 uncultured Clostridia bacterium | reverse complement strand
TTACGTTGTATTAATATCTATTATTTTATAGATTATAGACGTTATGGCGGTTATTAATATATAATAAACAGGATCGTTACCTATGTGACCGAAACGCTCCGGGGGGAACGGCTTTGGTCTGCCTGCCATGATTTATCAGTGTATTAAAGTATTACACTGTTGATTAGCTTTACGCAGCATAGCACTGCGATGAATATTCCGTCCCATGAAATGGGCGGCTGTTTCATTTCCAAAAAATTGTATATTATTCCCGCCGATTAATTAAAAGGAGGGAAACGAATGATGGATTTACCGATCGCGATAATCATCGCTGTTGCGGCATTCATCGTCGGCGCAGCCGCAGCAGGCTTTATCTGCTTCAAAATGGGCATAAAGCACCGCATCAAAACCGCGGAAGCCCAGTTTGAGTCAGCAGAAAAAGAATCGGCGCGCATAATCGAAGAAGCAAACACCAAAGCGGAAGACCGCAAAAAGGCGGCTCTGGTAGAAGCAAAGGACGAGATCTACAAAATGCGCTCCGAAGCGGAAAAAGAGATCCAGCGCCTTAAGACCGAAACCGACCGTGAACTGAAGGAACGCCGCGGAGAGCTCTCACGCTCCGAGCGCAGACTTCAGCAAAAGGAAGAAAACCTCGACAAAAAGACCGACAAAATGGAGCGCTTAGAGGAACAGCTCCACCAGAAGCACAAAAAAGCAGACGAGAAGATCGCCGAGGCTGAGCAGCTCAAAGCCAGCCAGATGGACATTCTTGAACGCATATCCGGCTTCACCACCGAGCAGGCAAAGGAGCATCTGCTCTCCCTGATGGACAGCGAGCTGAGCCACGAAAAGGCAGTAAAGATCGCCGCTTACGAACAGAAGCTCAAGGACGAGGAGGACGAGCTTGCAAGAAAGAACATCTCCCTTGCGATCTCAAGACTTGCCGCAGACACCGTATCCGAAACCGCCGTTTCCGTTGTTGCTATCCCCAACGATGAAATGAAGGGCAGAATTATCGGACGCGAAGGCAGAAATATCCGCGCCCTTGAAACCCTCACCGGAGTCGATCTCATCATCGACGACACCCCTGAGGCGATCACCCTCTCCAGCTTTGATCAGGTTCGCCGCGAGATCGCCCGTATCTCCCTCGAACGTCTTATTCAGGACGGCAGAATTCACCCGGCGCGCATTGAGGAAAC
Organism: uncultured Clostridia bacterium; assembly: GCA_945833805.1. Taxonomy (GTDB): domain Bacteria; phylum Bacillota; class Clostridia; order Oscillospirales; family Ruminococcaceae; genus CAG-115. The sequence goes on along the minus strand of CAMAGG010000010.1, from coordinate 27,490 downwards.
CGTTGAAAAGGCGCGCAAAGAGGTCGAGCAGCGTATCCGTCAGGAGGGCGAGCGCGCTGTTATGGAAACCAACGTTAATGGTCTTAACCACGAGCTTGTACGCCTGATAGGCAGACTGAAATACAGAACCTCCTACCGCCAGAACGTGCTCAGCCACTCTATCGAGGTTGCGCACCTCGCCGGAATAATGGCGAGCGAGCTTGGCGTTGACGAGGCACTGGCAAGACGCGCAGGTTTGCTCCACGATATCGGAAAGGCACTAGACCACGAGATCGAAGGCTCCCATGTACAGATCGGCGTTGACGTATGCCGCAAGTACAAGGAAAGCCCTGAGGTCATTCACGCTATCGAGGCTCACCACGGCGACGTTGAATGCCGCACCGTGATCGCAGCCCTCGTTCAGGCAGCCGACGCGATCAGCGCCGCAAGACCCGCCGCAAGAAGCGAAAACTATGAGAATTACATAAAGCGCCTTGAAAAGCTTGAGGAGATCTGCTGCTCCTACAACGGAGTTGAGAAGTCCTACGCTATTCAGGCTGGCCGCGAGGTTCGCATCATGATCAAGCCGGAAGCCGTTTCCGACGACGGAATGAAGGTGCTTGCAAGAGATATCGCAAAGCGAATCGAAAGTGAGATGGACTATCCCGGTCAGATCAAGATCAACCTTATCCGGGAAAGCCGCGCAGTTGATTACGCAAAGTAACTCAAATTAATAATCGGCGCTCCCTGCATACCCTATGCGGGAGCGCCTTGCTTTTAGTTTACGCAAAAATACATTTTCAACAAAAAAGGGAAAGGGTATCTCGCCATGATTTTATTTGACGCGTCAAAATGTGTTTCCTGCAACTCCTGCATCAGGGTCTGTCCGACTCCCGAAGCAAACAAAGCGATACTTACAGAAAACGGAAAGACCATTTACAACATTGATAAGAATAAATGTATCCGCTGCGGAACCTGCGTCAAGGAGTGCTCCCACGGCGCAAGGACTTATGAGGACGATACCGAGAGCTTCTGGAACGATATAAAGAACGGTCAGCCGGTGGCTCTGCTGGTAGCCCCCTCGATCAAGGTAGGCTTTGACGGCTGCTGGAGAAACGTTCTGGAATATCTCCGCAATAACGGTGTAAAAGATATCTACGACGTATCTTTTGGCGCGGATATCTGCACATGGGGACATCTGCGCTACCTCCGGAAAAATCCCGGCAAAAAGCTCATTTCACAGCCCTGCCCCGCAATAGTGAACTACATACTGAAATACTGCCATGACGCGATACCCAGCCTTTCCCCGGTGCATTCACCCATTCTCTGTGCCGCCATCTATCTGCGCAAATATCTGGGAATAAAAACGAAATTAGCCGCCCTCACCCCCTGCATTGCAAAGCGTGACGAGTTCCAGATGACCGGAATCGTGGACTATAACGTAACCTTTGAGCATTTAGGAAAGCTGCTGGAAAGCAATGGCTTCCACCTCGCCGATCAGAAGGGAAAGCGCTCCGCATTTGAGTTCAACGGCCCACAGGGAATAATGGGCGCGATCTATCCCCGCCCCGGCGGACTTAAAGCCTGTCTGGAGCTTGAAGCGCCAAACCTCAGCGTGATCTCCTCCGAGGGAACAGACCACATCTACCGCGAGCTTGCCATGTATCCCACCGTCAGCGACCGCGACCTGCCGAGTGTGTTTGATGCGCTCTCCTGCGGACGCGGCTGCGGAAGCGGCCCCGCGATAGGCACTCCGCTTTCCGTTTATAAGATGAACGGAATTCTCCACGGCATAGAGAAATACAACAAAAACAACCGCGTGAAATTCGACCGAAAAGGTAGGGACAAGCAGTTCCTCGCCTTTGACAAGGAGCTGAAGCTGGAGGATTTCCTGCGGGAATATACTCCTCAGGATATAAATCTTAGAACGTTCACCGACGAGCAGATAGACGAAGTGCTCCACCAGCTCGGAAAACACACTCCGACCGAAATGAACTACAACTGCCACGCCTGCGGCTTCTCCACCTGCCGGGATCTCGCAAAGGCAATACTTGACGGAGTAAGCATGCCGAATTCCTGCGCACAGCGAAATCTGAACGAGGCAGCCCGCCGGCAGTCGCATATCGAGCAGACCAACACCAGCATAAGCGATATAACCGCTCAGCTCAGCACTGTTGTGTCCAGCCTCACAGAAAGCATACAAAGCGTTACCGAAGCCGCAGGAGGAATTACCCGGCTCAACAGCCAGAATCACGATGAGATCACCGCCCTGTCAGATGTCGTTGCAGAGCTTCGGACGCTCACGGATAACATCAACTCCTCAATGGGTTCAATAAACGACAGCGTGACCGGATTTGAGAAAATGACCCGCAGTATCAGCGATATCGCCCGGCAGATTAATATTCTCGCGATCAACGCAAGCATTGAGGCAGCCCGCGCCGGGGAAGCCGGAAAGGGATTTTCAGTCGTCGCCGAGGAGGTACGCAGCCTTGCGCAGCACTCCCAGACAGCCGTTACCGAGGCGGAGGCAAGCAACAGGCTGGTTTTCAGCAATATCGACGATGTAAACGTAATTGTCGGCACAATAAACGAAAGAATGTCGGATATCCTGTCAATGATGGAAAGCATGAGAAGCAATATCTCAACCACTCTTGAAAAGGGAAGCGACATAAGCACTGCCATGACCGACGTATCCGGAATAACCTCTACGGTAGACTGCCTCGTCAGCCGCGCCGAAGACATTCTGAATGAAATATAATAAATATCAAGCCAAAATCTATTCCCCAACAAGTCAAGGAGAATCAAATGTCAAAGCCTACCGACCTTCGGATAGTAAAAACCCGGCAGACGATCCGGAATGCGCTTATTTCCCTGATGTCAGAAAAGGAACTTCAGGATATCACCATATCAGAGCTGTCCGCCCGCGCACAGATAAACCGCAAAACTTTCTACCGGCATTACCGCGCAATATCCGACGTAGTGACAGAATTTGAGGACGAGCTTCTGTCGGATTTTTCGGATATTCTGAAAAGCAGCAAGACCAGTATCTTTGATATAGGCGCTGTGCTGAAAGAGATAAGCGCCCTTATCAGCGGCAATCAGGATTATTTCCAGAAGCTGCTGAAGCTTAATCCGGAGCTTTTCAGCGGCGGCAGAGTCAAGGCAATGCTGCGCCGCTCGTTGGAGATAGCCCTCAGGGATATATGCAAAATATCAGACGAGCAGACCCTTCACGCCCTGTCAGAATTCACGATAAGCGGATTTCTGGCGCTCTATTCCTCATGGTTTGACGAAGGCTGCCGGGAAAGCCTTGACGAGCTGACCGAGATATCCCGGAAAATGATATCCGACGGACTGAAAGGCTTTGCCCCGGACGACAAGCTGCGGGAGATAATTTCATGATAAGCGGAAATCCCATTTTACGGCGCATAATAATTACTCCCGTTCGCAAAAATCCTGCTCTGAAAGCAATTCCATAAAAAAATCCGCCCCTGATAATCAGGGGCGGCGCTGTTATATTAGGGACACGCTGATTAAAGCGTAGCGTATCAAATTCAGCCGCGTGAGTATGCGCGTTTGAACGGGGCGAATTTGATTTAATCAGCGTTTCCTTAGATTATAGATTTTTGTTCAGCGACTGACCGGTTGCCCTGCCGACAACGGCGCTGTTGTAATAACCGATCTTCTGCCTTGTCTGCTTGAGCTGTTCAAGCTCCTTACGGGAATCAATATGCTGGTTCTTAAACTGACCGGAGATCACCTTATCCTTGTCAACGATCCTCTGCTTTATCACCGTGATATTACGCTGCATGAGCTGTATCTTCTTATGCTCCTCGTCCAGCGGTACGCTGACATAGCTGCCGTGAACAAGCGTCTTTAGCAGGATCCTCTCATCGTTCATCTCCAGCTCGATAACCTCGTCAAGCTGCTGCTTAAGCTCCTCCAGCCTGCCGATAAGCTCGTTTCTCGCAAATAACGCCTGCTGAAGCACCTCAAGATCAGCGTTACTCATGGCGTCGGTCTGCTTTTCATATTCCTGGAGAACCTCGTATATCTGTCTGAGCAACTCGGTAACTCCCTCACAGCCTCTTAATTCAGCCATTAGTAACACCCCCCTGCTATTTATTTCTTATGTCTTTTCTCCTGAGCCTCGATCTCTTCCTTAGTCATCTGGCTTATCTGAGTGAAAGCGTCACGAAGCTCCGCGATCATAGGAATGATCTTCTTGACCTCGGTCGCATCCTTGTGAAGATTCGCCTGCTCAGCTGTCCTCTGGAAGAAATCATAAAGCTGATCCAGATTGCTTGAAACCGGAATGTTCATATCAAGGGCGCCGCGAAGCGCCCCCAGAAGCTCCTGTGCCTTGATAAGTGAATTGTGCGCCTTTTTTACGTCCTTTGTATCCTCGATCGCGTTCACGGCAATAGCAAGCTGCCGCTCGGTTTCGCTGTAAAGCTTGATTACCACCTCGACCGGGGTCATTGTAGTAACGGACTGCTTTTTATATGCGGAATAGGGATTTGACATAACCTTTCGCCCTCTGTTCTATTAATTTATTACGAGCTTGTGCCGAGATACTGGGAAATGTAGTCGGTCTGGCTGTTGAGGTCAGACAATGCGGACTCCATGTTGGTGAATATAGACCACCAGTATTCTTCCTTGTCATCGTATCTGTCCTGAAGCGCCTTTATACGATCCTGTATCTTCTGCATCTGCTTGTAGATGTAGCTGTCAGTGGTAACAGAGCTGTTTGCCTTGCCCGCTTTCTGGACAAGAATACCTCTGTTGTCTGCAGAACCGCTGCTCTTAACCGCGCTGTCCATGACCTTGTTAAACTGGGACATAATGCCGCTTTCAGAGTCGGTGAACAGCTTAACGATCGCGTCGGAATTCTCCTCGAACGCCTTATTCAAAGCGTCCTCGTCAATTTCAAGCTTGCCGTGATCCGACCATTCGGAAGAGGTCTTGATACCCATGTTGTAAATTCCGAACTTGGAACCGTCATCAAGGGTAACGCCGTTGTAAAGCACAGAACGAAGCTGGCTCATAATTCTGGACACGGTCGAGTCGTTGTAGAGAATGCCCTGCTTTGCGGACTCCTCCCACTTCTTGATCTCATCCTCGGTCATTTCTTCCTTCTCCGCGTCGGTAAGCGGCTCGTATCTGTTGCCCTTTGAATCCTCAGCGGGGGCTTTGCCGATATATTCATAAACATCGTCAATAAGCTGGTTGTAATCCTCAACGAAGCTCTTTATTGTGTCCTTAACTGAACTGGTGTCCTTGGTCACATTTACAGTGTAGGTTTCTCCTATCGCCATGTTTTCGTTGAAGGTGAACGTAGTTCCATCAAGAGTGTACGAATTATCGTTCAGATAAATCTCCTGACCGTTGATCTCGAATATCGCGTTCTGTCCCTGTAACAGACCCACAATACCGTTCTCATCGGTAAGACCAAGACCTCTTGTAAACTCATTGTCCTCGATCTCGACCTTGCCTGCTCCGCCCATTTCCTTGGACTCAATGGTGAAGCTGTTGGTGAGGGAGGAATAGGTTATGGTAACGCCCGCGCTTGACTTGTTGACTGCGCTGATAAGCCCGGAAACCGTAGCGTCCTTGTCAACAGAAATCTCCTCGCCGTTGATCGTGATTGAATAGCCGCCGATAGCATTGTTCGGCTCTAATCCGAGGGAAGCAAGTGTGCTGTTGGAGCTTGCCTTGTTGGAGGCTGTCGCCTTTGTAAGTCCGAGAGTGCCTCCGTCCACAGAGATCATGGAGAACTCCGCGGTATTGCCGCTGCTGTCCTTTGCAGTGAGGTAGGAATCGGTCATTGTAAATGTATAGCCGTCAACGTCCTTAAGCGCAGACATCAGCGCAGCCTGATTCTTGTCCTTGGCCGCCTGCTCGCCGGTATAGGTGAAGCTTTGAAGCTGAGCCTCGGTAACTGTCGCATTTGAGGACAGATTGTTCTCCCTGCGGTATGCGGCTGCCTTCAGTTCATTATATTCATCAAGGATCGCTCCGTTGCCTGAAAGATTTCTGCTGTCGTAATATGTAGTGGAAACACCCTCGAAGCTGAGCTGAGTTACCTTGCCGCCGATCTCCAATGCAAAGGTGTTTGTTCCTGTAACGACGCTTCCGGTGGATATTGCGATCTTTTCAGCCGGCTGAGCCAGACCGAAGCTACCCTTGTTCTCGGTGACGGAAACCGTCGCATTTCCGCCTACCTTGAAGCCAACCTTGCCGTCGGCGCCCATCTCTACCTGTAAGAACCACTCGTTTCCGGCGTCGTCAGCTGCGCCTTTTATGTCGGATCCGGTCTTTCCGGAATAGCCGAAGCCTTCCTGAAGCTTCGCGTTAAGCGCGTCAACTATGCCGGATTTCAGAGCGTCCATATCCGCAATGTTTCCGTTCGCGTCAAGCGCAGCGTCCGCCGAAAATTCGATCGTTTTCTTAACGCTGCCTACCTGCACGTCAAGCGCGAAATCAAAGGTCTTTGTCTGGGTTCCGTCCTCGGCAGTCGTTACCTTGCTGGAAGCTGAAGAAATCGCCTTATCGAGATCAAGCGCGAAATTATTCATAGTCAGCGCATTTCCCTCTGCCTTTGACGATGTGGCAAGCTGGCTTAGCTTTACCTTATAGCTTCCTGCGGACGAACCAGTGGTGGTGGATACGGAAAGCCCGGCGATATCTGCGCTGTTTGTCGCAGTGACCGCCGCCTGGTACTTGTTGAAGGTCGTCGGGCTCATCAGATAGGTGTCCCGCTTCAGAATATCAAAATACTTGTTCTTGAAATCAGTTATCTTTGATGTGATATCCTGATAAGCCTCCTGCTGCCACGAAAGCTTGGTCAGCTTTTTGCTCTGGTTGTCGATTTTCTTCTGATAGGACGAAAGCAGCTGTTCAACCATAGCCTCCGTATCAAATCCAGAGGAAATGCCGCTAATTCTCATCGTATCTGACATATCAATTCTCCTCCTGCTTATGCTGTTTCAGAAGATCCGCTATCGCGTTTCCGGAGATATGAGCAGCCTGCTCGTTCGTCTGCCGTGCGTCCTTCAGCTCGCTTCTGATGATCTTAACTTCTTTCGGCGCGTTTATGCCTATTTTCACCTTGTCCTTGCCGATTTCAAGAACGGTGATCTCTATGTTGTCCGAAATGATCAGACTCTCGTCCTGCTTTCTGGTAACTACAAGCATTTTCAGACCTCCTCGTAAACCGGAGCCTTGAATTCATAATGCTCCGCAAGGATTATCTGAGCTGCGATCCGCTCTTTCGCATTCACAACGATCGGGCAGCGCAGGTTTATCGTGGTCTTTTTGTAGTCCTCCGGGACTATTGCCACAGCAAGACACCTGTACGGCGAGTTTTCGTCGATCCTGAGAAGCTGCTGTTCCTCGTCGGATATCTCGAACTTATAGTCGTTATAGATCTCCATCGGATCGTAAACCACGAAGCAAGGCTCCTTGCTGTCAACGGACTGGAGCCACATCGGGAACACGCCGTCACCCAGCGGGCTGAGCAGCGCATACTTCTTCGAGTCCTCAAAACCGATGATTCCCTCCGGAAAGCTGATCACCTTGCTCTCGTCTATCTCCTGCTCTCCGAAATCTCTGGTCAATATCTTCATAGGCATTAACGTCCTTTCAAACAGATCAGCCCTTGACATCAAGCACAGGAGGTTTGAAATCCGGATCTGCGCTTGCCGGGAAATAGATAGGGCCGCCGGTGTATTCTATTTCTACTCTGGGTCTGTCCCTTACGATCAGCTCCACGCTGCCCGGAATGAACTCCATAGGAAGCTGGGTCATAACGTCCCAGTCAATATCCTGCTCGCCCATCTGGTAGTCAATGCTGAGGGTGCCGCCGTCAAACGTGATATCCGCTCCCTCTTTCGGCAGGAACTCCATAATGGTTTCAACGGTCGCCCCTGCTCTCGCGTTCTGAATAGCGATCTCAGACGGGGACATACCCCTCGCGAGCATATTTCCCTCCGAAGCTACTCTTGCCGTACCCTGGAAGGCGAGGGAGAAGCCATCCTGCGCCTTCTGGCTGATCATATCTCCATCGGTCATGTTACCGTATCCGAGGCTCTTTCTCGCCTGATAGGTGTCGATATTTACCTTTATCGGGTCAGCCTTCATAACATAGCCGCCCTCGGTATTGGTAATATTCACCTTCGGCTGTCTGTCCTCCGGATAATCGTACTTGGCATTAGTCACTTTGATTTCAATGGAAATCGGGATCGTAGTGATCTGTAATAAATTGCTGTCCATTTCCAACACCTCCGTTTGTCTGTAACCTGCTAAAATGCGCCGGCTTCCCTGCCTCGCCGCGTTATCTGCGGCAGCGCTTACCATACCAATGATCAGCTTATATAATTGAATATGCTGTTCGGAACGACCTTGCTCGACATCTGAAGACACGCATTATAAATTGCCTCATAGGTTTTCATGAGCGTGATCTCCGATTCAAGATCAGTTGCCTCAAGGGTCTTTTGCCTGTCCTTTAAATTCAGCTCTCTGGTGTCAAAGCGATCAGTATTGAACTCTATGTACTCCTCAGCGTTTCCGAGATCGGCGATCTCCACCAGCAGATTTTCCGATGAGGTAACTATCCTGTCGATGCAGGCGTTGGCATATTCCAGATCGCCCCGGCGAAGAGCCGCCGCCGCGTCCAGCGTCACCTGAATATAGTTCTTGGAATATGTGTCCTCATTCTGTAAGCCGGGGGCGTTTCCGCTGTCGCTCTTTGCAACATAGATCGAACCGGATACGGTCTTTCCGTTCGCGTCAACATACTCAATGCTGAGGTTTCCGCTTTCGTCGATCTGCGGAACATGCTTCTCCCGCAGGAACTCCTGATTCAGCTTCGCCTGAATATTTGCCGCAGTTGTCGCTGTGTCCGGGCCTGCAACGAAATTTATGGTTTTCTTAGTACCCTCGGCATATATGTCAAAGGAGTAACTAAATCCATCTTTCAGCTGATCTATGTTGACCGACGCCTGCTCGGAAATATACACATCGCTGCCGTCCTCCATAGTGAGCTGACCCTTGTCGCTGAGCTTGGGGATATCGTTCGCCGCAAATCCGGCGTTGGTGAATGCGTCGTTGATCGCAGTCCTGATATCGTCCTTATTTATGCCGGTGAAATTTACCGTGACCGTCGTTCCCTTTGCGGTTATTCTCAGCGTATTTGCGTCTTCAGAGCCCTGATTGAGCTTCAGGGTGTCGATCGAAGTGACCTTCTCCCCGGTCTTTTCATATCCGCAGCCGGTAACGTCCGTGCCGTTGAATGAGATCTTCAGCGCCGACTGAGGATCGACCTCCTGATTGTCGTTTATCACCAATCCGATGCCGATATCAATAAAAACATCTTTGGAATACGGGAAATCCGAAACATCGCTGTAAGCGTTCACCGGCACTCCGTGATACAGGACTGTCGTTCCGTGTCCGTTCTCGTCGTATTGAATGGAGAACGGCTCCGGATCGTTGCTCTCTCCGCCGAAAATAACTCTCTCCGCGCTGTCGGTATTGAATACCGAGCACATTTCCTTTGCCTTTGTTTCAATCTGTTCTGCGAGAATATTCAGGTCTGTCGCCTTTTCTTTGGTGGAGTTGCAGGCGTAGATCAGCGTTTCGCGGATACTCGCCAGCGAATCGGAGATCTGAAGCAGCGAGGTTTCCGCCTCGGTGTAGAACTTATCCGCAACGTCGAGATTTTCCTTGTACTGTTCAGTATGCCAGAGCTGCTTTCTGACTGTCAGCGCCTTTGAAGCCTTAAGCGGCGACTGGCTTGCTCTGGTGTACTGTCTTCCGGAGGTTATCCTGTTCTCAGAAGCATACTTCTGAGTGGAAATTCTCTTTAAATTCCTGTCGTAGTTACGCAGAATAGTGGAATTTGTAATTCTCATATCAGTTTACCCCCTTACAGACCGACTCTGCCGGTGCCGTTTATAAGCTTATCCAGCGCGTCGTCCAGCGTGGTGAGCATTCTTGAGGAGGCGCTGTACCATTTCTGGTAGTTCAGCATATTAATGCCCTCCTCGTCCATCTGAACGCCGGAAACCTCGTCCCGGGCGTCCAGCAGCGTATCCACCGTGGAAACAGCCGTTTCGTTCCGGCTGGCTTCGTAGGAGATCGTTTCAGCAAGGCGGTCGCTCAGGAAAGAAATATACTGGTAAACATCGCCCCGGAAATCATTCTCATTGCCGAATTTTATGTTTCCATCCTCAAACTTTGACAACAGATACAGTACGTTGGTATTCTGAAGATTTACCGACCCCTCTCCGTCAGCGGAGTTCTCATCGAAGCCGTAGACCGGCTTGCCGGTAACCTCGTCTATCGACTTTGTCATGCCGATCATGGTGGGGTTTTCCCTCCAGATCGTGGAAACGTGGATATTCCCTGCGGTGATCACCACCTGAGAATAGCCAATATCCATTTTTCCGTCCTTGTTGAGATCGGCAGTGGGATCCTGCTCTCCGCTGGGATAGCCCACGAACATCTGCCTTGACGGATCCTCGTCCGCGCCGTTGGCGGAATTGAAGGTCTGCGCAATTGTTCTCGCAAACTCATCAATCGCCGTCTTGAAGTAAGCTATGCCGTAGGAGCCGTTCTGCCGTCCGGTGGCATAAACGCCGTTTCCGTTCAGCATATTGATGTAGGATTTCAAGATACCGGAGTGGAGATTGACCTCCTCTCCGCTCTCAAAATTGAGGAACGCCTGACCGTTTTCGTAGTAGTCGCCGAGAACCAGCGCATTGACCTTGAGCTTTTCGCCGTCAACCACCCTTATACCCGCCATATCCACGGTAAAGGTGCCGTCGGTGTTCTGGGTCACTGAAATATCGCCGTAGTTTGCCAGCTCGTCTATGTACATATTCATCTGGTCGAAAAGCTCGTTAGGACCGTATTCCTCAGGATAGTTGAACTTTTCCTTTCTGATGCGGTCGTTGAGGGTATTCATCTCTTTCATGAGATTATTTACATACCCGACGGTATCCTCAAGCTCGCTGACGTAGGTATCCTCCACCTCGCACAGCTTTGTGCTGTAATCGTTCAGCAGCCGACAGAGGTTTGTCGCGGAGTTTACTGCGATAGTTGCGACCTCGGCGGCGTCCGGACGCTCCACCGAGTAGTCCTGCATCGCCTTGAAGAACTGCTCTGTGAAGTACTGCAGACCGTCCGTGTCGATGTTATCCAGCACGTCCTCAACATCGGAGAGGATATTCACCGTCTTTTCGGTTTCAGCCTCCACCGCGGTGTTCTCGCGGTAGCGCTTGTCGATGTATATATCTCTGATCTGGCTTACGCCGTAGGCATTTACGCCTTGTCCGGTGAGGGAAAGGTTATTCGTGTCGCTGCACCACCGCAGGCTCTGGTTGCCGCTGACGTACATCGCGTACAGATCCACTCTCTGCCTTGTGTAGCCGACTGTATTTATATTAGAGATATTGTTTCCCGCAATATCAAGACTTTTCTGCGCTACCTGAAGCGTGCGCTTCTGGGTTTCAAATCCCAAAAATGTTGGACGCATTTATTCCCCTCCTAAACCTCTCTGAAAGCCTTTGCAGAGCTTCCGCCGGTGACCTTTGAAGCGTTCCTGTCGTAGGTTTCCGGCTTATTGAATATCCCGGCGCGCTTGACGAATTCCGCCTGATTATCCAGCTTGCGCTTGACTATTTCATTGGTCTGTTCATTTATTTCTCTGATACTGTCCACCAGATCCCCAAGCTGCTTTGACAGAAGGCTGAGCTTCGCCCGGTACTCCTGCGGGAACTCGTCGATCATCTCCGACAGCTTTCTGCCGGAAATGCCAAGTCCCTGAAACAGCGCCTGCCGCTTTGTTTCAAGCGATTGGCTCTTCATAACGAAAGCCTGTTCATCGTTCAGCGATTTTGTCAGCCAGTCAAGATCGTCCTCAAGTATCTTTGTGTGCTTTTTCATCAGGAACTTATGCAGCTCCCGGTAGAAATCGCAGTCTATTTCCATGCATTTAACGACCGCCTGCGCAGTCATCTCGTTCAGCTCGCCCATACTCTCACCCGAAGATAATGTAGGAAGCAAGCTCGTTTGCCTCCACGCCGTTTTCTAACGTCTGCTGAGCCGCCGAAAGCTCCTGAGGAGCCGCGTCTGCGGTAACGGCGGCGGCGATCCCGTTCTTTGCCGCCTGGAGCGCCTTATCGAAGCCGAACTCCACCCTGTCTGTATTTCTCACAGAGGAAGCAGCCTCTGTCTTAGCCGCTGCGCTCTTTCTAGTCGTGTTATAGGCGGACAGGACCCCGTTGATTCTCTTTATTTCCATACAATCTGCCTCCTTTGTTGTCGCCTTTGCTTTAGTTCGGGCATAGTGCGCCCTGTAATATATCGCCTTAAATTATATATCGGCATTATAATGCGAAACTTTAGCATTTCGGCGAATTTTTTTGTATAAATGTGCATAAACACAAAACCGCCCCATTTTTGGAGGGCGGTCGATAGAAAATTTACTGTCGCGCTTACCGGGTCACGCAAAATACTTGCCGTAGTTTGGACCGGTAGAATCGGGAATATTGAACACATAATCAGTGTTCGACGGAATTGTGTAGTCGTCGGAGCAGGAACCGATTATTGAGGAATTTCCGGTTACCTTGCTGTCAAATATCAGCATACTATTCCTGAATGCGGTGAGATCTCCGGCATACGTCGGCAGCCTATAATCGCAGTAATGGGTGAAAAGAACTCTGAAATTATCGTCCACCACCGCATAGAAATATCCGTCGTAGCTTTCGGAAAGATACTCGTTCAGATTTGTGGCGAGGTAGCTTTCAAGCTGGGTATCAGACCCGGTGATATCTCCCTTTGCCATAAGACCGTTGAAAGTATTATCGAGATGCAGTCCAACAATGCCGTTCTGTGCGAATTTCGCCTCGATAAAGATATATTTGCCGTTCGTGGTATTCACGCCGTTCGTATATTCGATGTACTTGGTTTCACTGCCGTAGTCCACGATCGAGCGCTCAGTAAGCTGTGCCCTTGTGAACGCGAGCTGAGTCGCCGAGAAGAAAGCCTGTGCATTGGAATTTGCAGCAAGGATCTTATCGGTATTGCCGCCGATCATGTTGACAAGCAGCACCATAATCAGCACCGCAATTACTGCAATAACTACAACCAGCTCCACCACCGTAAAGCCCTTTTTGCTTTTAAGTCTGTTTAGGTATTTTATCATCTGATATCCTGCCCTCCTAGATTTATTCAGCAATGCTATTATTCAAGCCCGCAGTTTCCTGTGCGCTTGAATAATAGCACTAATTCCCCGACGGCTTTCGCCGCCGAGGAACATTGTGTTATTCAGCCTTTAAAGCTAGTTGCTATAATCGTTAAGATTAAGCTGCACCCTGCTGGAGCTTGGGGTTTGTACCGATGATTGTACCGTCATCAGTTAAACCGGGCTTAGAGCCGTCGAAAGCAGCTGTTGTGTTAGCGTCCCACTCAGTGATGGTGATACCGGGATATACAGGGGTAGCTGCAACTGTACCCTCAATTACAGCAGCGCCAATGCAAGCGCCGGACTTGAGAGCAACCTCAACAGTACCGTCCTTGAAATCTCTGAGAACATCAGCCATGAACTTGCAGTAATCCCAGTTCACATCAGTGCCGCCTTCCCAAGTACCCTTGGAACCGAAATGACCTGTGGGAGTAGAAGTGCAATCCCAAGTTCCACCGGTAACAGTGAATGTAAGGATCTCACCGGTAGCGCCTACTTCTTTCAGACCTTCCTTAGCAGCGTCCATCTTGGTGAGGAACGTTGTGGTCTGGATCTTGATCTGGTTAGCAGTAGAGTCAGCAGCAGTGATGTTGGAATCCTGAACTACGCCGATCATTGTAGGAACGAGAATTGCAGCAAGTACGCCGATGATAGCGATTACTACAACGAGCTCTACGAGAGTAAAGCCCTTCTTGGCCTTGAGAGCCTGAAGCTTCTTTATCATTGTAAAGACCTCCTGTAAATAAAAATTTGTTTATGTATAACCCCAGCGGAGTTATATCCTTTCCCCACACAAGGACTAATTCCTTGTGCTGTATTCACATTATAGCCTATCGTCAAAAAAAATGCAAGTGTTTTTTTGAAAAATTATGGCTGCCAAGGTAAATTCGTTGAAATAATTCAATTTCATATACCTGTTTTTGTGCAATTTACGTTAAATTCACATGAAAAAAATACATTTGTTACACAACACGCGAAACCTATGACATTCTCTGTCACGGATTTGTCGGCAGCAGAAGCACCGGAGATGTCCCGACGACCACGTTATCCACAACTCCCGGCTTATCCGAGCCGCCGAAAGCGAATTCGCCGCGCTCGAAATGCTCCGGCAGAGGCATAGCTCCCGCCGGGGAATTACCCTCGTTCACCACAGAAGCGCCGATCACCTGACCGTTCTTTATATGTATCTCCACATAACAGGTGTTTATGGAATGCATACAAGCCGCCATGTAGGACAGAAATTCCGTTGCGGTCTCAAGATCCACGTCCGGCGCGCTCACCTGAGGTACAGTCGTCCAGTGGTTCTTTCCGTCCTGCCAGTCGTTTCCGCCGTTTCCTCCGGATATTGTCCACAGCGTGTGGTCTGCGGTAAGCACGATCGTGACCTCTCCTGCGCGGTAGCCGCACTTGTTCGCTTCCATTTTCGTGAGGAACTCGGTCGCTCTGTCTTTTGCAACCTTTGCCGCCTGATTTGCGCTGGAAATACGGGAATCCGTCACCACTCCGATAAGCGTCGGCACAAGTATCGCCGCCAGAACCCCTATGATTGCTACAACAACAACGACTTCGACCAGCGTGAAGCCGCGTTTTTTCGCCGTTCTTCTCATACAAATCACCAAATTACACCAAAATAAAACCAACTTATATCGACAGATATCTCCTGTACTCGTTAGGATCCTGACATCTTGTCAGAGCGACCTCGTTCGTGATCTTGCCCATATTAACAAGTCTTGCAAGATCCTGATCGAGGGTGAACATTCCGTTCTTCTTACCGGTCGCGATAGCGGTCGGAACCTGGAATATCTTGCCCTCACGGATCATGGCTCTGATAGCGTCGGTAGCCGCAAGGATCTCCAGAGCCGCGCAGCGTCCCTTGCCGTCTGCGGTGGGTACAAGGGTCTGGGAGATAATTCCGACAACTGAGTTTGCGAGCTGGGATCTGATCTGACCCTGAGAGTGCGGCGGATATACGTCGATGATACGGTCGATGGTTTCAGCCGCGCCGGTGGTATGCAGTGTGGAGAATACCAAGTGACCGGTTTCAGCCGCGGTTACAGCCGCGTTGATCGTTTCGAAGTCACGCATTTCTCCGACGAGGATAACGTCCGGGTCTTCACGGAGCGCTGCTCTCAGAGAGCCTGCGAAGCTGTCTACGTCCTGCCCGATCTCACGCTGATTTACCATTGACTGCTTGTGGGTGTGCAGATACTCGATAGGATCCTCGACTGTGATGATGTGGCAGTTCTTTGAACGGTTGATGTGGTCGATCATTGCCGCCAGAGTCGTGGACTTACCGGAACCGGTAGGACCTGTTACAAGCACCAGACCACGCGGCGCCATTGCGAATTCGCCGAGAGTAGCCGGCAGGCTCAGATCCGCGAGGGTCGGTATATCGTTTCTCAGCAGACGGATAGCGACTGCATGGTAGCCCCTCTGACGGTACACGTTAACTCTGTGACGGTATCCGGCGGTGGACACATACGAGAAGTCGGTATCAAGTCCCTTTGAGATCTGGGACTTGTGCTTTATTGAAGTGATCTGGTTAATGATATTAACGATTATCGGTTCAGTGCAGTCGGGATATCCGGACAGCTTCCTGATAGAGCCGTGCAGACGTACTACCGGCGGCAGGCCTGCGGTGAAGTGCAAGTCGGAGCAGCCAAGCTCCCGCGCCTCATCAAGAATCCTGTTAATATCCATTATATTTGTCATACCTTCCACGTTAATTACGCTCCTTTTAAAAGAATTATTCCGGCGGCAGCCGCTGCTTCATGCCGCTGAAAACCCTGTCCGCGCGTCTTTCCGTTGTACGCATTCCGTCCTGAGCCTCCGGGAAATCTGCATAAGCTCCGTCCAGCCTTGATATTATACTGTGTAAGTAGCCTTTACCAGCTCGTCCATTGTAGTTCTTCCTGCAAGAACCATCTGAGTTACGTTGTCACGAAGAAGCAGCGTGCCGTTTTCGGTAGCCTTCTTTCCTATCTCCTCGGCGGTAGCGCCCTTTGAGATAAGCTCCTTAATATCGTTTGACGTAACAATGATCTCATGGATAGCTGTACGACCGGAATAACCTGTTCCTCTGCACTTTTTGCAGCCACCCTTGTGGGGCTGGCAGATCTGCACCGGCTTATCCTGACTTACAAGTCTGAGGTCTGCCGGGTCGGTGAGGGTTATCGTTTCCTTGCATTCATTGCAGAGCAGCTTAACAAGTCGCTGCGCGATAATTCCAACCAGCGAAGATGCGACCATGTACGGCGCAACGCCCATGTCCACCAGACGGACGATAGTCGAAGCCGCGTCGTTGGTATGCAGTGTCGAAAGTACGAAGTGTCCCGTGATAGCGGCTCTGATAGCGATATCCGCCGTCTCGCCGTCACGGATCTCACCGACCATTATGATATCCGGGTCCTGACGCAGGATAGAACGCAGCGCCGCCGCGAAGGTCATGCCGGCTTTAGCGTTGATCTGGCACTGGTTTACGCCGTCTATCTTTTTCTCGACAGGGTCTTCTACCGTAACGATATTTACGTTAGGCTTCGAAAGCTCGCCGAGGGTAGCGTACAGTGTGGTGGACTTACCGGAACCGGTAGGACCTGTTACCAGCATCACTCCGTTCGGGCAGCGGATTATCTGCTTGAACATCTCATAGTTATAGTCCGTCATACCGAGGTCGGTGATCTTTCTGGTCTTTTCGTCCGCGGTGGAGAGAAGTCGGATAACGCATTTTTCTCCATAAACGCAGGGGATCGTAGATACACGGACGTCGAGGTTTACTCCGTCGATCTTCATACCGAAACGGCCGTCCAGAGGAATTCTTTTCTCAGCGATATTCATACCGCCGAGGATCTTTATTCTTGTGATAAGCGAATTATGCAGCGCGATAGAAACCTTCATTGCTTCCTGCTCCACAAGCTCGCCGTCTATTCTGAAACGAATTCTCGTTCTCGTCTTGAACGGCTCGATGTGAATATCCGAAGCGTTTATTCTGAACGCGGTTTCCACCATGGTGTTTACCAGTCGAACGATAGGAGCGTTGTCGATTCTCTCACCGGACTGGACGTCCACCTGATTAAGCTGAGCTGCTGCGGCTGCCTCGTCGTCCAGCTCGTTCATAACCTTGTTTACTGTCTGCTGCGAATAGAATCTGCCGATAGCTTCCTCGATCTGTGTCTTTGTGGAGATCTGCGGCACTATTTCCATTCCGGTCTTTACCTTCAGCTCCTCAAATATGTAGAAGTTGATCGGATCGTTTGAAGCGACAAGCAGTCGATTGTTGTTCATATCGAACGCGATTACGGTCTTTTCCCGTGCAGTCTGCTCCGGGATCTTCATTACCGCGTCCTTATTAATCTGCACCGAAGCGAGATCCACGAACGGCACCTTTAATCTGATGGAAAGCGCCTGCGCCAACTGAGTTTCCGACACCAGCCCCATTTCCAGCATTACGTCGCCGAGCATTTTTCCGTTGCTGGTTTTCTGCTTCTCCAAAGCCTCGCCCAGCTGCTTTTCATTGATAAATCCGTTCTCCACCAGTATCTGACCGATAGGCAGATTTTTGATTGGTCCAGCCATTGTGCAAATTCTTCCTTTCAGGTATTCGGCAGGCTCCCCTGCCGTAAAGATCCGCGCCTGCGGGTTTATTTCTGTATATTATGCCGTCGAAATTGTCAAAACACCTTGCAAAATACCAGCTTTTATGTTAAAATAAAATAAGCTTTTTTGAAAGGAGTCATGACAATGACAGCAATTGATATCGTAATTTGTGTATTTGTATTTATATTCGGCTCTGTCATCGGCAGCTTTCTGAATGTAGTGATCTACCGAACGCCTCTGAAGCAGTCAATAGTAAAAGAGCCGTCTCACTGCTTCTCCTGCGGGAACAAATTAAAATGGTATGATATGTTCCCTATCTTCAGTTGGATAATACTCAGGGGAAAATGTCGCTTCTGCGGCTCAAAGATATCTCCTCGCTATATGATAATGGAGACTGTGTGCGCTGTATCATACCTCGGAGCGTATCTTGTATACGGCTTCTCGTGGGAGTTTGCCGTTGCGTGTGTTCTGTTCGCAGTGCTGATAGTTCTCAGCGGAATCGACATGGATCATTTTGAGATCCCCTACTGGTGCAGCATCACCGTTGGCGTACTCGGAATTGCTTCTTTCTTCATTCCGTGGGGAACTGAACTGAGCGCGCCGTGGTATGAGCGCCTTATTTCGCTGGGAGTTGTCGCTGTGGTATTCTTCATTCTGGTACTTATCGGCGGCATGGGCGGCGGAGATCTCCAGCTCATGCTGGGAGCGTCGCTTCTACTTGGCTACCGGGTATTCCCGGCGCTGTTCATAGGAATAGTACTTGGAGCGATCTACGGCGTGACCAAGAAGATCCGTGATAAAAAGGCGGAAAAAGAAATCACTGAGCAGATCCGGGAAATAGCGCTTGAATGGTATCAGAACCAGCTCGACAGCGATATCGGCTATGTGACGGAAGGTCACGATGATATCATAGTCGGCAGCATAACCGGAGGAGTTCCGGACATCGAATGGGAATTCCTTGACGAAAACGCGTGGAAGGGTATTCCCGACAAATCAGCCCTCAGCCGCGCCATTCGTGAAAAGATAACCAATGAACGCGAGGGGGGCTTCCGCATATACATTAAAGAAGACCTTATTACCCGTGTGAAGTACTCCCGCCGAATGGTATTCGGTCCGTTCCTCGCCGTGGGAATTGCCGCCGCGTTCCTGTTCGGAAGCCATATAATCAATTGGTACATGGGACTTATGTTCCCCGGCTCAATAATGTAAAGCGAAGTAAAAGCGAAATATTTTCCGCACCGCAGACCCTGCGGTGCGGATTTTTTTACGGAGCTGTGCCAAGCTGACGAACAATGTAATAGATATAAATATCTCTGGCGCCTGCGGTCATTTCCGCATAGGATTTCTGATCTGTGGGATAGATTGTAAGGTTGTAGTCTGTTGGCTGACCGCCTGCTGCAAGCATTACCTTTATCTGCCTCAGCTCAAAGATCCCGCTGCCCTGGAACGCAAGGCTGTTGCGGGCAGCGTCCCGGTACGCATTGATCGTTATATTAATTGCGTCATCGCGGAACTCTGTCGAGCCCGCAACCGCCGGGAAATCACCGTTCTCAGCCTTTTCCAACTCAAAGGTCATATACAGATCATTGAACAGGCATCTGCTGAAAACCTCCGTCGAGACTCCTGTAAGCGCACCGTCTGCGTTCATGTTCACGGTCTCTTTATAAAGGTAGTATCTGTCATCTGTATCGTCATACTTAAGGCTAATACATTTGAGCAGATAGGTTTTATTTGCGTCAGCCGTTCCCACACCGTTGACATCGGTGCAGAATTGGTTCATTGCCTTGATCTTTTCGGTATACGCCGACGTAGTGCTGATATTGGTATAGTTCGTGTTGGCAAAAATAGCGACCTGATTTGCGTTGCGTATGCTTCTTGTGATATACTCCTGCACACAGACTGCGCTGTTTTCAGCGGTAAGGTCTGTCTGGTTATCGTTGAAGCTTCTCACGATCGGAGTAATAAACAGCATCATTCCTCCGAGGAGAATGGCAAGAAGCGCGACCGAAACGATCATTTCGACCAGCGTAAAGCCGGTCTTTTTACTAAAGAGACGCCGTATTTTCTTCATATATTACGCCTCCTTAAGATGTCTTTGTCTTTTCAACGGCGGCAAAAACATTCACATGAGTTATTACATTTCCTGTCTTGTTGCCGTCTTTGTCAACCTCGTCCTCGGCATACCTTGTGAAATTATAGCATCCTTCTGTGGAATCATAATGCGGTGTCTTGGCGGTATCGCTGTAACCGAATATGTCCTGAAGATTGAGTGAGGAAGATTTGCTCTCAAGCTCGCCTGAAAGCTCGACAAAGAAAGCAATATTGCCCTGATTTATCAGCGGATCAGCGGTCTGCTTGTTGGCAATTCTTATGGTATTGCTGGTGGTAGCGACAGCCTCATAGGTTGACGAAACTCCACCGCTGCGGACGCTTTTTATATCTCTGAAAGTCTTTGTAGTCGGAACATAAAGGCAGTAGCCATAGTCAGTAATGGTGTAAGGAAACAGCAGACGGAACTGCTTGAAGTAATCATACTGAGGATCGGACGATCCGGATACATTGGCAACAAAAAGGTAGCGATTAACGGACGTATCACTGCTGTCACGCTCCATTTTAAGGGATATGCTTGTTATTCCGTTTGAAGCGTATATGCCGGTTGAATCGAATCTGTTAGCAATGCTGCCCTCGGCCTTTTCGGGGGTCGAATTGTTATTGTTGGTCTTGCCCTGCATAACGCTGTAATCAACGTCGCCGACAAAGTATTCAAGCGCGATCTCGTTGCCTGCGTCAGAAGCATTCGGATCACCGATAGAATAATCGATCTCAACCGGGTCTACCCCGGAGAAGTTGAAGGTCAGCTTTTCAGTGCTTGAGCTGTCGAACACCTTCTCCTGAGTTTTTCCGTAGTACACATTCTGCTGCTCCGATATTTCCTCTTCAATGTCAATATTCTGCTGTTTAGCGCGCATTGTGCTGCTCAGTATCATGCCGACCATACCCGCCATTATAGCGAATATGACAAACGCCACCAATACCTCAACAATTGTAAATCCCCGTCTGGTAAGAAATTTCTTTTTCATAGTTCATTCCTCCCGTCGGGTTATACGCCGTGAATGCGCCATGAACGGTCAGCGCTTGGCTCCAGATAGCCTTTGATATCCGTGCCTGCGACCTCCTCGATGGTTTGATCGGACTTTGCATAGATATATTCGCAGTTGCTCGCCATGATATAATCCGACACAATTAGACCGCCAACGCTCTTAAGACCGTTGGTCTGACCGTCGGTTTTGTCCATGTATGTCATATACGGAGCATAGACATAACCATAGAACACATTCATATTAATTGCTGATAAGCCGCTGAACGGATACTTTATACAACCAATCTGAATATCAGCGCTCTCGCTGCATGAAACAAGGAAAATGTTTACATTCGGTCTTTGAAGCTCACCGTCATAGTAGTACTTAGCGTCAGTAGGGAATTTGTTCTTTTCTATCCTGCCGTTGCACTGACAAGTATCGGGCTTCTCGTCTGACTCAATAAATCCTCCATGTATCTGGCAGGTCCAGCCGTCCTCGCCCTTGTCATTCTTGCACTCTACATACTGGTTATTTGCCGGGTCAGCGCATTTCGTGCAGCCATCACCCTCATGGATCATCGGATATATCATAGCCGGAGCACCAGTGGAAGTTTTGCCAACGTAATAACGGTCATAATTATAGCCGTTATATGTCTGTGTTTCAACTGATCCGCCGGTATACATGAACCATGCGTAATGACCGAAGAATTCCTGAGATGATGCCTGATAGGTAAGGCTCTGGGTGTACTTTTCTCCGGTGTTCTGGTCAGTTAATTCAATATCCGGAACATTGATAACAAGATTGCCGTCGCCAACCGTCAGAATATTCATCTTGTCACCGTTCACCAGCTTATCTGCGCTGTGCGGTTCAATGACGTTGCTGAATACCTTAGCGGTTGACCATGCAAATCCGGTCGGCGTATAGTCGGTATCGTCCGGGTTCAGATCTGTGTTTGCGGAAAGATTGATTGTCAGAGTGTTTCCTGCGTTGCCGGTATCAAAGATTATTGTCGGACGGAATCCTCCGAATGCGCCGACATTTACAATATCTCCGATCGTACAGTCTGAATCAATCACTTCCACATACTTGGGCAGCATCGTTGTTTGCGTTAACTTATAGTAGCTGCAAAGGCTGAGGTTCTTGTCGGGGTCATTAGGGTTCCTGGGGTCAGGAACCTGAAGTGTTGTAAGGTCTGTTTCGCCCCAGTTTGTATTAAAGAAAATGTTTTTTACATTTTTGTTAGCTTCTTCAACATCAACGACCCAGTTGACATAAACAGAACCGCCGATAGCCTCATTGAGCTTAACGCTTACGTCAGCCTGCGACATCATGTCATCGGGAGAGCTTTCAGTGACCGACCAGATATTTGAACGTATTTCGTCAATGGTCATATATTGGTTGTCATACATGATCAGCGTCTTCTTGCCATTACTATCGTTAGGGTTCATCGTTACCTTGAATATACCGCCTGATGTCTGATAGAGCTTTCCGTTATGGAACTTGACCTGAACATTACCGTTGGACGGCAGTGTTACATATACTCCGCCGTTTACATAAACGTTTCCGTAGAAATTTGTCTCGGCTGTAATATACAGATTTCCGAGTACATAAACGTCGGTCGGCTTGCCTGAAGCGCCGAAGTTTGCGATGCTCTGAACATCAAGATCGCCGCCGACGATCAGAAGTCCATGGTCGTCAGCTGTTCCGCCGAGATCGTATTCGTTCGGCTGCGACTTGATCGTCATATTGTTACCGATAACCCAAAGAGTCGGCTCTGGAGTTACTACCGCCTGAGCTGAACCATGCTGGAATACCGCAGAGCCGGCGCAGATAATGCCGGAATTTATATCCAGAGCGCCCAGACCTCCGTTGGTGTTTCCAAACTTGACGTATTCAGCGTCAAAATACATCGTGTTATTGTATATTCCGCTGTCGATCCATACATCGTTAGGGATATATCCTGTCGCTGTAAAGAATCTGTCGATATCAGGGAGATCCGGATCCTCAGGATCCTTTGTGCGCAGGAAGGTATGTGTAGTTTCCAGCACATCGTTGTTGGCTACGGTAACAGCAATGTCATACACGTGCCATGTTGTGTTGCTTATCTTTTCGTCCTTCATCTTGGTTACGGCAACATCATATCCGCCCAACAGGGTGTCTTCATTTGTGCCGGTTGACGAAAGAGAAGCGAAGCCGTTTCCGTTCGTTGAGATGCTGTCCCCGGGATTTTCGAGGTTCAGAACCGCCTGAACGAACTGACTTCCGCTGTTTTTGCCGTCCGCAATGTAGGAGCACACAATATCAGCGATAGAAGTTGAGGAAACATACGCCTGCTCCTGATCAAAAGTAGCGAGCTGCACCTGTCTGGAAGAAAGCACGGACATATACATCGCCGTAACCATCACGATCAGGGCAGCCATTGTACTGACGACCATAAACAGTGCGCTTCCGCACGGTGACAGATATTTTCTCAATGCGTGTTTCATTATTGATTACCTCCAATGCTTTATCACGCAAACATGCCGCTTCCGCGCCGACGGCAACTCCCATGCAGCGCGGCGCAGAAGATTATATTTACTATATTGCCGCGTAATCTGAAATGTTACAGAAAATCAGCACTTTGTTTCAAGAAAACTTACTGGGCATTCTGTGCAGCGAGCTGGTCGGTAGGATCCTGCATACGCTCGATGCTGTACATTGTTACAGTCATAGTCATCTGACGGGTATTGCCCTCGATGGTCTTATCCTCGTCTTCCTCGTCCTCCTGAGCTGCTCCGGTATTGCCCACATTGTCGTTTGCTGTATTGTCGTCGGTAACGGCAGTATTGTTCTTGCCGTCAATTCCGAGCTGCTTATTAGCGTCGTCAGACGCTTTCTGAGTTAATTCCTCTGCCAGCTCGGCATACTTGCTCTCGATATCCATATAGGTCACGGTATATCCGCTTGAAAGACGCATTGCCTTTCTTACCTCTTTACCGTTTTCCACTTTAATATAGTTGTTGATGTCATCAATGAACTTGAGGATATCATCATCTGTGAGCGCAGTAACTGTAAAGGTCACATCAATAGAACCTACCGTCTGGGTAGACGCGAGAGCAGACTGGAGCAGAACATCTCTTGCCTGCGCAGCCAGTTCATCTTCGGTGGGCTGCTGACCCTGTGTAACATATGTCTTGAGATCGTAGGTTACCTCCGGCTCTGAGAAAAAGCTTACACCGAGGGCAGAAATAGTGGGAGAGCCGATGGTAAGCGAATCAACCGCGACATCAACCTTAACATTTTCATCTGTGCTGTTCTTGCAGTAATCAAGGAATTCTCTGATCTCATTGTCCGCCTCATAGGGCTGCATTTCCTCAAAGAACATATCTGCAATGTTTCTGCCGGTGTTGTAAGCGTCGATGATCTGTTCCTGAAGATCGTCCTTGGTGGCTGCTCTGTCCTGAGCCGTCTTAAGCTCCGCCTGCTTATTCAAAAGCAGAGAGCTGTCTGTACCGATCGCGTTGAACTTAGGTACGATAAAGAAAATAACTCCGAGTACGAGTAAAATTATGACCGCAATTACTAAAACTGCAATTCGTTCCTGTTTGCTGAGCTTCATTATTCAGTTACCTCCCCTGTCTCTTCCGACTCCGGATCAAGATTGATCGCTGTTGCATTCACCTCATCAGAGCCTGCCCTGATGTTCATGCTCAGGGTGAAGGTAAATACAGTATCGTATTTTGATTCACCGTTCTTAAGCACAAGGTAGTCGTTTTCCAGCGAGGAATTTACCTTATTAAAGCCTGTGTAAGTAACATTCTGGAAATAGGGATCTCCGTAAGCGGTCTTGACCTCTTTTATGAGCTTTTCCACATACTGAGAAGGCACGGCAGTGGGATCACCATTGCTCAGACCCACGAATGTAGCAGAAATGCTGTAATCACTCATACTGAAAGTGAGCAGTTCAAGCTCAACATCATCGCTTACAACAGACGCGATCGGCTCCTTGATCTTTTCAATAACGCTGCTCTGCACCTTCGGCATATAGTTAAAGAGATTCTGTGTGGTTCCTACGCTGTTGTTATAATTCTGGAAGCCTGCCAGCATATTTTCGCGGTTTGAAACGATAGCAAGATTGTTCTGCAATACAGGGTTATCGATCTGCTGCTGAACTTCGGAGATCTGCGCCTTAATAGAACTGTCAAACACACCCAGACCAAGAGTGATAGCGCCAACAAGTACTACAGCGCCGACGCACGAGCCGGCAAGCGCCATGAGGTAGCCGTTCATGCCCTTGGATTCCTTAGCGGAGGTAGCCTCCAGCAGGTTGATATGCTCCAGGTCCTTGTTTCTGCGATAGATAGCGCCGATCGCGTTCGCATACTTTGTAAAGTCGATCTCCGTCATTGTGATAACGGTAGAGGGGGTTGCGAGCACATGGGTCGGCACGTTGAAGGACGAGATCGCGTTGGAAAGCTCAATAAAGTTTCCGGTATCACCGTAGAACATGATCTCCTTAAGCGGCTTTGCACCCTTGCGGCTCTTGATGAACTGGATCATGCGGAACAGGTTATCGTAAACCGCGCGTACAACATAGTCCGGAGCATTTTCATAGTCAGCCGGATCGATGTTGAAGAAACGTGAGAACACGATCTGGTTGTCCTCGTACAGATTCATGTTAAGGAAGCCCTTATCCACCTGAATGAGAAGCATCGGCATTCTTTCGGACATCTTCGGGGTATTTACGATAAGACGTGTTACCGAATTGTTGGAGATATTGACCGACTTAAGGGAAAGACCGATATGTGAGAACAGTCTTACATATCCGTCAACCAGACGCTGAGGGCAGGCGGTCGCGATGATCTTGATGAGCTTGTTCTTCTCCTCGTCCTCGGTCTCGCCGGCGATTGTGAAGGAGATGTTGAACTCCTTGGAAACGCCCATATTCGCCTGTATCATTGCCTCGATAGCGGCAACGTTCTTAATGCTCTTGGGCTTGGGGAGCAGCATTTCCTTGTATACTATGGAGCTTGAAGTAATGGACACGATAGCGTCCTTTTCGGTAATTCCCTTGGTCTTGATGATATCGTTAAGCTCAGCGGCAACCATAGGGACATCAGTTATGTAACCATTGGAAACCATGCCCAGGGTAAGCTCGCGCATATCCGCGTCCTGAACCCTGATCTTGCTTCCGCTGTGTACACCTCTGACCAGCTTGATTTGTCTGTCAGTAATATCAATTGAAAGCATATTTTCACCTCATAAATTAAAAGTAATATTTCACGCCGTCATGTAACGTTTGTCATTCCGCCGTAGAGCATCGGGAAGATAGCCGCCAGGATAAGACCGATAGCGACGCCCATGATGATGATCATGACAGGCTCCAGCATACCGACCAGCTTGGTTATAGCCGTATCGCCCTCTTCCTCGTAGTAGTCCGCAGCCTTTGAAAGGATCGTATCCAGCGTACCGGATTCCTCGCCGACATAAATGATCGAGGTAAACATACCCTCGAATATACCTGTTTTTTCAACAGCCTTTGACATACTTTCGCCGAGTTTAATGTTGTCAACTACCTCTTCAAACTTCTTTGATATGTAGGCATTACCGAGAACCGACACTGACTTCTCGATACAATCAACCATCTGAAGACCGGCAGCATACAGGTTGGACATATTTCTCGCAAATCGTCCTGTATAAATGGTGGCAAGCAACTTTCCCACCTTAGGTATCCGCAGGATAAGTTCGTCCATTTTAAGCTTTATTGCCGGCACTCTCTTGCCGAACCAGACAGCGAAAACGATAGCCAGAATAACTATTACATATATATACCAATAATTGATAAGCGAGTCAGAGAATGCCATCATGCCCTTGGTAAGCGGCGACATATCCTCCGGATTCATCATGCCGGCGAAGGTAGGTAGTATCATCGTGAACATCAGGATAACTACCGCCAGAGCCAGAACGAGCAGGATAATAGGGTAAACCATCGCACTCTTGACCTTGTTGTTTGTTTTGTTGGCGTTTGCGAAGTGGTCTGATACTCTGACAAGGATCTGGTCGAGAGTACCTGATGATTCACCGGCAGCGACCATGCTGACAAACAGATCTGGGAACACGCCGGGCTTTGTTTCAAGGACTTCTGAGAAGGCTTTACCTTTCTGAACCTCCTCATAGATATCCAGAAGCACGCGTTTTGCCCTTTTGTTCTGCTGCTGGTCCTGAAGGATATAGAGCGCCCTGACCAGCGACAGACCTGCCGAGGTCATCGACGCGAGCTGTCTGCTTATGAACGACACCTCTTTGGTTTTGAACCTGTACTTTACATCGACCGCGTCGTTTGCGCCGAGATCACGGTATTGCGTAACGTACAAATTACGTTCCTTCAGCTTTTGCTGAAGATCCTGATAATCCTCTGCCGCCTCCTGTCCGCGGACTATTTTACCGTTTATGTCGGTGGCCTGATAAGAGAATTTTTTCACCGGATTACCTCCATTCCCCTTGCAGCCGAACTGACGGCTGCGCAAATTATGGATTTAGGGCATACTACACCCTATAATCCATTATAGTATATAAATTATACCATATTTTTGTTCTTATTTCAAGCATTGCC
>CAMAGG010000009.1 GCA_945833805.1 uncultured Clostridia bacterium | reverse complement strand
TTAGTGGGCTGCCAATAAAACAGCTTTCGCCCCGCCGAGCAAATCATCTTGCGCATAGATGAAGTATCGGCGAGGCGGAATTGCCAAAGGCGGCTACGCCTTAACGCAGCGCGTTATTTATTCATTAATCGTCCTCAGCCACAAGAGTATCTGTGGGAGCGACCGGATTAGCGGGAGCAGGCTTTACCTTAAGCAGCTCCTTGTTCTCCATAACAAGGAGGTTCATTTCAAACGGAGTAAAAATTTTGCTGCAGGGCGAACCGGGATTCAGAACGGCGGTGCGTCCCTTGATAGCGTTAAACAAACGTACCGTGTTCACTTTCATGCAGTTAAATGACTTGTGCTGCGGAGTGGCAAGCACCGACATACGCGCCGGGGAAGTGAAGAACGGAATGATCTGCTGTCCTTCCTTGTTGGTCATCACCATGACATTCAGCAGGCGGTTGCCGTTGGCGTCGGTTTTATCTCCCATTGCCGCAACTGCGAATACGTCCGCCGCCATGAGATCGGGAAGAACGGTTTTCCACTTTGTTTTGGTCTTGTCCTGGTTTGCCTCAATGATTCTATCCTCCAGAGCCTTATTGAATACCTTCATCTGCTCCGGTGTAAGCTGCTGATTAGACATATACGTTCACCTTTCTGCAATTATCTTGCTTTTTCTGCGTTTTCCTTGAGGATCTTTGCAATAACGTCCTCCAGCGGGGAAGCGCCGAGATCGCCGTCCTTGCGGGAACGGAGAGAAACGGTGTTGTCCTCCACTTCCTTATCGCCGAGAATGAAGAAGTAGGGTATTTTCTCCAGCTGAGCCTGACGGATCTTGTAGCCGATCTTCTCATTACGGTTGTCAACGGTAACTCTGATATTCATATCGTCAAACCGCTTTGCGATAGATTCTGCATAATCCTTTGCGCGATCGGTAATAGGAAGGATCCTTACCTGCTCCGGAGAAAGCCACAGCGGTAGCGCGCCGGCGTATTTCTCAAGCAGATAAGCAAGGGTTCTCTCGTAGCAGCCGAGGCTTGTACGGTGAATAATATACGGACGCTTTCTGGTGCCGTCTACATCGACATATTCCATGCCGAATCTCTCCGCCAGCAACATATCTATCTGAATAGTAACCAGCGTGTCCTCCTTGCCGAACACATTCTTGTACTGAATATCGAGCTTCGGACCGTAGAACGCCGCCTCGTCAATTCCGATAGTGTATTCAACTCCGAGGTCGTCCAGAATTGTCTTCATTGTAGCCTGAGCGGTTTCCCACTGCTCCGCTGTACCCTCATACTTGTTCTTCGGGTTTGCCGGATCCCACTGGGAAAATCTGAATGTGCAGTCCTCCAGCAGTCCTACTGTACCGAGGAAGTACTTGGCAAGCTCCAGACAGCCCTTGAACTCCTCCTCAAGCTGCTCCGGACGGAGAATATAGTGACCCTCGGAGATTGTGAACTGACGAACTCTGATAAGACCGTGCATCTCGCCGCTGTCCTCGTTTCTGAACAGTGTAGAGGTTTCAGTCAGTCTCATCGGCAGGTCGCGGTAGCTGCGCTGTCTGTTCAGGAACACCTGATACTGGAACGGGCAGGTCATAGGGCGGAGCGCGAAGCATTCCTTGGTTTCGTCATACGGGTCGCCGAGAATGAACATTCCGTCAAGATAGTGATCCCAGTGACCGGAGATCTTGAACATTTCCCGCTTTGCCATATACGGAGTCTTTGTCAGCATACAGCCGTGCTTTGCCTCAACGTCCTCTACCCAGCGCTGCATGATCTGTACGACCTTTGCGCCCTTGGGCAGAAGTATCGGCAGACCCTGACCGATATAATCCACTGTGGTGAAGTATTCAAGCTCTCTGCCTATCTTGTTGTGATCTCTGCGCTTAGCGTCCTCAAGAGCCTCCAGATGAGCGTTGAGCGCGTCCTTTGAAGGGAATGCAGTGCCGTAAATTCTGGTGAGCATCTTGTTCTTCTCACTGCCGCGCCAGTAAGCACCGGTCACCGAGGTCAGCTTGTACGCCTTTATCGGCGAGGTAGACATCAGATGCGGGCCTGCGCACAGGTCGGTGAAATCTCCCTGCTTATAGAAGGAGATAGGCTCGCCCTTGTCCGCGTGTTCTTTGCAAAGCTCGACCTTGTAAGGCTCGCCCTGCTCCTCAAGAAACTTTATAGCTTCGTCGGGAGCCATAGTGAAATGCTCAAGGCGGATAGACTCCTTGACGATCTTCTTCATCTCTGCTTCGATTTTGACGAGGGTATCAGTGGTGAAAGGCTCCTCGGTGTCGAAGTCATAATAGAAGCCGTTCTCGATAGCCGGGCCAATGGCAAGCTTAGTGCCGGGGAAAAGGCGTTTCACAGCCTGCGCCAGAACGTGAGAGGCGGTGTGGTTAAAGGCTCTCTGACCCTGATCGTCCTCGAATGTGAGGAACTTTACGGTGCATCCGTCTGTGAGGGTAGTCCGCAGGTCGCAGACCTTGCCGTCAATTTCAGCTGCGCAGGCAGTTTTTGCCTCACCCAGCTCCCTCGCCGCGTCGAATGCGGACAGCGGAGCGTCAAACTCTTTGATTTCGCCATTTTCCAGTGTTACTTTGATCATACTGAACTTCCTTTCCTTGCAGAGCTGAACAAAAGCCCTGCCGTTCATTGTAATTTACAGCGCGTTGGTGCGCCGTATTTTATTATTGTACTACTAATTGCGGGAAAAGTCAAGGTTTTGCCGAAATAAGTCGCTAAAATAAGCAAAACCTCTTTTTTCTCATTTACAAGATATCATTGTGACCATTATGCCGCATAAAATTCCAAAAAACAAAAGCTGCTCCCGACAGGAGCGCCGGAAGCAGCTTTAATATATCCGCGTATTTTACTTAGACATGATCTCGCACAGCTTGTTAGTGAACTCGACAGGATTTTCGATGGGCATTCCCTCGATGAGCAGCGCCTGAGAATACAGGATATCCGCGTATTCCGCCACCTTGTCCTTGTCCTCGGCATAGAGGGTCTTTAGCTTCTCAAAGATCGGGTGAGAAGCGTTGATCTCCAGTATCTTCTCCGCCTTGGCATTGTGAGCCTGCTCGTCCGGCATTGCGGAGAGGACTTTCTCCATTTCAACCGACAGCATACCCTCGCTGGTTATGCACACCGGGTGAGTTTTCAGACGCTGGGACAGCTTTACCGCCTTTACCTTGCCGGAAAGCTTCTCCGTCATGAAGTCAAACAAGTCCTTGTTGTCCTCCTCAGCCTTTTTGATCTCCTCTTTCTCGGCTTCTGTTTCAAGTCCGAGGTCGTCTGCGGAAACCGACTTGAACTCCTTGCCGTTGAAGTCGTGCATCATCTGTACCGTGAACTCGTCCACATGGTCGGTGAAATACAGTATCTCATATCCCTTGTCCCGAACCATTTCGGTCTGCGGGAGGGCTTCGATACGCGCAATGCTGCTGCCGCTTGCGAAATAGATGTACTTCTGGTCGTCCTTCATGCGGGAAACGTATTCCTCAAGGGTAACATAGCCGTTCTTCTTTTCGCCGTCGCCCTCCGGAACAAAGCTGCTCCTGAACAGCAGCAGATCCTGCAAATTCTCCTTGTTCGCGCCGAAACTCTCGTAAATGCCGTATTTAAGCTGAGTGCCGAAGGAGTCGAAGAACTTCTCGTACTTCTCACGGTCGTTCTTCTGGAGCTTTTTCAGCTCGTTCTTAATGGACTTTTCAAGGCTCTTTGCGATGAGCTTTAGCTGGCGGTCGTGCTGGAGCATTTCTCTTGAAATATTCAGCGACAGATCCTCGCTGTCCACCAGACCTCTTACGAAGCTGAAATAATCCGGCAGCAGGTCGGCGCACTTCTCCATTATCATTACGCCGCTGGAATAAAGCTGAAGCCCCTTTTCAAAGTTCTTGGAGTAGTAGTCATAGGGAGCCTTTGCCGGAATGTACAGCAGCGCACTGTATGTCGCAGTTCCCTCGGTCTTGGTGTGGATATGCGCCAGCGGGTCTTCAAAATCGTAGAATTTATCCTTGTAGAACTGGTTGTAGTCTTCGTCCTTAAGCTCGGTTTTGGATTTCTTCCAGATGGGGGTCATGCTGTTAAGGGTTTCGGTGACGATCTCCTTTTCGTACTCGTCCTTGCTTCCCTCTTTCAGCTTCTCATGCTCAACGTCCATCTTGATCGGGTAGCGGATATAGTCGGAGTACTTCCGGATAAGCTGCTTTATCTTGTACGGCTCAAGGAATTCGTCATAATTCTCTTCCTCCGCATTGTCCTTTATCTCCAGAATGATCTGAGTGCCGTGGCTGTCCTTCTGCGCCTCGGAGATAGAATAGCCGTCAACGCCCTCGCTCTCCCACATATACGCCTCATCGCTGCCGTAAGCCTTTGAGATTACCGTTACCTTTTTCGCCACCATGAACGCGGAATAGAAGCCTACGCCGAACTGACCGATAATGTTCACGTCCTCGGTCTTTTCATTCTCGTTCTTAAATGCAAGCGAGCCGGATTTCGCGATAGTGCCGAGGTTGTTTTCCAGCTCCTCCTTCGTCATTCCTATGCCGTTATCGGTGATTATGAGCTTTCTGTCGTCCTTGTTCGCCTCAAGCCTTATCTCCATGTCAGAGCGGGTAATTCCCGTATTCTCGCTCATGGACTTGAAGTACAGCTTGTCCATTGCGTCGCTTGCGTTGGAGATAAGCTCCCGCAGGAATATTTCCTTGTGGGTATAGATAGAGTTTATCATCATCTCAAGCAGCCGCTTGGATTCCGCTTTGAATTCCTTTGTTTCTGTTCCCATTTCAGACATCTCCTTGATTATAATTCTCGGTGTGTTCCACCGTTTTTTACTCGTTTAGCACTCTACTCTCCAGAGTGCTAAATCTATTATACACCTTTTTTCAGAAAAATCAAGAGGTAAATTACAATTTTTTGCGAAAATCCGGTGAAATTTTCTGTTGATATAGCCTAATTATCGTCTTGTACAAAATCACCAGAATTAACACATAAATTTTGTAATATATTAGAGTTGCAAAAAGTCGATAAAAATGCTATAATAATAAACGTAATAAATATGCAAGACAGTATTGTAAGCTTTTTGGCTAACATACTTCTTAATATATTTTCCCCAATTATTTAAGCCGAGTTAAACACGCTTTTCCCCAAGCGTTCGGCGAATGATTTTAGTTTACCGCAGACACCCCCTTGTCTGCGGTACTTTTTTTATTTTCCGGGGTTTTCCGCGACCTGAGCCGGGATATGCTGTCTATATGGGTGAAGGTACTTTCAGATAAACATAAAAGGGAGGATACCATGGAGGACGAAAAGATAATTGAGCTGTATTTCGCCCGCTCCGAGGCCGCGATAACCGAAACCTCCGCGAAATATGGCGCGTTCTTCCGGAGGATAAGCCGGAATATACTAAGCTCCGAGCAGGACGCGGAGGAGTGCGTCAACGATACCTATTTAAAAGCGTGGAACTCTATCCCGCCCCAGAAGCCGGAAAAGCTTCTGGCTTACCTCGCGCGGATAGTCCGCAATCTTTCGCTGAACCGCTGGAAAAAGCTCACCGCCGATAAGCGCGGCGGGGGTGAAATGCCCCTTGCCCTGTCGGAGCTGGAGGAATGTATTCCCGCCGCCGACACCGTTCAGAGAGAATGCGACCGCGCGGAGCTTTCCGCAGCGCTCAACAGCTTTCTGCGAAGCCTGCCAAAGGAAAAGCGCAGCGTGTTCCTGCGGAGGTACTGGTATCTTGTTCCGGTAAAGGAGATCGCGGAGCAGTCCGGAATGACCGAAAGCAAGGTGAAATCCATGCTGCTGCGAACCAGAAATGAACTCAGACAGTTCCTTGAAAAGGAGGATATTGCGATATGAAAGACGAAACGAGAGCAGAGAAGCTGCTTGAAGCTTTGAATGATACACCGGACGATATGGTTATCGCCGCCGCTCCGGAAAATAAATCCAAAAAGCGGGGCGTACCGTTGTGGGTGAAGATCGGCTCGGCTGCGGCTGCGGTCGTAGCCGTGGGTGGAATTGCAACCGCCGTGCTGCTGAACCGTTCTTTAGGCAATATGGTATCTAACTGCCTTCAAGGTACGCTCACCGCAGATGAAAACCTGCCAAAGATAACCGCTGCTCTGAGCCACGGCACAATGGGCTTTGAGGGCATCATGGTGCCGGATATCTCGGATTACGCCAGCGGAAACCCGTGGTGTGAGGAACAGAACATTACCGTCATGCCGGTGTATAAAAACCGGGTAATGAAGGATCAGGAATCATCAGTGCTTACGGACATTGACTGCGAAGAACTGGCAGCCGAAATGAAGTCGGTGCTGATAGAAAATGCCGCTTTATTAGGAATAGAGCTGACAGAAGCGGATATTGAGGATAATCTCCCCTCGCCGGAGGAGCGGGAGAAAATGGCGCAGGGATATTATGAGGCTTTCCGGCAAGAACCCCCGAAAGGGTATTTCACTCCTCAAAATGTTAATTACGAAACGGATAAATACAAAATATCCACCGACAACGATTTCTGCACCACAATAAATTTCAAAGAGCCTGTTTCGCTGCCGGTCAACCCCCACAGCGCCGACATAGATGAAGTATGGGAAGCCGCAACGTACCTCACGACAGAATATTCCGACCTGCTGAAAAACATGGAAAATCCCACTATTTCCATAGACGGCGGCGATTACTCCTATTCCGGAGAGCGGACTTGGTTTGAGATCAGAGTTTATGACGCGGCAGGTATTATTGAGCAGCATATTGAAAACTACTTCATGAAATACGTCCAGTTTTACTGCGACGACAACAACGATCTGTACATTATCCGCATTTTCCGTACCGACCTTGCCGGGGAACTTGTGGGAAATTATCCCCTGCTTACCACAGAGGAAGCCGCAGAAATGCTGAAAAACGGCGAATTTGCGACATCTGTGCCTGTTTCAGAGGGCTACAAGCCGGAAAGCTACGGCAGAGTGGAGCTTGTTTACCGCACCGGAATTACCGATGAATACTTTATCCCATATTACAAGTTCTGGGTAGATGTCACGGAAGAGATAGGCGCAGAGGGCTGGAGCTCCGGAGAAGTTGCAAAGACCTACGGCGCGTTCTATATCCCGGCGGTGCGTCCGGAACACCTTGAAGATACCCAGACCTATGACGGCAGATTCAACTGAAAAAACTAACAAAAAAGACCTGAGATGGCATTTCATCTCAGGTCTGATTTTTATTTCTCCAGAGTGAACTTCATTCTTCCGAAGCAGTCCTCGGCGGATTTCTCTGATACATTATTGCCAATCAGAAGCCCGGTGTTTGAGCCCTTTATCAACACAGCATAGTTGAATTCAGCGTCATTATAAGACCAGAAAAGGTATTCAATGCCGTTACCGCTGCCGGTATCAAGAATTTCTACTCCGTCCTGATCATCGATCATTTCCTCATAATTCCCGTAGGTTTCCGCTGTGATAAAAGTACCCTGACTCTGCACCTCGCCGTCCTTTGAAACGGCAAACGGCAGCTCTGAGGTCATGCTGTAATCGTCCGAAGTGTCAAGCGTGATCTTGACAGAATCTCCGGTGTCAACCACAAAGGTGTAGGACATGTTGGTTTTCAGCGAGATACCGGAATCGCCGCCGCAGCCTGTCAACGCCAGACAAGCCGCAGTCGCCAGAGCCGCAGCTAATTTTTTAAGTTTCATATAATGTTCCTCCAAAATATTACCTTTATATTACCCTGTGCAGTCTGTTATTTCGCCTGGGTACATTCAGGATATTGATTAAGTATAGCATAATTGTGCGGCGTTGTCAATCGGCTTGTTTCTTCGCCGATTTGCCGCGAGTGGACTTCACTGGTTTGTCCTTAGAGGGACAGATATTCCTCAGCACACAAGCCTCGCATTTCGGCGCTCTTGCGTCGCACACCGCACGTCCGTGGTGAACCAGCCTGTGGCACAGCAGAAGCCCCTCCTGCTCCGGGATCATTCCGCGAAGCTGCTTTTCGACTACTCCCGCGTCTGTGGAGTCTGCAAGCCCCAGTCGGTTCGTCAGCCGTATTACATGGGTATCGCATACGAATGCAGGCTTTCCGTAAAGGTCGCCTACAATCAGATTCGCGGTCTTTCGCCCCACTCCTGGGAGCTTTGTAAGCTCCTCGATGCTGTCCGGGACTTTACTGCCGTAAACGTCCCTCAGCATTACGCACATCTCCACGATATCCTTTGCTTTTGTCTTGAACAGCCCGCAGGTGCGGATATACTCCTCCACCTCGGAAACCTCCGCCGCGGCGAACTCGTCAATGCTCTTAAACCGCTCAAACAGCGCGGGAGTTACCATATTCACCCGCTTGTCGGTACACTGCGCCGAAAGACGCGTGGCGATAAGCAGCTCATGCGGCTGGGAATATATCAGCGCACACTTTACCTCCGGGTATTCTTCCCTCAGCAGCGAAATTACCTCCGCAGCGCGCTTTTTCTTTATCGTTGTTTTCCGGTCAGCCATTATTGCTCCTCATCCTCCGGGTTTTCCGCTGTCTGCGGTATCCGCGAAGCCCGTATCTTAAGTATGCAGCGATCCTCCACCTGAAGCACCACAAGCTTTACGCCCTCGTATTCCACGCTGGGCGGGGCTATCTCGTCGCCCTCCGGGATATATCCAAGCTTGTCGGTGACAAATCCCGCAATTGTTTCGTACTCGTGCTCCTCCGGAAGTTCCACCCCGAAAAGGTCGAAAACCTCGTCCGGGTCGGCTTCGCCGTCAATATCGTACTGATCGTCGCCGATCTTGACTATCTCAGACTTTTCGTCGTCGTATTCGTCCTGAATATTGCCCATTACCGCCTCGATAATGTCCTCAAGTGTGACAATTCCCGCAGTGCCGCCGTATTCGTCCGCGACCACAGCCATTCCGGATTTTAGGCTGGTGAGGGATTTGAATGTATCCGAGCAGGGGCAGGACTCCGGAATGAAAATTACGTCCCGGATAAAGTCCTTGACGTTGAAATTATCCAGCGCATCCCTGTCCTTTCCGATAAGGCAGAGCAGGTCTTTTACGATCACAATTCCGACTATTTTGTCGATGCTTCCCTCATACACCGGAATTCTGGAAAATCCCATATCCAGCGCGAGGTAGATAAGATCGTCCAGCGCGACCGACATATCGACCCCTACGATATTCGTCCGATGGGTCATTACGTCCCCGGCGTTCATATCCTTGAACTCGAATATGTTGTTTATCATCTGGGCGGAGCTTTCCTCGATCACGTTTTCGCTGCCGTCGTCGTCCGGGGTCTGGGCGAGGGCATTCACCAAGTCCAGCACCTCGTCCTCCGTTACTGCGATGTAATCCGAGCCGAGAGCCTTTTTCAGCAGCTTCGTGATACCCTTGTTGAGCGCCACCAGCCACCCCAGCATAAACCTCCGGAATTTGTGTCCGCTCTGTTTTTCTTCCTCCGGCTGTGTGTTACTTCGATAACCGTCTGAGTCCATATATCCTCCATAATTTCATTTGAGGTCAAGCCCCATGCTTTCCTCTGAGCTGTGAAATCCAAGCGCTTCATAAAGGGGTCTGCCCATTTCTGTGGCGTCAAGAGAAATGTGTGTGACTCCCCGCGCCCGCGCTTCTGAGATCAGAAATTCCACCATTTTCCGCGCCGCACCCATTCTGCGGTATTCACTCCGGGTGTATACGTTCATGATATGCCCGCGCTTTCCAGTGGGGTGGGAATAGGTGGGCATTACGTTCATCCAGCATATAGAAGCGCAACCGGCAAGCTTTCCGTCACAGTACGCAAGCGCCGTTGTGTGCTCTTCCGAGCTGAAATATTCCTCTGATATCCGCATTATCTCGTCTGAAATGCCGCATTCCGGGACGTTGTTCACCACCGCGAGCATTTCCCGCCGAATCTTCAGGATATCCGGAAGCCGGTCTTTTCCGGCTTTTTCTACCGTAATCATTCTGAACCTCCCAGAAACAGCCTTTCGCCGTTCTCCCGGCATATTTCGATCATTTCCTCCGTGGAAACGCCCTTTATCTCAGCCATTTTTGCCGCGGTGTATTTTATCATTCCGCTGTGGCATTTTTCGCCCCGGTGCGGCACCGGCGCCATATAGGGGCAGTCGGTTTCCAGCAGCAGCCTGTCAACAGGCACTGCCTCGCACGCCGCCCACGCCTTTTTTGAGTTCTTGAAGGTCAGCACGCCTGTGAAGCCAACGTACATTCCAAGCTTCACGACATCTTTTGCGGTTTCCGCGCTGCCGGAGAAGCAGTGAACTACTCCCCGCGGGCGGTATTTCCGCAGCAGCTTCATGGTGTCCTCGCAGGCGTCCCGGCTGTGGATTATCACCGGCATTGAGAGCTTCTGTGCCAGAATAAGCTGCTGCTCGAAAACCTCAGCCTGCAAATCCTTGTCAAAGCCCTCGTAGTGGTAATCCAGTCCGATCTCGCCGAGAGCCTTTATCTCCGGCTCTGCGAGCAATTCCTCAAGCTGCGTGAGCCAGTCCTCCGGAAGTCCCATGCAGTTCTCAGGGTGAATTCCCGCCGCAGCCATGATATAAGGGAAGCGGCGGGCAAGCTCCAGCTCCTCTCTTGAGGACTCCAGACTGTAACCCACCGCCATGATCTTTTCAACGCCCATTTCCGGCATTTTTTCCAGCAGCGGGATAAGTTCCCCGCAAAAATCCTCGGCCATATAATGCGCGTGTGTGTCAAATATTGCCATAGTTCTCCGGTTTGTTAAAATAGTTATCTAATACAAGCTGTTTTGTTTCGTAGCTTTCAAGCGGCAGCCGCCCGCGCCCTCCGAAAAGCTTCTCGGTTTCGTTGAAAGCGCCCTTGAAGCTCCTGTCCAGCAGATTGAACTTGTCGCCCTCAACGGATACGCAGTCGAAAAAGGTGATGAGCCTTTCGGCTGTGTTCTCCGGCGACCAGTATTCCGGGGTGTTCTCCGCTTCGGCGGAATTGCCATAAAGCCGCCGTATCTGCGTCAGCAGCTCCTCCGCGTACAGCTTCGCCCCTACGCTTGGGACATTTCCGGTGAGCACCTCGCCCTGCTTTACCAGCATGGCGCGGATAATGTGCTGCACTCCCTGAACCATAAGCTCGGCTTTGCCCTCGCCCTCGTTCTGCTTGACTGCGCCCACCTTGTCTTCGCTGTTCTCCCGCTGGGTGAGGTTGTTGTCGCTCGCCTGCTTCTGGGCGGATCTTTTGGTATATGCCGGAGTAAACGCAGCTTCGGATTTTATAAATGCGTCGGTATGCTCGGTCGCCAGAGTGGAGGATTTCTCCATCGTCCGGTGCTCGGAAGAATGCGTGAGCGTGGTCTGGTTTACCGAAGCGATATTCGCCATTCTCGAAATATCCATTAAAGATCCCCCCAATCCACTTAAATTGTAATTATTATATGATTATCTGATCGTGCTGCCGTTCGGTACGTCCTTGTCGAGGAACAGTACCCGTACGTCCTTATCTCCTGCGTCACAGGCAAGGATCATGCCCTCGCTAAGCTCGCCGCAAAGCTTTGCCGGAGCAAGGTTCGCAACGAACACGATCTTCTTTCCGACAAGATCCTCCGGCTTGTACCACTCGGCAATTCCGGAAACGATCTGTCTGCCGCTCCTTCCGTCGTCAACGGTGAGCTTCAGCAGCTTCTTGGACTTCTTCACCTTTTCGCAGGCGGTGATCTCGCCGCTGCGGAGCTTTACCTCGGCGAACTGGTCGATAGTGATGACGTTTGCCTTGTCGAGATCCTCGTCCTCGCGGAATGTCTTTGCCGGGGCAAGCATAGCGTTCAGCTCGTCGATCTCCTTATCCATATCTATTCTGGGGAACAGAACCTCGCCCTTGTGTACTGTGACATTCGCAGGCAGAACTCCGAAAGTACCCAGAGCATCATATGCCGTCATGCTCTCGTCTGCGCCTATCTGCTCCCATACCTTAGGCATGGTCTTGGGCATGAACGGATACAGCAGAGAGGAGCATATCCTTATGCTCTCCAGCAGATTGTAAATAACCGCCGCAAGTCTGGGCTTATTTGCTTCGTCCTTTGCCAGTATCCACGGCGCGGTTTCGTCGATATACTTGTTTGCGCGGGAAACCACCTTGAAGATCTCCTCCAGCGCCTTTGAGAGCTGAGCTTCCTCAATGAGTTTTGAAACGGGTTCCTTTAGCGCCGCAGCCATTCCGCGCAGTTCATCGTCGATAGGCTCCGCAGCGCGCTCCTCCGGCAGAGTTCCTCCGAAATACTTGTCAGCCATTGCAACGGTTCTGGAAACAAGGTTTCCTAAATCGTTGGCGAGGTCGGTGTTGATCCTGCCTATCATTATTTCGTTTGAAAAGTTGCAGTCGCTGCCGTAGGGCATATCCCGGAGTATCTGATAGCGCACCGCGTCAGAGCCGTAGCGCTCCGCCAGCACGAACGGGTCGATAACGTTGCCGAGGGACTTGGACATCTTCTGTCCGTTGAAGTTTATCCAGCCGTGACCATAGAGGTGCTTAGGCAGCGGCAGGTCGAGCATCATCAGGATTATCGGCCATACAATGGAGTGGAAGCGCACTATTTCCTTAGCGGTCATGTGCATATCCGCCGGCCAGTATTTGTTGAAATCATCGTACCGGTCGTTGTCATAGCCCAACGCGGTGATATAGTTGGAGAGCGCGTCAACCCATACATAAACGACGTGACCAGGGTCGAAATCCACCGGAACGCCCCATGTGAAGCTGGTTCTGGAAACGCACAGATCCTCCAGTCCGGGCTTGATGAAGTTGTTCACCATTTCGTTCACGCGGCTTCTCGGCTGGAGATAGTCGGTTTCCGTCAGGAACTTCTCCACCTTGTCGGCATAATCGGACAGACGCAGGAAGTAAGCCTCCTCATGGGCGTCAACGACATCTCTGCCGCAGTCCGGGCATTTGCCGTCCTTGAGCTGGCTCTCCGTCCAGAAACTCTCGCAGGGGGTGCAGTATTTTCCGGAATACTCGCCCTTGTAGATGAAGCCCTTGTCGTACAGGGTCTTGAATATCTTCTGCACCGCCTTCACATGATAGTCGTCGGTGGTGCGGATATATCTGTCGTAACTTATGCCCATTGTTTCCCACAGACGCTTGAAGTTGGCAACTATCGGGTCTACATACTCCTTGGGAGTTACGCCCTGCTCCTTTGCTTTAAGCTCTATCTTCTGACCGTGCTCGTCAGTTCCGGTGAGGAACATCACATCATAGCCCTGCATTCTCTTGAACCGCGCGATAGCGTCGCAGGCAACTGTCGTATAGCAGTGACCGATATGCGGCTGACCGGACGGATAATAAATCGGGGTGGTGATATAATAATTTCCCTTGTTGCAATTACACATTGTAATATCTACCTCTTTTTCTGCTTGTTGTATTAAATAGTCCTCATTGTTAAGGATATTATTAATCTATTATATTATATTACATTTTACATTAATTTTCAAGCATACCTAAAAAAAATAAGAAACTTTTACATATTAGATAAAAAACACTTGATTTTTTCTGATTTTTTTAGTACAATATAAGTTAGAGTACTGTTTTCTCTACTCAGGACAAAAACAACAGTTCAGAACATGGCTGGTCCAGCCGCGCGCCGCCTGACCCAGAGGGGTCTTGGAAAAGGGCGGTACGGGCATTGAGCCGCCGGATCCAACAGAAAGAGGTAATCAAAATGTCAAACAGGCTTTTTCAGGGAATCGTTCACCAGATGAAGGACGCGGTAAACCGCGTTATCGGTGTAATTGACGAAAACGGAACTATCATCGCTTGCAGCGACCTTACCAGAGTTGGCGGAGGAAACGACTTTTTTCCCATTGAGCTTGGGGATTCCCATGAGGTGTTTATCCGCGACGGCTACACCTACAAGCCGTTCGGTATTCATGTAAAACCGGATTATGCGGTATTTGTCGAGGGAACCGACGAGCCGGCGGGCAAGTACGCAAGCGTTATCGCCATTTCCCTGTCAGGAATAAAGCAGTATTATGACGAAAAGTACGACCGCAACAACTTCGTCAAGAACATAATCCTCGACAACGTACTCCCCGGCGACATAAGCCTGAAGGCAAGGGAGCTTCACTTCAATTCCGACATCAGCAGGGTCGTGTTCCTCATCAGCGTGATATCCTCCAACGACGTATCCGCTTATGACGTTATCCAGAACCTGTTCCCGGATAAGAACAAGGACTTCGTATTCAACATAACCGAAAACGACATAGTTCTCGTTAAGGAAGTAAAGAACAACATAGATGTGCGCGACCTCGAAAAGCTGGCGCGCTCCATTTCCGACACTCTCTCCAGCGAGTTCTTCACTAAGGTGAATGTCGGCATAGGCACTCCTGTCGTAGGAGTAAAGGATCTTGCGCGCTCCTTCAAGGAGGCTCAGACCGCACTTGAGGTCGGAAAGGTATTCGACACCGACAAGAACATCGTCAGCTACGATAACCTCGGCATTGCCCGTCTTATCTATCACCTGCCGACCACCCTGTGTGAAACATTCCTTAAGGAAGTATTCAAGAAGAATTCCATTGAGTCCCTCGACCACGAGACCCTGTTCACTATCCAGAAGTTCTTTGAGAACAGCCTGAACGTTTCCGAAACCTCAAGAAAGCTGTTCGTACACCGCAACACGCTGGTTTACCGTCTGGATAAGATCAAGAAGCTCACCGGACTTGACCTGCGTGAATTCGACCACGCTATCATCTTCAAGATCGCGCTCATGGTAAAGAAGTACCTTGCCGCTAACCCCACCAAGTTCTGATCGGGAGCGGCTCACTGTAAAACTACGGCTGCCCCGTCAAAAACCGGGACAGCCTTTGAATGTAAATAAGGGGAAACAGCCTCCCCGTAAAAA
This sequence comes from uncultured Clostridia bacterium, assembly GCA_945833805.1. Lineage (GTDB taxonomy): Bacteria > Bacillota > Clostridia > Oscillospirales > Ruminococcaceae > CAG-115. Next base: position 14,062 of record CAMAGG010000009.1, on the reverse strand, counting down.
AATGTATCTTTGGGGAATAACAGACAGTCGGCAGGGAAAAATAACCTGCATTCCACGGGAGAAAATATGGTAGAATTAAAAAACGTAAATGTGCATTACTCCAGCGGAGTAGACGCACTTCAGGATATAAACCTCCGGATAAACGACGGGGAATTCGTGTTCATCGTCGGCGGCAGCGGTGCGGGTAAATCCACGCTGGTAAAGCTGCTGATGCGCGAGATCACCCCTACCACCGGCAGAGTTTTCGTCAACGGAAAAAATCTCGCGAAGCTAAAAGGAAATCAGGTGGCGAAGTTCCGCCGCTCTATCGGCATGGTGTTTCAGGATTTCCGCCTGATACAGGAGCTTAACGTATACGAAAACGTTGCGTTCGTGCTGCGTATCGCCGACCAGAGCACCCGATTCATCAAGCAGCGCGTTCCGTATGTGCTGAACCTCGTTGACCTTGCTCATAAGGCAAGGAGCAAGCCGAAGGAGCTTTCCGGCGGCGAGCAGCAGAGAGTTGCCATTGCGAGGGCGCTTGCCAACGACCCCGGACTCATCATCGCAGACGAGCCGACCGGAAACATCGACCCCCGGCTTTCCTATGAGATAGTGGAGCTGCTGCGGGACATCAACCGCTCCGCCGGAACTACTATCATTATGGTGACCCACGAGCATGATCTGGTAAAGCATTTCGGCGGCAGAATAATCAACATCGACAGCGGTTCAATTACGTTTGATGATATCATCGGAGGTTCAGATGAGGACGAGTAATGTCACATACCTTGTAAAAAAGGGAATTTCCTCCGTGTGGAAGAATTTCCTGATGTCCTTTGCCAGCTTCAGCATACTCATGGTGAGCCTGCTTCTGGTGAGCTGCGCAATGCTGCTGATGATGAACGTCAGCAAGATCATGAGCAATATCGAGGACACAAACGAGATCACTATCTACCTTGAGGAAAACGTCACCGACCAGCAGGTGGAGCACATCAAGTCGGTGCTTGAAAAGAACGACGACCTGACGGACGTTCAGTATTATTCAAAGGAGCAGGCGCTGGAGGACTTCCGCAACGATATGGCGGAATACAGCGAACTTCTGGATTACCTTGACGAAAACCCCATGCCGGAATCTTTCCTCGTTCGGGTAAAAGATCTGTCAAAGATCCGCAGTGTTGTCAATACTATTAATCAGATAGACGGCGTGGAGCAGACCAAAGCCCCCTACGACTTCGCCAGCGTGCTTATCCATATCCGCAACACCTTCTCGTTAATAGGCGGAGCGGTGCTCATCGCGCTTATCGTGGTAAGTATAGTCATCGTGTCCAATACTATACGCACCAGTGTATTCGCACGCCGCAATGAAATTAACATCATGCGCTATGTCGGAGCGACCAGCGGATTTATCAAAACCCCGTTCTTTGTGGAGGGTATGTTTATCGGCATTATCGCCGGTGCTGCCGCATGGGGACTTACATGGCTGGTTTACGACTCGGTGTTCTCCCTGTTTTCGACAGACCTCACACTGTGGCAGATGTTCGGCTTCTATGGGCTTATGCCGTTCGAAGACATAATGTGGCTGGTGCTTGCGGTGAACTGCGTCGCAGGCGCGCTTCTCGGCGCGGTGGGAACAGTCATCAGCACCGGAAAGCATATCAAAGTATAAGCAAGTTTTATTGAAAGGAAATACCCTTGAACAAGAAAATATCCCTCGGCATAGCCATAAGCCTTGTCGCTATCGGCTGCGCCATTACCTTCGTCCTCACATGGACAGTGTCGCTGGGTATCTATAATTCAAAGATCAGCACGTCCGAAAAATACGAGGGCGTATATCAAAAGCTGCGGGAGATAGACGCCACCGTCACCCAGAACTACATCGGCACTGTGGACGACCAACAGCTTGAAAGCAGCATAATCAACGGCTATATTTCCGGAATAGGCGACAAATATGCCTCCTATATACCGCCCTCATCTTATTACGAGCTTCAGCAGACGCAGGCGGGAGTTATCCTCGGCGCGGGCTTCGAGGCGGAGGAAGACAGCAGCGGCTACCTGAAGATCACAAGCGTGTATAAGGGCAGCTCCGCCGAGCTTAACGGAGTGCTCTCCGGGGATATCATCACCGCGATCGACGGAAAAAGCCTGCTTTCGATGGAGCCGGGTCAGGCGCTTGAACGTATCTCCGGCGAGGTAGGAACACGTCTTGCATTGCAGCTCCTCCGGGACGGAGAAAGCATTTCTGTTAATCTGGTTCGCCAGCAGCTTGAGATAGAATCCGTTTCCTCCCGGCTGATAAACGAGAATATCGGATATATTCAGATCACAACTTTCAACGCCAAAACCGCCGATCAGTTCACAAACGCGGTGACTTCCGTGACCAATGACGGCGCAAAGGCTCTGATAATTGACGTTCGTCAGAACGGCGGCGGAATCGTGAGCGCGCTGAAGCCCATTCTTAATCAGTTCGTGCCGTCCGCGCTTGCGGCAACTGTTGAATATTCCGACGGCAGCCGAAAGACTCTTATTGAAACCGACTCCGAAAGCTCCATAGATCTGCCTGTGGCAGTGCTTATGGACGGAGGGACAGTTTCCGCGGCAGAGCTGTTCGCGGCGGTGCTCCGGGACGAATACGGCGCAACGCTTATCGGCGCGCAGACCTTCGGCAAAGCGGTCATGCAGAACACTTATGAGTTCTCGGACGGAAGCGCTCTTACCCTCTCCGTCGGAAAGATATATACCAAATCCGGCACATGGAACGAAACCGGTCTGAAACCAGATTACACCGTTGAACTTGCCGCCGGAGCGCTCCCCGGAAACATCTCCGATGACGCTGACGCCCAGCTTCAGAAAGCGATCGAGGTGCTTACTCCTCAGATCCCAGCTGAATAACCGTAAATCCACAGCTTCTGCTGTAAATATATTGATTTGGAGGACAACTAATATGACTAAGCCTACAACAAAATTAACAAAATCAGGCGTAAAGAAGCTCGAAGCAGAGCTTGAAAACCTTAAAACCGTCGTTCGTCCGGAGATCGCGGCAAAGATCAAAATGGCACGCTCCTTCGGCGACCTTTCCGAGAACAGTGAGTACGATGAAGCAAAGAACGAGCAGGGTATCATCGAGTCCCGAATTGCCGAGATCGAGCAGACCCTCGCCCACGCAGTAATTCTTGACGATGACGAGATCTCCACTGAAAAGGTCGGAATAGGCACTGTGGTAACTATCCTCGACATTGAAATGGAGGAGGAAATGACCTTCCAGATCGTCGGAACAAGCGAGGCGAATATCGACAAGGGTCATATGTCCGATGAATCCCCAATAGGCAAGGCGCTTGTAGGTCATGCTGTTGGAGAAACTGTAACAGCCGAGGCACCCTCCGGAGAGATACAGTTCAAAATTCTCAACATCACCAAGAAGGAGGAAGACTGATACATGGCAGACGAGATCACACAGCAGAATCCCGCAGAGAATGGGCAGCCGGAAGAGCTTACCGCCGAGCAGCTTGACGAGCAGCACCGCGTAAGACTTGAAAAGCTCGCCGCGCTCAAGGCGGCGGGAAAAGACCCCTACACCATAACAAAGTATGACGTCACCATATCAAACAAGGAGATCCGCGACCGTTTCGAGGAGCTTGAAAACACCGACGTTGCCATTGCCGGCAGAATGATGACCCGCCGTATCATGGGCAAGGCGAGCTTCATAGACGTTCGCGACGGCTCCGACAGAATGCAGGTATACGTCAGAAAGGACGATGTCGGCGAAGAAACCTACGCTGACTTCAAGAAATGGGATCTCGGCGATATCGTTGGCATTAAGGGCAAGGTATTCCGCACGAAAATGGGAGAGATATCCGTACACGCTGAGGAAATAATCCTGCTGTCAAAGTCCCTGCTGCCCCTGCCGGAAAAGTGGCACGGACTCAAGGACAAGGAGGAGCGTTACAGAAAGCGCTACCTCGACCTTATCGCTAATCCCGAAAACAAGGATACTTTTGTAAAGCGTTCCAGAATTCTGCGGGAGATCCGCGCGTTCCTTGACGGTCACGGCTATATCGAGGTGGACACCCCCACGCTGCTTACACTTGAGATCGGCGCGGCGGCGCGTCCGTTCAAGACCCACCACAACGCGCTGGATATTGATATGTACCTGCGCATTGAAACAGAGCTGTACTTAAAGCGCCTTATTGTCGGCGGTTTCGACAAGGTTTACGAGGTAGGAAGAATTTTCCGAAACGAGGGCATGGACGCTACGCATAACCCGGAATTCACCTCCATTGAGATGTATCAGGCATATATTGATTACTTCGGCATGATGGATCTGATCGAGGAGCTGTACAGAACAGTTACCCTCAATGTCTGCGGCACCGATACCGTAACCTATCAGGGCAAGGAGATCGCGGTAGGCAAGCCGTGGGAGCGCCTCACCATGATAGACGCGGTGAAGAAGTACGCGGGAGTTGACTATTACAGCTGGGCGGACGACGCTGCTGCGAGAGCCTGCGCAAAGGAGCATCATGTTGACGACGAGCTGGACGAGAACTCCACAAAGGGTCATGTCCTTATCGCGTTCTTTGAGGCTTTCGTTGAGGACAAGCTCATTCAGCCGACAATTATTTATGACTATCCCGTGGAGAATTCCCCGCTGGCAAAGAGAAAGCCGGACTTCCCAGCGTTCACCGAGCGCTTCGAGTACTTCATCAACGGCACGGAGTTCGGAAATGCGTTCTCCGAGCTAAACGACCCGATCGACCAGAAGGAGCGCTTCGTTAAGCAGGTTGCCGCAAAGCGTGCACAGGGCGGAAATGACGCGCAGGTAGACGAGGACTTCATCACTGCGCTGGAATACGGACTTCCCCCCACAGGCGGACTGGGCTTCGGCTTCGACAGACTTGTCATGCTGCTGACGGATTCACCCAGCATACGAGATGTTCTGTTGTTCCCGACAATGCGTCCCGAAAAGTAAAAACAATATAAAGCCGCGTTAATTGCGGCTTTATGGTTTATTACCCACAATTTTTAAAGAAAATTATAACCAATAAGGCAAATATATGAGGTGAAACGGAATGGAAAAGCTGATTTCGTTCATCAGTCGGCATAAATTCGATATAATCCGCGCCCTTGCGGCAGCCGCGGCGAATTTCGCGGTCATGCTGCTTATTCCGGCGGTGGTTTTGGGGATATCCTCGTCTGATGCCGGAATGATGGTGTGCATTACGCTTTTTTTCGCGGTAGACCCGGCTTTTTCTCTTGCTGCGGGTATCTTCGCAGGGCAGGATATAAAGCGCCGCTGGTTTACTGCGGCTTTTCCTCCGCTGACATTCCTGCTATCCGCCCGGATCATTTTCGGCGCGGACGCGTCCGATTTCACCGTTTATGCAGTAATTTACGCAGCGATCTCGATTACGACGATGCTGTTCACATTTCTTGTAAAGAAATACGGCGGCAATGTCGGCTGACCATTCCGACAGGAGGGCAATAAATGCCAGAAAACAACAATAATTCCAACGAAAAAGACCAGCAGTATAAGAGTATTCTTTCCGAGGACGATGGAACCAATCCCCGCCCCATTGCCAAAAAGAAAAAAGACCCTATGGCAAAGGTCAGAAAAGAAATAGAGGAGCAGCAGCGCCAGCAGCGTGAAAAGGCTGAGCTGCTGAAGCTACGTCAGGGATTGATCGAGGAAAGCGACGAGCTTGAGGAAGACGTACCGCCTGTATACGAAAAGCCCACCGGCTGGAAAGCAGTAGAAAACTTCTTTTACCACTACAAGGTATATGTCATTGTTATCACGCTTGCCGTATTGATACTCTCAGTGCCGATAATACAGATACTAACGAGGGAACAGCATGATCTGTACGTCTTAGCTATCTCGACTGACAGCTCCAGCGGTATCTATACCAAAACCACCGATATAGAGGTCGCGCTTGAGCGGTACTGCCCGGATTTTGACGGAAACGGATATGTTCATGTTGCGGTGAATTTCATTGATCTTTCCGACGAAAACGGCTATTCCCAGTACGTTGACGCAAACCAGCAGAAGTTCTCCGCCGAGCTTTTCTCCGGCGACAGCCAGCTTTATCTGACGGATCAGGGAATAATCAAGATCATAAACGAGGTCGCGTCGTCTGAGGACGAAGCTGCGTCTGACGAGGAAGATCCGGATCAGAAAATACAGTTTTTCGCGGTATTTTCCGATGAATTCCCGGACGCTTCATTGTATAAGGGCTGCGGACTTCAGCTTAACACCACCGGCTTCACCGAAGAGGCAAGGTGGAAGAGCTGTCCGGACGAGGTCGGCCTTTACCTGCGCGATGAATTTGAGAACATGACCGGAAACGGCGATGATGCAATTGAACAGCGCCGCCGCGCAAGAATAGTGTATGAAAATATCATTAACGATAACGTAGTAAATCCCGACTGGGAGGGTAAGTGATCTACTGATCCTCCTCCAACAGCCGCCGATAAGCCGGATCTGATCTCACCGGCGACAGCTTACTTGGCTCGTCGCCGCCACGTATTCGTCCTGCCTCAACATCACTGGGACAGTATTCCGGGTATGTCGCCCCGGCTCTCACAGGTAACTTTTCAGATGCTCACAGAAATCCTGCTCCCTGCGAAGCAGCTCTTCCGCATCATCGCGGATCTTGCTTTCCGCGCCGTGGGAACGGTTCACTGCGTGCTGCATATCAATTATTCCCATAGTGGTACCTCTTATCATCAGCGCAGCTATCGTCTTGCTGCTGCGGCTGTTCGCGGTTTTCATTGCAATTCCCATTCGGGACATCATTTTGGTGTAAGCCGGGTACTCATGCGGAACTCCGCCCCGCCTTACTATTTCTGTCCTCGTCTGAGCCGCCACGTCGCGGTAGCGGTCGCGCTGCGCGGAGATCTCCCCGGCAAGCTTACGGTTGGGACAGCGCTTCAGCACCTCTCCCGACGCGTCATAAGCCATTTCTGCGTTTCTGAAAACGCTGCCGAGTATTTCGGCGCTCTGTTTGTTCTTGAAACTGCTCATCGCTGATACCTCGATTCTGAAATTATTCCGGCATATCCGGAATCCTTGTTCGGAAATAGTATCTCACCCCGGATAACAAATACACTTGGAATTTTTTTGAAAGGAATACAGATGAAACGACAGCCCTTTTATATTCTCCTGCTCAAAGGCATAGGCTATATTGTTCTCGGAAACGTTCTCTGCCTTTTTATGACAATGGCGCTGTCCATGTTCGGCAGAAACATAGTGTTCAACGTTCTGGCAATGATATGCGGCACACTGATCTTTCATATGCTGGTGTTCACCGTTGCATGGAAGGACGGAGCACGGGAGCGCAGCCTTGTTAAGAATCACCGTGTGGACAGCCCACTGAAATACCGATGGATAATCCTCGGAATAATTATGTTCGTAATTGCCGCAGCCCCCACGGTGGTGCTGCTGTTGAACAAGCTGTTTTTCCCGGAAAGCGACACGCTGTATATTTATCGATTTATAAGCGGCAGCGCGTATCCGTTCATACAAACGTTTATTCCGCAGCCTGATCTTGAAACAAAAGCGTGGATACCCACCGACTATCGCCAGATAGACAGTATGTCGCCGGTTTTTCCGGCGCTTATGCTGATTTTCTACGCAATTATCCCGGCGGTCACACAGTTTGGCTGGTATGTAGGCTTCACGGATAAATTCAATAAGGATAACATAGTTTATAAATAAGATCAAGGCGCTGAATCGTTGCAGCGCCTTTCGTTATAAATTGTAATTTAGCGGGCAGTGTGGCTTGTAACTTAGCGCGAAGTGAAAAGCATTTCCGCGCAAAGCGCGGAAGTCGCCGGCGGGCGTACCCGCCCGACAAATTACAATTTTTTATTCAAAGCTTGAGATTTTTTCCTGCTTGACCGAATTTATCTATTGACTAATCGCGCATTTTATATTATAATAGAATAGTATGATTATAATTTCGGCAGGAGATCTGCCGTCAATTGAAATGGAGTGAGCTACATTTGAAGAAAAAGATAGGAAAACCCATTTTCTTCGTTGTTGCCGCCCTGATTATGGCATTTGCGGTGTTGTCCACGCTAGGTATAAGTACCCGGTACGGCGACAACGACACCACGATCATTGCGGGCATAGACGATATCAGATGGGGAATTGATATCCGCGGCGGCGTAAACGTGACCTTCGGCGTGCCAGATGACTACGCTGCAAACAACGAGATCACGCAGGACGACCTGAACGCAGCGAAATCAATTATTGAAACCCGTCTTGTAAACCAGAACATCAACGACTATGAAGTATTCGCAGACCTCGGCGCGAACAACATAATCGTTCGTTTCCCATGGCAGGCGGACGACACCAGCTTCAACCCTGAGGAAGCGGTAAAGGAGCTTGGCGCGACCGCAGTACTAAGCTTCCGCATGGGATACAGCGGTGACCTTGAAGATGGTCAGACCTACGAGGATCTGGAGCTTGTTCTTGAGGGCAAGGACGTTGCAAACGCACAGGTGGGCAGAGATACCGAAAGCGTCACCGAAAGCTATGTCGTACACCTCACGCTGAACGACAGTGGCAAGGAAGCCTTTAAGCAGGCGACACAGACCGCATACGAAACCGGCGACCATATCTCAATCTGGATGGACGATAATCAGATCAGCGCCCCCACAGTCAGCGCAGTAATCTCAGACGGACAGGCTTCCATTTCCGGCAGCTTCACCGGCGAGGACGGCTACACCGAGGCGAAAAAGCTTGCCGATATGATCAACGGCGGTTCTCTCCCGTTCAAGCTTGAGATAAAGAACCTGTCCACGATCTCTCCTGTTCTCGGTACCGGCGCCCGTGACGCGATGGCGGTTTCCGGACTCATCGCATTTATCCTTATTTCTATATTCATGATAATCTATTATCGTCTGCCCGGAATTGTCGCAGTTATCGCTCTCGCCGGTCAGATTGCCGGAATGTTCGCCGCAGTAACAGGCTTCTTCGGCTTCAATGCAAGCAGCACCCTGACGATCCCCGGTATCGCAGGTATTATCCTCTCCGTCGGAATGGGCGTTGACGGCAACGTGCTTTCTGCGGAGAGAATACGCGAGGAGCTTAAAGCCGGCAGAACGATCGACGGAGCTATCAAAAACGGCTTCCAGCGCGGCTTTACCGCAATTCTGGACTCCAACCTCACCGTTATCATCGTTGCCGTTATACTTATGCTTGTGTTCGGTACATGGTTCGGCGCTTCCACCGACGGTACGATCTACTCCTTCGGATACACCCTGCTTGTCGGCGTTATCATGAACTTCATCATGGCTTGCTGGGCAACCAGAATGATGGTAACCTCCCTTTCCCGCTTTAAGGTATTCAAGAATACGTGGTTCTACGGCGGCGAAAAGAAGCAGTCCGCTTCCGATAATAATGCAGAAACCGTTGCGGTTTCCAATAATCCAGCAGTTCCAACCGATATGGGCGCAGATCTTGTAAGCAAGAGAAAGATCTTCGTGATCATTTCCTCCGCAGTCATTCTTCTGACTATCGTCTGCACCTTTGTGTTAGGAGTAAAGGTGGATATCCGCTTCAAGGGCGGCTCCATGCTGACATACAGCTACTCCGGCGAGATAACCGATGCAGAGATCGCCACCGAGAAGGAAGCGATCAAGGCGCTCGGCAATGTTCCTGACGTTTCTATCACAACAGGTACAAGCTTCACCGGCGGTCTGAATACAATGGTGGTATCCTTCGCAGCCGACGAAAAAATGGACGATGAGAAGCTGAACGACATCAACGAAGCAGTCGTAAACGCTCTCCCTGAAAAGAATATCCAGAATATCGACACAACGAATGTAAGCGCGTCCTCCGGTTCCGCGTTCTTCGTATCCTGCCTCATCGCAGTAGTTGTTGCATTTATCCTGCTTGCAGTATACATCGCATTCCGTTTCAAGAAAATCGGCGGTCTGTCCGCTGGTATTATTGCGATCGTCTGCCTTCTGCACGACGTTGCAATAACCTATGCTGTTTATGTATTCGGCAATATGTCGTTGGATTCCAACTTTATGGCGGTAATCCTGACGCTTCTCGGCTACTCGATCAACAACACGATCATTATTTATGACCGTCTGCGTGAAAACCGCGCAAAGTACGGCAACAAGCTCACCGACGCGCAGCTTGTAAACCTCAGCATCAAGCAGACCCTGCCGCGTTCAATAATTACCACGGCAACCACAGTTACCGCGATGATCTCCGTTTCCATCGTCTGCGCACTCATGGGAACTACTTCGATACTTACCTTCTCCATTCCGCTTGCAATAGGTATGCTGGTAGGCTTCTATTCCTCCGTATGCCTCGCAGGTCCGCTGTGGATATGGGTACAGGAGCTCCGCTCCAAGAAAAAGGCTGCAAAGGCTTGATAGAAACCAGATAACTTACAGCCCCGGAGTTGTTCCGGGGCTGTAAGTTTGTCTAAAACTTCCGCGAATCGATTTTCGCTCCCTTTTGCTACAAAATGAAGAAGCGTACTAAAAAAATCCCTCTCCGGTGACGGAGAGGGATTTTGTGTAAAGCGATAGATTAAACAAGCTCAATGATAGCCATCTCAGCAGCGTCGCCGCGGCGGGGGCCGATCTTGTAAATTCTTGTGTAACCGCCGTTCTTGTCAGCGTACTTAGGAGCGAGCTCGTCAAATACCTTCTTAGCAACATCTTCCTTAGTAACATAAGCAAGAACCTGGCGCTTGGTGTGCAGTGTGTTCACCTTGCCAAGTGTAATCATCTTTTCTGCTTCTGCGCGAACTTCCTTCGCACGGGTAACGGTGGTCTCGATCTTACCGTTCTCCAGCAGGAATGTAACCATGCCTCTGAGCATTGCCTTTCTGTGGTCGCTGGGTCTGCCCAGCTTTCTAGTTCCCGGCATATTTCCATTCTCCTTTCAGTAGGAATAGTTTATCTCGGTTGCCCGAATTAGTTGTTTTCTTCAGAGGGTGTGAGGTCAAATCCGAGAGAGTTAAGCTTAGCCTTAACCTCGTCGAAGGACTTCTTACCCAGATTTCTTACCTTCATCATGTCCTCCGGGGACTTGTTGATGAGATCGTCAACTGTATTGATACCAGCGCGCTTGAGGCAGTTGAAGGAACGAACAGAAAGCTCCAGTTCCTCAATAGTCATCTCAAGCAGCTTATCCTTACGGTTCTCTTCCTTCTCGACCATCAGCTCAGGCTGCTCGGAATCATCAGAGAGATCGGCAAACAGCTTAAGACGCTCGATAAGGATCTTAGCCGCATAGGAAACTGCCTCCTTAGCGGAGATAGTGCCGTCAGTCCAGATCTCGATGATGAGCTTCTCAAAATCGGTTCTCTGACCAACGCGGGTATTTTCAACAGTGTAGTTGCACTTCAGGACAGGAGTGTAGATACTGTCAATCGGGATAACTCCAATAACAGGCTGGAGCTGCTCTTTGTTGAGTTCAGCAGAAACATATCCTCTGCCTCTGTCCAGCGTGATATCCATGAACAGCTTAGCGCCGGCGCTCAGCGTAGCGATGTGCATACCGGGATCGAGGATCTCAACCTCGCTGTCGGTCTTGATATCGCCGGCTGTAACCTCGCCCTCGCCCTCGGCTTCAATGTAGATAGTCTTGGGGGCTTCGCCGTACATTTTAGCTCTGAGTCCCTTGATGTTGAGGATCAGCTCAGTAACGTCCTCCTTAACGCCGGGAACAGTGGAAAATTCGTGCTGTACGCCGTCGATCTTGACGGAGGTAGCAGCAACGCCGGGCAGGGAGGAGAGGAGCACTCTTCTCAGGCTGTTGCCGAGCGTATTTCCATAGCCGCTCTGAAGCGGTTCGAGAACAAACATTCCATAAGTTCCGTCTGACCTTAATTTTGAGGTTTCGATATTGAGCTTTTCGATTTTTTCAAGCATTTGGTACCCTCCACAAGTTCTCGTCTGTTAATTATCCTGTGCTTATTGCCATATTCGCTGTTAATTTTAAATCACACTCTGCCCATGCCGCAGCTCTATAACCGGGAAACGCTTCATAAACCAGATCCGCCCCGTTCAAACGCGGGAAACTCACGCGGCTGGATCCGGTGCGCTTTGCTTTATTCAGCGTATCCCTAGCATTGGCACAGTTTGGGGCTGTTAGTCAGCGCCCGCAGACTATGAATTAAAAATAACTGCACTAAATATCTGTATGCATCTATGCTATTATTTAGAATACAGCTCGATAATTAAGTGTTCAGCGATATCGTAGTCAAGCTCCTCACGCTGGAACGGACGGAGTACCTTAGCTGTGCCTGCTTCCTTATTAACCTCGAGCCACAGGGGAGTAACTCTGCCGCCGGCAACCTCTGCGATCTGCTCAAACTTCTTGCTCTTCTTGCTGTTCTCGTGCAGGGAGATAACGTCGCCAACCTTAACTCTGTAAGAAGGAATGTCAACTCTCTTGCCGTTCACACAGAAATGACCGTGAGAAACCAGCTGACGTGCTTCACGTCTTGTGCAGGCCATACCCATTCTGAAAACAACGTTGTCCAGACGGGACTCCAGCAGTCTGATGAGGTTCTCACCGGCGATACCCTCTTCCTTGGTAGCCAGTTCATAGTAGTGATAGAACTGTCTTTCGAGGACGCCGTAGATGAACTTGAGCTTCTGCTTCTCCTTGAGCTGGGAAGCGTATTCAGACTCTTTCTTTCTCTTGTTTCCGTTGGGGTTTCTTGTGGACTTCTTGTCATAGCCCAGAACTGCGGGGCTGAGATCCAGCGCTCTGCATCTCTTTAAAATCGGGTCACGATTAACTGCCATAATTAGTTTCCTCCGTTATTCAATAGTAATATCGGCTGTGCCGAAGCAGTATCGGCTCTGCCGACGCCGAGTAAACGAACAGCTCGGTTCTGTCAGTGATTAAACACGTCTTCTCTTGGGGGGACGGCATCCGTTGTGGGGGATAGGAGTAACGTCCTTGATGAGCTTAACCTCAAGACCAGCTGCCTGAAGAGCTCTGATAGCTGCCTCACGACCTGCGCCGGGGCCCTTAACGAAAACCTCAACAGTCTTAAGACCGTGCTCCATAGCTGCCTTAGCTGCAACATCTGCTGCTGTCTGAGCTGCGAAAGGAGTGGACTTTCTTGAGCCTCTGAAGCCGAGTCCGCCTGCGCTAGCCCATGAAAGAGCGTTGCCCTGAAGGTCGGTAATAGTAACGATTGTATTGTTGAATGTAGACTGGATATGAGCCGCGCCATTTTCAACGTTCTTACGCTCACGACGTCTGCGTACAACCTGCTTGCCCTTGGTTGCTGCCATTAATATACCACCTTTCTGTGATTACTTCTTCTTGTTTGCTATAGTCTTCTTAGGACCCTTGCGAGTTCTAGCGTTGGTCTTAGTTCTCTGACCGCGGCAGGGAAGACCCTTGCGATGACGAGTTCCGCGATAGCAGTTGATCTCAACCAGACGCTTGATGTTGAGAGCAACAGTTCTTCTGAGGTCGCCCTCTACGATATAGCCGTGGTCGATAACTTCACGGATCTTGGCCTCTTCTTCGTCGGTGAGATCCTTAACACGGGTGTCAGGATTTACACCAGCCTTAGCCAGAATATCATTTGCAGACTTTCTGCCGATGCCGTATACATAGGTCAGACCTATTTCGATACGCTTTTCCTTGGGCAGGTCTACGCCAGCAATTCTTGCCATACTTTTTCCTCCTCTTGATGGGATCAGGACTAATCAGCCCTGTCTCTGCTTGTGCTTAGGTTCAACACAGATAACCATAACCTTACCCTTGCGCTTGATAACCTTGCACTTATCGCACATGGGCTTAACTGAAGGTCTTACTTTCATTGAAATACCCTCCTTTGGGATAGTTTACTCTGCCGAAATCACTTGGCGCGCCAGGTGATTCTGCCTTTCGTCAGGTCGTAAGGCGACATTTCAACGGTCACTTTGTCACCGGGCAGGATACGAATGAAGTTCATTCTCAGCTTGCCGCTGATGTGAGCCAAGATCTTATGACCGTTTGAAAGCTCTACCTTGAACTGTGCGTTGGGCAGTGCTTCCAGAATAACGCCTTCAACTTCTAATACATCTTCTTTAGACAAGCTATTCACTCTCC